>NZ_CP013254.1:3136223-3504335 GCF_001482365.1 Kocuria flava | reverse complement strand
GGAGCGCGTGTCGCTGCTGGCGGGCGCGGCGATCAAGGCGATCAACGACATCGCCGTGGAGCACCAGGTCACCTACGAGGAGTACAACGCGCTCAAGGCGTGGCTGATCAAGGTCGGCGCCGACGGCGAGTGGCCGCTGTTCCTGGACGTGTGGCTGGAGCACACCATCGAGGACGTCAACTCCGCCGAGCGCCCCGGCGCGGTGGGCACCATCGAGGGCCCCTACTACGTCCCGGACTCCCCGGTGCTGCCCACCCCGGCCACGCTCCAGATGCGCGAGGACGAGGAGGGCACCCCGCTGCTGTTCAAGGGCCACTTCACCGACACCGAGGGCAACCCGATCAAGGACGCCCAGGTGGAGATCTGGCACGCCGACGCGGCCGGGTTCTACTCCCAGTACGCCCCGGGGCTGCCGGAGTGGCTGTTCCGCGGGACCGTGAAGGCCGACGAGAACGGCTACTTCGAGATCAACACGATGCGCCCGGCCCCCTACCAGATCCCCACCGACGGGGCCTGCGGGCAGCTGATCGCCGCGGCCGGGTGGCACGCCTGGCGCCCGGCGCACATCCACATCAAGGTCTCGGCCCCGGGCCACCAGCTGGTCACCCAGCAGCTGTACTTCCCGGGCGACCCGCACAACGAGGACGACATCGCCTCGGCGGTCAAGCCCGAGCTGATGCTCGACCCGAAGCCGCGCACCGACGGCGGGGCCGGCGAGGAGGTCGTCTACGACTACGTCCTCGCCAAGGAGGGCCAGACCAAGTAGTCCGGCCCCCGGGCCGGCATCGGCCCTTGTCGGCGGGCGGTGGTCCCGCGGTTGCGGCCGCGGGACCACCGCCCGCCCGCGCTGGTTAACAGAATATGAAAATTCACCGACCAGCTTGCCCGGGCACCACCCTGCGTCTAAAGTAAAGGTGTCGCCGGCGTTGGCCCGGGTGCGATCCCCCCATCGGCACCCGGATGGTTCCTGCCGGCGACCCGGTGTCCCGTTCCCCCGATAGGGACGCCTGACGGGCCCTGCCGATCCCCCCATGCGGCAGGGCCCGTCCCATGCCCGCACGCCCCGGCCGGTTCCGCGAGATCCCACGCCTGCCGCGAGTGCCCACGCCGGCGCCGTCGCCCGCGGGGGCCGCCGCCACCGCGGGACCCCGCGCCCAGGGGCGGCGGGGTGCGGATCGGGTCAGGCCAGGCCCAGCTCGCGCAGGCGCGGCAGCACCTTGTGCGCCACGGACAGCAGTGCGTCCATCTCCTCGGGGGCGAGCTGGTCGATCAGCGCCGCACGCACCGTCTCCAGGTGTCCCGGCGCGGCGGCCTCGATGGCGCGACGGCCCTCGGCGGTGAGCCGGACGTCGAGCCCGCGGGCGTCGGTGTCGCAGGTCAGGCGCTCGAGCAGCCCTCGCCGGGCCATCCGCGAGAGCAGGTGGGAGAGCCGGCTGCGCTCCCAGCCGAGCCCGTGCAGCAGGTCGCGGGAGCGCACCACGCCCGTGGGGCTCTCGGAGAGCAGGACGAGGACCTCGTACTCGGAGCTGGAGAGCGAGCTGTCCCGGGTGAGCTGGCGGTCGATCGCCGTGGCCATGCCGCGCGAGAGGGCCAGGAACGCGCGCCACACGCGCTGCTCCTCGTCGCTGAGCCAGTCGACGTCTGCGGGCTCGGCGGATGCGGGCGGGCTCATGCGGGACTCTCCTCGGGTCGGGGAAGGCCTCATATTATATTGACGTATCAACAATCGTCAAGCCGGGTCCTGCGGCCCACCCTGATCCGGTGACTGCCCATCCGGCCCGCCGGCCGGGCCCGTGCCGCGGTCGTCCCGGCGGCCGTGGCGCTGCGCGCGGGAGACCCACCCCGGGTCGTAGAGCTCGGCCGCGGAGGCGGCCGGCCGCCGCCGCAGCGCCTCGGCGTAGCCGGTCGGGCGCAGCGGCGAGTCGTCGTCGTCGTCCGGGCGCGTGAACGAGGTCGTCGCCACGAGCCCGGCGCCCAGTCCCGCGGCCACGACGAGCGTGGCGCCCGAGACGACGAGGACGCTCACCCACTGCTCCGCGAGCGCCCCCTCCGGGGTGCCGGCCGGGGCCGGGCCCACCGCGAAGACGGCTGCGAGGCAGGCCGCGCCGGCCGCCAGCAGGGCGGCCGGGATCAGCCACAGCTTCGAGCGCGAGCGCAGGGGGGCGGTGCCGGGATCGCGCAGGGCGGGGTGCAGCTGGGCCTGGACGGCGGTGAAGCCGGCGGCGCCGGCGAGCACGAGCGGGAGTCCTGCCGCCGCCCACCGGCCCGCGCCGGCGGCGGCCAGCCCCGCCCCGAGCAGCAGGCCCAGCAGCACGAGCGTGAAGGACAGTCCGCGGACCATCCGGCGGGCGGCCCGGGGCGAGGTGGTGCGCGGTGCGGCGGGGCGTGCCGCGGCGCGGGCGGCGAGCTGCTCGGGGCCGAGGCGCTGGCCGTACTCGGGCTCGTGGCCGTGGGTGCTCATGGCGGGTGGTCCGGGGGTGTCGGGGATGGGATCGTCTCCACTGTAGACCGCGGCTCCGACGTCCGCCCCTGGCGCCCGTGCCATTGGTGACATATCATCAAAATTGGGGTCCGCCGCCCGTCCGACCCCACCCGAGACCCCCAGGAGCGATCATGTCAGAGCGCAGCACCAAGGACTCCCAGCACAGCACGGCAGGGGCCTACGTGCACCCGGGCGAGGAGTTCACCCGCGACACCGCCTACATCGAGGACCGGATCGTCCGCGACCCCGCCCGGGCGCAGCTGCCCGAGGGGGCCAGGGCCTGGCCGGTGGAGGCCGGCCGGTACCGCCTGGTCGCCGCCCGGGCCTGCCCCTGGGCCAACCGCACGCTCATCGTGCGGCGGCTGCTGGGCCTCGAGGACGCCGTCTCGGTGGGTCTGCCCGGACCCGTCCACGACGCCCGCTCGTGGACCTTCGACCTCGACCCCGGCGGGAAGGACCCGGTGCTGGGGATCGAGCGGCTCCAGCAGGCGTACTTCGCCCGCTTCCCCGACTACCCCCGGGGCATCACCGTGCCCGCGGTCGTGGAGATCGCGACCGGCCAGGTGGTCACCAACGACTTCCCGCGGATCACCGAGGACTTCGCCAAGGAGTGGACCGAGCACCACCGCGAGGGCGCGCCCGACCTGTGGCCCGCCGCGCTCGAGGAGGAGATGCGGCAGGTGATGCACCACGTGTACACGGAGGTCAACAACGGCGTGTACCGGTGCGGCTTCGCCGGGTCCCAGCAGGCCTACGAGAAGGCCTACGCCCGCCTGTGGGCCGCGCTCGACGGGCTCGAGGAGCGGCTCGCGACCCGCCGCTACCTCATGGGCGAGCACATCACCGAGGCGGACGTGCGGCTGTTCACCACGCTCGTGCGCTTCGACCCCGTCTACCACGGCCACTTCAAGTGCTCCCGCCACAAGCTCACCGAGATGCCGAACCTGTGGGCCTACGCCCGCGACCTGTTCCAGACGCCCGGCTTCGGGGACACGGTCGACTTCGAGCAGATCAAGCAGCACTACTACGTGGTCCACGAGGACATCAACCCCTCGCAGATCGTGCCGGCGGGCCCGGCGCTGGAGAACTGGCTCGACCCGCACGGGCGGGAGTCCCTGGGCGGTTCCCCGTTCGGCGAGGGCACCGCACCCGGGCCCGTGCCGGAGGCCGAGCGCGTGGCGCCCGCGCACACCCCGCTGCCGGCCTGAGCCCGGCGGGGCCCGCGCCGGGCCCCGCGGGCACGCGGGGCGGGAGCGGCCTAGACTGGTCAGCTCCGGAGCCCGGCCGGCGCCGTCCGGCCGGGCCGATCCGTCCGCACCTCCCCGAAAGGACCACGGTGTCCCCCTACCGCAACCAGCGCGCCGCCGCGCTGCCCGCCCGCCTCTCGCGCTCGTGGCTGCTCGTCTCCGCCACCGACCCCTCCGCCTTCCCCGCGGCCCTGGCCTCGGAGGCC
Organism: Kocuria flava; assembly: GCF_001482365.1. NCBI lineage: Bacteria > Bacillati > Actinomycetota > Actinomycetes > Micrococcales > Micrococcaceae > Kocuria > Kocuria flava. The sequence continues at coordinate 3,500,400 of NZ_CP013254.1, read as the reverse complement.
GACTCGGTGATCTTCGACCTCGAGGACGCCGTGCCCGCCGAGGGCAAGGAGCAGGCGCGGCACGACGTGGTCGAGGCCCTCAACGCCGGGGCCAGCGCGTGGGTGCGGATCAACGACATCTCCACCCCGTACTGGGAGGAGGACCTCGCTGCGCTCAGCCGCGTCGAGCACCTGCGCGGGATCGTGCTCGCCAAGACCGAGCACCCCGACCACATCACGAAGACCGCGATGATGGCCGCCGCCGGCACCCCCGTGGTCGCGCTCATCGAGTCCGCCGTGGGCCTGGTCAACGCCAACGACATCGCCCGCGCCCCGGGCGTCTTCCGCCTGGCCTTCGGGGTCGGCGACTTCCGCCGCGACACCGGCACGAGCGCGGACCCGATGGCGCTGGCCTTCGCGCGCTCCACGCTCGTGGTCGCCTCCCGCGTCGGCGAGCTGCCCGGGCCGATCGACGGCCCCAGCGTGGGCGCCGCGGGGGAGGAGCTCGCCGCGGCGTGCGAGGTCACCCACTCCATGGGCATGACCGGCAAGCTGTGCCTGGACCCGGCCCAGACGGACGGCATCAACCGGGCGCTGGCCCCCAGCGACCAGGAGATCACCTGGGCCCGGGAGCTGATCGCCAAGCACGACGCCGGGGCGACGGTCGGGGACGGCAGCTACCTCCCGCGCCTGGCCCGCGCCCGCAAGGTCTCGGAGCTGGCCCAGACCTACGGGCTCTGGAACCGCTGAGCACGCGCCGTCCACCGCGGGCGAGGCGGCCCCGCCCGGGCCTGCCGGTCCGGGCGGGATCCGCGTCCGGGGCCGACGACGGCGGGGCGCTCAGCCCACCCAGCGCTCCAGCAGCGCCCGGAACACCGGGTCGGTGAGGGAGGCCACCACCAGGTGGCCGGGCACGGGATCCCCGTCCGGCACCGAGGGCACGGCGGTCACGACCAGACCGGCGGCGAGCGCCGAGGTGGCGCCGATGACGGAGTCCTCCACGGCGAGCACCTGCGCCGGCTCCAGGCCGAGCCGGCGCACGGCCTCCGCGTAGACGTCCGGGGCGGGCTTGCCGCGCGCCACGTCCTCGGAGGAGACCCACGTGCTCAGGTGCGGTGCGAAGCCGGCGGTCTCGAGCTTGACCCCGAGGATCGTGCGGGTGGAGTTGCTGGCCACGGCCACGGGCAGCCGCTCGGCGAGCGCGCGCACGGTCTCGACCGCGCCCTCGATCGGCTCGATGCGCCCGTCGAGGAACTCCTCCTCGGTGCGCAGCACCTCGGCGTGGACCGCGGCCCGGTCGGCGCCGGCGGCGCGGACGATCTCGTCCGTGACGTCCGCGGCGGACCAGCCCATCATGCGGCGCTGGACGTCGTCGGACCAGGCCAGGTCGTGGCGCTCGAACAGCTCGCGCTGGACCCGGGCCCAGACGGCCTCGGTGTCCATGAGGATGCCGTCGCAGTCGAAGACCACGCCCGCCGGGGACCAGCCGGGGGCGGGAGCGGCGAGGTCGGGGAAGGCCTCCGTGGGGACGGCGGCGGGGGCGGGGACCGGGTGCGGCGCGGACGTCATGGTCCCATGGTGCCCCACCGCGGCGGGCCGGCGCGGCGGATGTGAGCAGGCCGACGTGCCGGACGGCCCCGGAATATCCCCACCGCCCGGCGGTGTTGCCGCCACCGGGACCCACCCCGTCCCGTCCCCGTCCCGATCCGGAGGAAGCCCCTGGTGCCCGACGCCCCGCACGTCCCGCTGTCCGCCCTCGACCTCGTCCCCCTCGCCGAGGGCCGCACCGCCGCCGACGCCCTGCGCGAGGCGACCGACCTCGCCCGCCGGCTGGAGGCCGCCGGCTACCGGCGGCTGTGGTACGCCGAGCACCACAACACGGAGGCCTTCGCCTCCTCGGCGACCGCCGTGCTCATCGGCCAGGCGCTGGCCGCGACGGAGCGGATCGCGGTCGGCTCGGGCGGGATCATGCTCCCCAACCACGCGCCCCTGGCCGTGGCCGAGGCCTTCGGGACCCTCGCGAACCTCTACCCGGGCCGGGTCGAGCTGGGGCTGGGACGGGCCCCCGGCACCGACCTGCGCACGGCGCTCGAGCTGCGCCGCGGCCACCCCGGCCACGACGACTTCGAGGCCGGGATCCGCCGGCTCGTGCGGCTGTTCGGCGGCCAGGAGCAGGAGGTCGTGCGCGCCCCCGTGGCCCGCGGCACGGACGTGCCGCTGTGGATCCTCGGCTCCTCGACCGGCGGGGCCGAGGTCGCCGCGCGCCTCGGGCTGCCCTACGCCTTCGCCTCCCACTTCGCCCCGGCCATGATCCTCGACGCGATCGCCCTCTACCGGCAGCGCTTCGACGCGGGGGCGCCCACCGCCACGGTGGAGCGCCCGCACGTGATGGTCGCCGCGAACGTGCTGGCCGCCGACACGGACGAGGAGGCCCGGCGGCAGTTCACGACCCACCAGCTGCTCGTGCGCGGGATCGCCCGCAACGACCGCCGCCCCCTCCAGCCCCCGGCCGACCGGGTGGAGCTCACCGCCGCGGAGGCCGCGACGGTCGAGCAGCACCTGGCCGTCTCCGCGGTCGGCACCCCCGAGCGGGTCGTCGCCGACCTGGAGCAGGTCGTGGCGATCACCCGCGCCGACGAGCTGATGCTCAACAGCTACGCCCACGACCCGCAGGTCCGCGCCCGCTCCTACGAGCTGGTGGCGCAGGCCTGGTGAGCCGGGCCCGGAGCATTCGGCCGGCGAACGCTCCGCGCGGGCGCCCCGGACCGCGCCGCACCGCGCCGACGAACGGTGCCGCACCGACGGGCGGCGCCGCACCGGGAACCGGCACGACAGCGCCGGCGGGCACCACCGCACCGCCGGCGACCACCACCGACCAGCACCGCACCGACGAACCAAGGAGCACCGCATGAGCACCGTCCCCGCCCTCGAGGCCGTCTCCGCCGATTCCGGCTTCCGCCGCACCGAGATCGAGCGCCGCCCGGTGGGCCCGCGCGACGTCGAGATCGAGATCGACTACGCCGGGATCTGCCACTCCGACATCCACACCGTGCGCGACGAGTGGGGCGGGGCGCGCTACCCCGTGACCCCCGGCCACGAGATCGTGGGGCGCGTGCGCTCCGTGGGCGAGGAGGTCGAGGGCCTCGCCGCGGGCGACGTCGTCGGCGTCGGCTGCTTCGTGGACTCCTGCGGGCGCTGCGAGCAGTGCACGGCAGGCCTCGAGCAGTTCTGCGCCGAGGGGGTCGTGGCCACCTACAACACCCCGCTGCCCGACGGCACCACCACCCGCGGCGGCTACAGCGGTGCGATCGTGGTCGACGAGCACTTCGTGCTGCGCGTGCCCGAGGCCCTCGACCCGGCCCGCGCCGCCCCGCTGCTGTGCGCCGGGATCACGACCTACGCCCCGCTCAAGCGCTGGGGCGCCGGGCCCGGCCGGAAGGTCGCCGTGCTCGGCATGGGCGGGCTCGGCCACGTCGCGGTGAAGATCGCCGCGGCCATGGGCGCGGAGGTCACCGTCCTGAGCCAGTCGCTGTCCAAGCAGGAGGACGGCCTCGCGTTCGGGGCCACCGACTACTTCGCGACGAAGGACCCCGCGACGTTCGAGGACAACCGGGGCCGCTTCGACCTGATCCTCAACACGGTCTCCGCCGACCTGTCCGTCGAGGACTACCTGTCCCTGCTCGGGGTCAACGGCGTGCTGTGCTCGGTGGGCCTGCCCACCGAGCCCTACAGCGTCCGCCCCGGCGCGCTCGTGGGCCCGCAGCGGGTGCTCACCGGGTCGATGGTCGGGGGGATCCCGGAGCACCGCGAGATGCTCGAGTTCTGCGCCGAGCACGGCGTCGAGGCCGAGGTCGAGCTGATCGGGGCGGAGGACGTCGACGCCGCCTACGACCGCGTGGTCGCCTCCGACGTCCGCTACCGCTTCGTCATCGACGTGACCCGGGGACTCGGCTGAGCCGGGCGGGGCGGCGCGGCCGCATCGTCAGCAGCCTGCGCACCGCCGGGGGCACTGGTTAGAGTGGGGCCCATGGCCCACACCACCACTCCCGACGCGCTGCGCCGGCTCGCCGAGGCCCACCGGGTGTCCACCACCTACGCCGGCTTCGACGGCCAGGAGCGCGAGGTCCCGGAGGACACCCTCCGCGACGTCCTCACCGCCCTCGGGGCGGACGCCGCCGACGACGCCGCGGTCGAGGCCGCCCTCGCCGAGCGGGAGCTCGCCCCGTGGCGGCGGACGCTGCCGCCCGTCGTCGTCGCCGTCGCCGGGCGCGGGGACCGCTTCCCCGTGCACGTCCCCCACGGCTCCCCGGTGCGGGTGACCGTGGTGGCCGAGGACGGCACCGCGCGCTCGGCGGCGCAGGCCGAGAGCTGGCGCAGCCCCCGCGACGTCGACGGCGAGCTCGTCGGCCGGGCCACCTTCGAGGTGCCCGAGGACCTGCCCGTCGGCTGGTACGAGCTGCGGGCCGAGTGCCCGGACGTCGAGGGGGGCCGGCCCGTCACGGCGCCGCTGGCCGTCACCCCGGCCCGGCTGGCCACCACGGACCGCCTCCACTCCCGCCGCCGATGGGGCTACATGGCCCAGGTCTACTCGGTGACCTCCGGGCGCTCGTGGGGGGTGGGGGACCTCTCGGACCTCGCGGGCCTCGCCGCGATCTCCGGGGAGCAGGGCGCCGACTACCTGCTCGTCAACCCGCTGCACGCCGCCGAGCCCGTCCCCCCGGTCGAGCCCTCGCCGTACCTGCCCACGAGCCGCCGGTTCTTCAACCCGCTGTACCTGCGCATCGCCGAGATCCCCGAGTACGCCTACCTGCGCCCGGCCGACCTCGAGGTCGTCAGCACCCTCGCGGCCATCCAGCGCAAGGAGAACCTCGACACCTCCACGATCGACCGGGACACGGCCTACGCCGCGAAGCTCAAGAGCCTCGAGCTGCTGTTCACGGTCCGCCGCTCCCCGCACCGCCAGCAGCAGCTGCGCCGCTTCGTGGCCGAGGGCGGGCAGGGCCTGCAGGACTTCGGCCTGTGGTGCGCGCTGCGCGAGGAGCTGGGGAAGGACGCCCCCGAGTGGCGCGACGGCGCCGCGACCCCGGACTCGCCCTACGCGGCGGAGGCCCGGCAGCGGCTGGCCCGCCGCATCGACTTCCACGTGTGGATGCAGTGGCTGCTCGACGAGCAGCTCGAGGCCGCCCAGCGCGCCGCCCGCCTCGCCGGCATGGACGTCGGGGTGATCCACGACCTCGCGGTGGGCGTGCACAAGCACGGCTCCGACGCCTGGACGCTGCAGGACGTCCTCGCCCTCGGCGTCAGCGTGGGCGCCCCGGCCGACATGTACAACCAGAAGGGCCAGAACTGGTCCCAGCCGCCGTGGCACCCCGAGCGCCTGGCCGAGGCCGGCTACCGGCCGTGGCGGGACATGCTGCGCACGATCTTCCGCCACGCCGGCGGGATCCGCGTGGACCACATCCTGGGCCTGTACCGGCTGTGGTGGATCCCCGACGGCCGGGAGGCCTCGGACGGCGCCTACGTCTACTACGACCACGAGGCCATGGTCGGGATCCTCGCCCTCGAGGCGGAGCTGGCCGGGGCCGTGGTCGTCGGCGAGGACCTGGGCACCCTCGAGCCGTGGGTGCGCGAGCACCTGGCCGAGCGCGGCGTGCTGGGCACCTCGATCCTGTGGTTCGAGCTCGACGAGGACGGCGAGCCCCTGGACCCCGCCGAGTACCGGGAGCTGAGCATGGCCTCCGTCAACACCCACGACTTCCCGCCCACCGCCGGCTTCCTCGAGGGCGTCCAGGTGGACGTGCGCGAGCAGCTGGGGCTGCTGGCCCGGCCCGTCGAGGAGGAGCGCGCGGAGGCGGCCCGGCAGCTGGAGACGTTCTTCGGCGCCGTGGCCCGCGCCGGGCTGCTGCCGGAGGGGCGGGCCACGGACGAGCAGGGCCGGATCGAGGCGCTGCACCGGTGGCTCGCGCGCTCGCCGGCGCTGCTGCTCAACGTCTCCCTCGTGGACGCGGTGGGGGAGCGGCGGATGCAGAACCAGCCCGGAACCGGCGACGAGTACCCCAACTGGCGGGTGCCGCTGGCCGACGGCGAGGGCAACCCCGTGCTGCTCGAGACCCTGCCCGAGAACCCGCGGGCGAACGCGCTCGTGCGCGCCGTCAACGAGGCCCTCGGCACCCATCCGCGCCTGCAGCACGTCGGCGAGCCGCGCCAGCCCCGCACGCGCGACCGCTCCGCCCCCGAGGACGGCCCCGGGGCCGAGGGTCCCGGCGGGCCCGCGGGGGCTGGGCGGTGAGCGCGACGACGGCGCCGGGCCCGCTGCGGCACCCGGTGCGCTGGGTCGCGCTGGGAGACTCGATGACCGAGGGGGTCGGCGACCCCGACCCCGCCCGCCCCAACGGGGTGCGCGGCTGGGCGGACGTGGTGGCCGAGCAGCTCACGGCCGCCCACCCCGGCACCCGCTACGCCAACCTCGCGGTCCGGGGCCGGCTGCTGCGCGGGATCCTCGAGGAGCAGCTCGAGCCGGCGCTGGCCCTGGAGCCGACGCTGGTGAGCCTCTACGCCGGCGGCAACGACACCCTCCGGCCCCGGGTGGACGTCGACGCCCTGATGGCCGACTACGCGGCGGCGGTGGCCCGGCTGCGCGCCGCCGGGGCCCAGGTGGTGCTGTTCACCGCCTTCGACCCCGGCAAGGACGCGCCCACCTCCTGGACCCGCCCGCGGCAGGCCCTCTACAACGAGCACGTGCGCGAGATCGCCGACCGGCACGGGTGCCTGGTCCTCGACTACTGGCGGATGCGCGCCCTGCAGGACTGGCGCTACTGGTCCGTGGACCGGCTGCACATGTCCCCGGCGGGCCACGAGTACGTCGCCGCCCGCATGCTGGAGCTGCTCGGCGTCGAGCACGGCCTGCAGACGCCCCCGCCGGAGCGGCTGCCCGTCACGGCGCGGCCGGGCGTGCTCCGGGAGGACCTGTACTGGGCGCGGGAGTATCTGCTGCCCTGGGTCGGGCGCCGGCTGCGCGGGACCTCCTCCGGGGACGCCCTCCGGCCCCGGTACCCGCGGTGGACCGAGCTGAGCCCGCGCCCCGTGCGCCCGGCCGGACCGGAGCCCGCGGGCACGCCCCGCTGAGCCGCGGCGTGCCCGGGCGCCCCGGCCGCCGGTTTGCGGGGTGGCGGGCAGGGGGTAGACTGACCGGCAGACTGCTCACGCCTGACGTCAAGTTGCGGCCCAGCCCGCTCCGGCCTAGGATTTAAGGCTGTCGTGTGGTGGAGTCCACCTTCCGGCACCTTGATCCTCACCGTCTTCATCGTGGCGAGGTCCCGTCGGCTGGCGCCGCGGGTCTCACGAGAGGGCCCGGTTGGCGAACGGTGGCAATCCTGAAGGTGACGGGACGCCCTGCCGCAGGTGATGCATCATCCGCGGCGCCCACTGCGTGCCGTCGCTTCGTCAACATTGGAGGAGAACACTATGGCAGCGCACTGCCAGGTGACCGGAGCTCAGCCGGGCTTTGGCCACAGCATTTCGCACTCGCACCGCCGCACCAAGCGCCGGTTCGACCCGAACATCCAGAAGAAGCGTTACTGGGTGCCCTCGCTGCGCCGCAACGTGACGCTCACCGTCAGCGCCAAGGGCATCAAGGTCATCGACGCCCGTGGCATCGACGCGGTCGTCGCCGACATCGTCGCACGTGGGGAGAAGATCTGACATGGCCAAGGACAAGGACGTTCGTCCCATCATCAAGCTGAAGTCCACCGCGGGGACCGGGTTCACCTACGTGACCCGCAAGAACCGCCGCAACGACCCGGACCGCATGGTGCTCAAGAAGTACGACCCGGTCGTCCGCAAGCACGTCGATTTCCGCGAGGAGCGCTGACCCATGGCCAAGAAGTCCAAGATCGCCAAGAACGAGCAGCGCAAGGTCGTCGTCGAGCGCTACGCCGCCAAGCGCGCCGAGCTCAAGAAGACCCTGGTCGACGAGAACGCGACCCCCGAGGCCCGCGAGGAGGCCCGCCTGGGCCTGCAGAAGCTGCCGCGCGACGCCTCCCCGATCCGGGTGCGCAACCGCGACCAGATCGACGGCCGCCCCCGCGGAACCCTCCAGAAGTTCGGGATCTCCCGCGTGCGCTTCCGCGAGATGGCCCACCGCGGCGAACTGCCGGGCATCTCCAAGTCCAGCTGGTAGTTTCGACTGGCAGGAGCGCCGGCCCGCCCCCGGACCTGCGCTTCCCCACGACCCCGAGTCCAGGAGGACAAGAACATGGCTAAGAACCGCAGTGAGCTCGTCGCCGAGGTCGCCGAGAAGGCCGGCACCACCAACGCCGCCGTCAACGGTGTCCTGGACGCGCTCTTCCAGGTCTTCGAGGAGTCCGTCTCCGCCGGTGAGAAGATCACCATCCCGGGCTGGCTGTCCGTGGAGCGCACCGACCGCGCGGCGCGCACCGGTCGCAACCCCCAGACCGGCGAGAGCATCGAGATCCCGGCCGGCCACGGCGTCAAGCTGACCGCGGGCTCCAAGCTCAAGGCCGCCGTCTCCGGCAAGTAGTCCTCCGCCGGCCCCACGGGGCACCACGGCTTCGTCCGAAGGGGCGGTTCCCGGCCACCGGGAACCGCCCCTTCGGCGTTCCCGCGGGCCCCGGCGGCGGCCGGGGCCCGCCGGTCCGCACCGCCCGATTGGTCCCGCCCCGGCACCGCCGCGCATAATGGGACCACCGGCCGTCCGGCCGGGACCCCAGGGAGGTGAGGGCGTGACCGCACGCGCGCAGCGCCTCGCCCGCGGCTGGACCGGGGCGGGCATCGCCACCTCCTTCGCCGTGGCCTCCCACGCGGTCGCCGGCGGCCAGGCCCCGGCGCCGCTGCTCGTGCTGCTCTCCCTCGCGCTCTCCGGCCCCCTGTGCATGGCCCTCGCCGGCCGGGTGCTCTCGCGCTCGGCGCTGCTGGCGGGGCTGGTGCTCAGCCAGGGCATCTACCACCTGCTCTTCGCGGCCTCGGGCACGGCGCACGCCGTGGCGCAGGCCTCCGGGCACGCGGTCCACACCGGGCACGCCGCCGCGGCCCCCGTCCTCGTCCTCGAGGCGGCTCCGCCGGTCGCCCACGAGGGGCCGGGCATGGTCCTCGCCCACGTCCTCGCCGCCGCGGCCGCCTGGGTGCTCATGCGCCGCGGCGAGGTCGCCGCGGTGGCGCTCCTCGACGCCCTGCGGCTGCGCGTGCGGCGGCTGCGGGCCGTGCTCGGCGCACCTCCCGTGACGGCCCGCCCGCGCCCGGTCCCCGCCGGGCGCCCGCACGTGCTCACCGACCAGGCGCTGCTGCGGCCCGTGCGCTCCCACCGCGGCCCGCCGGCGGCCCGCCGTCGCCCCGTCCCGTTCCTCCCGGCACCGTCCGTGCCGCTGCCGGCCTGACCCGGCCGGGCACCACGAGGAGGAACCCGCCGGGAGCGACCGCCCGCACGGCCCCCGTGCCCACCGCCCCGCCGGTGCACGGCCGCCCGTGCGCGTCCGACGACGTCCCTCCCGAAGGAGCCCTCCCCGCATGCGCACCACCCGCACGACATCCCGCACCTCCGCCCGTGCCGCCGCCGCCGTCCTGGCGGCGGGGGCGCTGACCGGCCTGACCGCCCTGCCCGCCACGGCCCACGACGAGCTGACCGGCGTGGCGCCCGAGCCCGGCGCCGTCCTCGGGACCGCCCCCGAGGAGCTGGAGCTCAGCTTCTCCGGGCAGATCATGGACATCGGCCACCAGGTGGCCGTCACCGACTCCGAGGGCCGCTCGGTCACGGCCGGCGAGCCGCGGCCCGAGGGCACCCGGCTGGTGCAGCCGCTGAGCGACGCCGGCACGGAGGACGAGACCTACGACGTCGTGTGGCGCGTGGTCTCCAGCGACGGCCACCCCATCGAGGGCAGCTTCCGCTACGAGGTCGGCGACGGCGCCGGGAACGGCACCGCCGCGCCGGAGGACCGGGGTGGCGGCGAGGACGCCGCCCCGGCCGAGGACGCCCCGGCCGCCGAGGCGCAGGACGCGGCCCGCGGCACCACCGGCTCGGACGTGCCGCTGTGGCTCGTCGCCGTCGGCGGCGCGGCCGTCGCCCTCGCCGTGCTGGGCGGGGTCAGCCTCCTCTCCCGCCGCCGCGGGCGCTGAGCGCACCCCGCCCCTCGTTCCCCACCCGCGCCCCGACCGGCGCGGCCCGCGGCCGGCCCGGCCGCGCCCGCCGAGGTCGGCGCGGCCGTCGCCGGTCCCGTCGGCGCCGCAGCCGTCGCCACGGCCGGGCCCGCGCGTCCTCTCGCCCGGCCGCCCGTCCCCGCCCGCCGGCAGGGCACCGGGACCCGCTCCCGTGCCCACCCGCACGTCCCGCACCCGCTTCCGGCGCGGCCCCGGCCGCGCCCGTCCCCGAAGGACCACCACCATGCGCACCACCGTGCACCCCACCCCGATCCGCACCGCCGCCGGCTCCCCGTCCGCACCGCAGCGTCCCGCCGGGAGGTCCCTGCCGCGCCTGCTGCGCGGCACGGCCGTGCTCGCGCTCGGCGCCCTGGCCCTCACCGGCTGCGGGGCCCCGGCGGCCGGACCGGAGGCCACCGCCGCCGCGAGCGCCACCGCCGCCGCGAGCGCCGCCGCGGACGGCACCGCGGCCGGGCCGCTGACCGTCGAGCAGCCCTGGGCCAAGGCCCGCACGACCGGCGGCATGACGGGCGTGTTCGGCACGCTCGTCAACGACGGCGACACCCCGGTCGTGCTGACCGGCGCGAGCGCCGAGGGCGTCGCCGGCGCCGTCGAGCTGCACGAGACCGTCCTGGACCCGGAGACCGGGGCCACCGTGATGCGGCGGCTCCAGGAGCCCGTGACGATCGCGCCGGGGGACTCCTACGCGCTCGAGCCCGGGGCCGACCACATCATGCTCCTGGACCTGCGGTGCGGGCTCTACGCCGGGGACGAGCTCGCGCTGCGCCTGCAGTTCGAGGACGGCACCGAGCAGGTGCTCACGGCGGCGATCCGCGACTACGCCGGGGCCCGGGAGGAGTACCGCCCCGGCGAGGGGCCCGAGGAGGGCGCCCCGGCGTCCCACGGAACCACCTCGCCCGCCGCGTCGTCGCCCGGGGACACCGCGCAGGAGAGCTCCGGGCACGACGGCTCCGCGGACGGGGACTCCGCGCACGGGGCCTCCGGGACGGGAACGGGCGCGGCCCACGACGGCACGACGGCGGCCGCCGAGCTGCCCGCCTGCGATGCGTGAGCCCGACCCCCGCCGCGGCGGGCTGAGCCGCCGCGGGCTGCTCGTGGCCGGCGGCGTCGCCTCCGCCGGCGCGGCCACGGCGCTCGGGGCCGAGTCCCTGCGCCGCGGCACCGCCGCGCCCCCGCCGGACCCGCCCGTGCCCGCGGCCCACGGCGGGCGGACCGAGCCCTTCCACGGGGCCCGGCAGGCCGGGGTGGGCACCGTGCCGCAGGCGTTCGCGTCCTTCGTGGCCCTGGACCTGCGCCCGGGCGCCGGTCCGGAGGCCGTGCGGCGCCTGCTGCGGGTGCTCTCCGCCGACGCCGCCGACCTCGCCCGCGGCACGGCCCCGGTCGGGGACCAGGAGCCGTGGCTGGCCGAGCACCCGGCCCGGCTCTCGGTGACCTTCGGGTTCGGCCCGCGGCTGCTGGGCCTGCTCGCCCCCGACCGGGTGCCGCCGTGGCTGCGGCCCCTGCCCGCGTTCTCGATCGACCGCCTCGAGGAGCGCTGGAGCGGCGGGGACCTGCTGCTGCAGCTGTGCGCGGACGACCGGCTCGCGCTCTCCCACGCGCAGCGGGTGCTCCTCAAGGGCGCCCGCTCCAGCGCGACCGTGCGGTGGGTGCAGGACGGGTTCCGGCACACGGTCGGGGCCGTCCCGGAGGGCACCACGATGCGCAACCTCTTCGGCCAGGTCGACGGCACCGCGGATGCCCGCCCCGGGTCCGAGGAGTTCGAGCGCGTGGTCTACGGCGGGGCGGACACGGCCCCGTGGATCGAGGACGGCACCGCCCTGGTGGTCCGCCGGATCCGGATGGACCTCGACGCCTGGGACGAGGTCGACACCCCCGCCCGCGAGGACGCGGTGGGCCGCCGGCTGGCCGACGGCGCACCCCTGACGGGCACCGCCGAGCACGACGAACCGGACCTGGCGGCGACGAGCCCCCTCGGCTTCCCGGTCATCGCGCCCTACGCCCACGTGCGCCGCGCGCGCCCGGCGGACCCGGTGGAGCGGATCCACCGGCGGGTCTACAACTACGACCTGCCCGGGGCGGGCGGGGCCGGCGACGCGGGGATGATCTTCGCGTCCTACCAGGCCGACCCCGACCGGCAGTTCGTGCCGATCCAGCGCCGTCTCGACGAGCTGGACATGCTCAACGCGTGGACGACGCCCGTCGGCTCGGCCGTGTTCGCGGTGCCGCCGGGCTGCGCCGAGGACGGGTTCGTGGGCGACGTCCTGCTGCGGGCCTGAGCGCCACGGCACCGCCCGGGGCCCGGCCCGCCGCGGCCGGGCCCCGTGAGCCCCGCCACCCCCGGCCCCACCGGCTTGCGCGGCGGGGGACAATGGGGAGCGGACCGCCCCGTCGTCGAGGGGCGGGTGAAGGAGACGCACGCATGACTTCCAGGACGGTGCAGCGCACCGACCGCGGCACGGGGCCGCAGGAGACGGGGACCCGGGGGACCGGCGGCCGCCGGCCGGAGCCGTGGACGCTCGCGGCCGTGCCCGTCGTCGCCCTCACGGCGCTCGTGCTGGCGATGCTGTGGAGCGGCTCCGGCGCCCCGCGCCTGGCCGCGGACCCCGGCGCCCTGGTGCGGTGGGGCCTGCCCGTGGCGGAGGTCGTCCACGACGGCGCCCTCGTCGTGGTGCTCGGCTCCCTGCTGTTCGCCCTCGGGATCGTGCCGAAGCACCGGGGGAGCGGCCGCCGCCGCGGCACCGGGCAGGACCCCGCGCCGGAGCACCCGCTGTTCACGCAGACGCTGCGCCTCGGCGGCGCGGCCGCGGTCGTGTGGACCGTGGCCGCGGTCGCGGTGCTCGTGCTCTCCTACTCGGACGTGGCCGGTGTGCCCGTGGGCGGGGACGAGACCTACACCGGGCAGCTGGTGCACTACGCCACCGAGATCCCCACGGGGCAGGCCCAGTCCGTGATCGTCGTGGTCGCCGCCGTGGTCACGACCCTGCTCTTCGGGGTGCGCGCCCTCCTCGGGCTGCTGCTGACCGCCGGCCTCGCGTGCACCGCCCTCGTGGCCATGGCCCTCAACGGCCACTCCGCCGGCGGCAACGACCACATGGGCGCGGTCAACTCCCTCGGCCTGCACCTGCTCGGGGTGTGCCTGTGGACCGGCGGGCTCGTGGTCCTCGCCTGGCTCGCGCCGTGGCTCGACGCCCCGGACGCCGGCACCGCGGCTCTGCCCGCCGGGTCCGCCCGCGGCCGCACCGGCGGGGCCGTGCGGCGGGTGCCGCTGGCCGCCGTCGTGCTGCGCCGCTTCTCCGCGGTCGCGCTCGCCGCGTTCCTGCTCGTCGCCGCCTCCGGGGTGGTCAACTCCGCGGTGCGCATCGGCTCCTGGGACCAGCTGTTCAGCCCCTACGGGGAGATCGCCCTGACCAAGGCCGTGCTGACCCTGCTGCTCGGGGCGGCCGGCCTCCTCCACCGCCGCCGGCTGATCCCCGGGCTCGAGGCCGGGCGGATCGGGCCCCGCCGCGCGGTGTGGCAGCTGGTCCTGGGCGAGCTGCTCGTCATGGGCGCCGTCATGGGCCTGGCCGTGGCGCTCTCGCGCACCGCCCCGCCCGTGCCCGAGACGATCGCCCCGGACGCCTCCCCGGCCCTGATCCTCACCTGGTACGAGCTGCCGCCCGAGCCCACCGCGGCCTCGTGGTTCACCACGTGGCGCGTGGACTGGCTGTGGCTGACGGTGTGCCTGGTCCTGCTCGTGGTCTACCTGCGCGCGATGGTGCGGGTGCGCCGGCGCGGGGACGCGTGGTCCGTGCTGCGCGCCCTGTCCTGGGTCACCGGGCTGGGCGTGCTGTTCTGGATCACCTCGGGCGGGCCGGCCGTCTACGGCCGGGTGCTGTTCTCCGCCCACATGGTCGAGCACATGATGCTGACCATGGTCGTGCCGATCTTCCTCGTGCTGGGCTCCCCGGTGACCCTGCTGCTGAAGGCCCTCGAGCCCCGGCAGGACGGCTCCCGCGGGCCCCGCGAGTGGATCCTGCGCCTGGTGCACTCGACCTGGAGCCGGGTCGTCACCCACCCCGTGTTCGCCGCGGTGAACTTCGCCGCCTCGATCGTGGTCTTCTACTTCACCCCGCTGTTCGGCCTCACCCTCCGCTACCACGTGGGCCACGTGTTCATGGTCACCCACTTCCTGATCACCGGGTACCTGTTCATGCTCGTGCTCATCGGCACCGACCCCATCCCGCGCCGGCCCGGGCACATGATGCGGCTCGTGCTGCTGCTGGCCACGATGGTCTACCACGCCTTCGTGGGCGTCGCCCTCATGGGCTCGGACACCCTGCTGCAGGCCTCCTGGTTCGGCAACACGGGCCGCGACTGGGGCCGGACGGCGATCGAGGACCAGCAGTTCGGCGGGGCCCTGATGTGGGGCATCGGGGAGTTCCCCACGGTCGTGGTGGCCGTCGTCGTCGCCGTGCTGTGGGCGATCGAGGGCACGAAGGAGAACCGCCGCGCCGACCGGAAGGCCGACCGGACCGACGACGCCGAGCTGAAGGCCTACAACGAGATGATGGCCGGGCTCGCCGAGCACGACGACCGCGCCGCCCGGCGCTGACCCGCCCGTCCCCGCGCTCCCGAGGGCGCGCGGACCTGCGCGGGGCGGGGCCGGACCACCGGCCGCGCCCCCCGCGCTGACCACCTGACAGAGCACCTCACCACGCCGTCGAAAGGACCTGACACCGTGCGCCTCACCTCCCGCGTCCGCGCCTCCGAGCTGGAGGGCCGGGCCTGGCTCAACACCGGCGACAAGCCGCTGGACCTCGCCGCGCTGCGCGGCAAGGTCGTGATCCTGGACTTCTGGTCCTTCTGCTGCATCAACTGCCTGCACGTGCTCGACGAGCTGCGCCCCCTCGAGGAGCGCTTCGCCGACGTGCTCGTGACCGTCGGGGTGCACTCCCCGAAGTTCGAGCACGAGGCCGACCCGGAGGCCCTGGCCGCGGCCGTGGACCGCTACGAGATCCACCACCCGGTCCTCGACGACCCCGAGCTGACCACGTGGCAGGCCTACACGGCCCGCGCGTGGCCCACGCTCGTCGTCGTCGACCCCGAGGGCTACATCGTGGCCCACCTCTCCGGGGAGGGCCACGTGCAGGGCCTCGTCCCCCTCGTCGAGGAGCTCGTGGCCGAGCACGAGGCCAAGGGCACCCTGCACCGCGGCGACGGTCCCTACGTCCCCCGCCCCGCGCCCGAGGGCGACCTGCGCTTCCCCGGGAAGGTCCTGCCCCTGCCGGACGGCTCGTTCCTCGTCTCCGACACCGGCCACCACCGGCTGGTCCAGCTCGGCAACGACCTCGAGACCGTCCAGCGCGTCATCGGCGCCGGCAAGGGCCACGAGGACGGGGACGCGGGGGCCGCCCGCTTCACCGAGCCGCAGGGCCTGACCCTGCTGCCGGAGCAGGTGCGGGCGGCGGTCGGCTACGACGTCGTCGTCGCCGACTCCGTCAACCACCGCCTGCGCGGGGTCGAGCTCGCCACGGGCCGGGTCCGCACGGTCGCCGGCAACGGCGTGCAGCGCCTGCTCGACGAGGAGCGGGCCCGCGGCGCGGAGCCCAACCACATCGACCCCGACGCCGACCCGCTGGACGTGGCGCTGTCCTCGCCGTGGGACGTCGTGTGGTCCACGGCCGCCGACCGGCTCGTCGTCGCGATGGCCGGCACCCACCAGCTGTTCTCCTTCGACCCGCGCACCGGCCGCCTGGCCGTGCTCGCGGGCACCGGCGACGAGGGCCTCAAGGACGGCGCGGCCGGCGAGGCGTGGTTCGCGCAGTCCTCCGGGCTGGCCGAGGACCACCACGGCAACGTGTGGGTCGCCGACTCCGAGACCTCCGCCCTGCGCGTGGTCCGGTTCGACGACGACGGCGCCGCGGCCGTCGAGACCGCCGTGGGCGAGGGACTGTTCGACTTCGGCTTCCGCGACGGCGACGCCGCGCAGGCCCGGATGCAGCACTGCCTCGGCGTGGCCCAGCTGCCCGACGGCTCCGTGGCCGTGGCCGACACCTACAACGGCGCCGTGCGCCACTACGACCCGCGCACCGGCCAGGTCGCGACACTGGCCCGCGGCCTCGCCGAGCCCTCCGACGTCCTGCTCGACGTCTCGGGGGAGCAGCCGCTGCTCGTGGTCGTGGAGGCCAACGCCCACCGCCTCGTGCGGGTCCCGGTCCCGGCGGCCGCCCAGCGGGTCGACGAGGGCGCCGCGCAGACGCAGCGGCCCCGCACGAGGCTGGCCCCCGGCGCGCTGACGGTCGACGTGCGCTTCAGCGCCCCCACGGGCCAGAAGCTCGACGACCGGTGGGGCGACCCGACGCAGCTGAAGATCTCCGCCTCCCCGGAGGAGGCGCTGGGCCAGGGGGCGGGCACGGCCCAGGGGCTGCGCCGGGAGCTCGTGCTCGCCGAGGGGGTGCGCGAGGGGGTCCTGCACATCACCGCGCGCGCCGCGGCCTGCGACGGCGAGCCGGGCGGGGAGATCCCCGACCACGCCGCCTGCCACCTCTACCAGCAGGACTGGGGCATCCCCTTCGTGCTGGACCCCGAGGGGGACGACGAGCTCGTCCTGGACCTGCGCGGGGTCAGCTGAGGCCCCCTCCGGGGCCGCCGGCCCCGGAGCTGCGCCCGCGGCTCCGGGGACCCGGCGGGGTGGTCCCCGCCGGGTCCCCGGAGCACGC
The DNA here is from genome assembly GCF_001482365.1 of Kocuria flava. Classification (NCBI taxonomy): domain Bacteria; kingdom Bacillati; phylum Actinomycetota; class Actinomycetes; order Micrococcales; family Micrococcaceae; genus Kocuria; species Kocuria flava. The sequence goes on along the minus strand of NZ_CP013254.1, from coordinate 3,483,553 downwards.
CGGGCCGCCGGCCGCTGCGGCCCGCGGCCCGGGGGCTCAGCCGCGCGGGGTGACCGTCACGGTCGAGCGGTCGACCGCGAGGTCGGCCGAGACCTCGAAGGGCACCTCGCGCTCGACCCGCTCGACCTCCCCCGTGAACAGGTCCAGGGAGTCGAAGGCGATGCGCGCCGTGCCCCGCGCCGGCTCCAGGCCCCAGCCGCCCCCGCCGCGGGTGCCCACGACGATCTCCGGCTCGGGGTGCTCGACGATGCTCCACTCGACCTCGCCGGCGACCCGGCCGTCGAACTCGTAGGAGAAGGGACAGCCGGCGGGGTAGAGCGTGTCCTGCTCCGCGCAGCCCTCGAGGTGCTCGCGCAGCTGCCGGTCGACCTCCTCGCGCAGCCGGTCGGTCGGCTCCGCCTCGAGCTCGATCCGCGCCCGCTGGCCCGGCCCGGTCACGACCGCGGTCCGCGGCTCGGCGCGCACCAGCTCGGAGTCGTAGGAGGCGGTGTAGACCCCCGGGTAGAACACCGCGAACTCGCCCGAGGACCCGGGCAGGGCCACCGCCGTGCCGTTGAGGTCGACGGAGGAGGCGCCGGGCAGGCTCACCTCGACGACGGGCAGGCGGGACCCGTCGAAGGCCCACACCGTGAAGAAACCCCACTGGGTGTCCACCGGGTGCAGGTCGAACTGCGAGCTGTGCTGCTGCCCGTCGAGGACGTACTCGGCGCGCACCGCGGCGCCGCCGTCCCCGCTGTCCTCGACGGTGCTCACCTCGACGTCCTCGAGGGAGCCGGCGGCGGCCTCGAGCGGGGCGCCGTCGAGCATCGCGGCGTCGGCCTCCGGGACCTCGGCGTTGAGCAGCCCCAGCGCCTCCCCGCCCTCGCCGTCGCGCAGGTCCTCGACGTAGGCGCGCACGTCCGTGGTGGGGCCGTAGAGGTACTTGTTGACCAGGGCGATCGTGACGGCGGCGGCGGCCACCGCGAGCACGAGCAGGAACAGCCAGGCCCCGACGGCCTTGAGCACGCGGGTGTTCGAGTCCATCCGCTCACGCTATCCGATCCCGGCCCGTCCACCCCGCGTCCACCCGCGGCGGGTACGCTTCCCCTGCCGCCGCCCGGGCCGGGCCGGTGCCGCCACGTTCCGGCCCGCCGCGCCCCGCACCGTCCCCGAACCCCCGTCAGGAGCTCCCCCGTGGCCGACGCCCTCCGGCAGGTCCCCGCCCAGTACGGTCCCGCGCGCCGGGCCTTCCGCCCGCGACTGGGCGCCTACGGCCGGAGGGTGCTCGCGTGCCTGCCGGCCCTCGCGGTCGCCGTCGCCGGGGTGCTGCTGCTGTTCTGGCGGCGGCCCCCGGGCGGGACCGGTCTTCTGGTGCTCGTCCTCGTCGTGCTCGCGGCCGCCGCGTGCTGGAGCCGGTTGCGCCCCGCCCTGGCCGTGCGCACCGACACCCACGTGCTGCGCTCGCGCACCGTGGGCTTCGCCGCCGCGCCCCTGGACGGGATCGAGCACGTGGTGCTCGTCGAGGCCCTGCGCCGCGCGCCCGACGCCCCGCGCGGGGGCGCCACCGCGCACCTGTGGGCCGCCGGGCGCGGAGGGCGCCGCGTGCTGGCCCTCGACGGCCCGGTGTGGGACGCCCGGACCCTCGGGGAGCTCGCGGAGTCGCTGGGGCGGCCCTGCACCCGGGTGCCGTCCGCGACCGCGCCCGAGCTCGCCGCCCGGTGGCCCCGGCTCGTGCCCTGGCGGCTGCGCCACCCGCGGGTGCGCTCCGCTGCGACGGCCGCCGTGCTGCTGGCCGTCGTCGGCCTGGTCCTGTGGCTGCCCTGGGCCCAGCAGGCCGGCGCCTGAGCCTCCCGGGGCGCGGAGGTCCCGCCGGCCCGGCCGCCGCGTCGGTACCCCGGGCCGGGGCCCCGCACGGCGCGCCGCCGCGGGCGGGCCGGGGAACGGGGGAGGAGCCCGCCCCCGGGCCGGGGAACGGGGGAGGAGCCCGCCCCCGGGACGGGGGCGGGCTCCTCGGACCTGCCTGCCGTGCGCCGGGCCGGCCGGCGCGGGGCTCACCCGGCCGCGGCCTGCTCCTGGCGGGCCCGCTCGATCTCGGCCGTGCGCTCCTCGGCAGCCTCGCGGGTCAGCTCGGCCCCGGCCTCGGCGTCGCGGGTGAGGTTCTCGCCGGTCTCCGGGTCGAAGACGTGCATCCGGCGGGTGTCCCGCCAGATCCGGCCCTCCGTGCCGCCGCGGATGCGCGAGGACGCGTCGAGGGAGACCACCAGCTGCGGGGTCATCTCGTCGGCGTCCAGGTCGCGGGCGAGCTCGTTGAGCTTCGACTGCACGGCCTCGTCGGGCTGGTAGCGGATGTAGCCGTACTGCTGGTTGCCCAGCCACTCGGTGTGGGTGAAGCGGGCGTCGAAGGTCGTCCCGCGCGCGGCGATCGCCTCGTCCACGAACTTCGCGTCCTCGAAGTGCTCCGGGCGCACGCCCAGCAGCACGATCGAGTCGTCGGCGGGCAGCCTGCCGGCGGCCTGCTCGGGGACGGCGATCTCGCCCAGGGGCGTCACGAACACCCCGCCGCGCACGTGCGCCGGGATGAAGTTCATCGACGGCGAGCCGATGAACCCGGCCACGAACAGGTTGACGGGCTGCTCGTAGAGCTCCCGCGGGGACGCGATCTGCTGCAGCACGCCCTTCTTCAGCACGGCCACCCGGTCGCCGAGGGTCATCGCCTCGGTCTGGTCGTGGGTGACGTAGATCGAGGTGATGCCCATCCGCCGCTGCAGCTGGGCGATCTCGGTGCGCATCTGGCCGCGCAGCTTCGCGTCCAGGTTGGACAGGGGCTCGTCGAAGAGGAACGCGTCGGCGTCCCGCACGATCGCCCGGCCCATCGCCACGCGCTGGCGCTGGCCGCCGGAGAGGTTCGCCGGCTTGCGCTCGAGGTGCTCGTCGAGGTCCAGGGTCGAGGCGGCGTGGCGGACCTTCCGGTCGATCTCCTCCTGGGAGAACTTCCCCTTGGACAGCCGCAGCGGGAACGCGATGTTCTCGTAGACCGTCAGGTGCGGGTAGAGCGCGTAGTTCTGGAAGACCATCGAGAGGTTGCGCTCGCGGGGCTCCTTCTCGTTGACCCGCTGGCCGTCGATGAGCAGGTCCCCGGAGGTGATGTCCTCGAGGCCCACGATCATGCGCAGCAGGGTCGACTTGCCGCAGCCGGAGGGGCCCACCAGGATGAGGAACTCCCCGTCGGCGATGTCGATCGAGACGTCGTTGACGGCGGGGAACCCGTCGCCGTACTTCTTGACGAGGTTCTTGAGGGTGATGGATGCCATCTGGGACTCAGTCCTTCGTGTCGGATCGGGAGGTGCGTGGGCGGCCGGGCTCAGCCCTTGACCGCGCCCTGGGTCAGGCCGGAGACGATCTGGCGCTGGAAGAGCAGCACCAGCAGCACCACCGGGATGGTCACGATGATCGCGGCCGCGGAGATCGCCCCCGCCGGGTCCTCGAACTGCGAGGCGCCGGTGAAGAACGCGAGCGCCGCCGGCACGGGGCGGGCGGCCTCCGTGGAGGTCAGGCCGATGCCGTAGACGAAGTCGTTCCACGCGATGAAGAACGCGATGATCGCGGTGGTGAACACCCCCGGCGCGGCCAGCGGGACGATGACCTTGCGGAAGGCCTGCCACGTCGTGGCGCCGTCCACCTGCGCCGCCCGCTCGAGGTCCCACGGGATCTGCTGGAAGAACGCCGTGAGCGTCCAGATGGAGATCGGCAGGGTCAGCGAGAGGTAGGGGATGATCAGGCCGGGCCAGGTGTCGTAGAGCCCGATCTGGCGCCACAGGTTGAACAGCGGGGTCACCACGGAGATCACCGGGAACACCGAGACGGCCAGCGCCACGGTGAGGATCAGCTTCTTGCCCGGGAAGTCGAGGCGGGCGATCGCGTAGGCGCAGAACGTCGCCAGCACCACGGCGATGAACGTGGCGATCAGGGAGATGCCGATCGAGTTGATCAGCGCCGGGACGAACAGGTCGCGGGCCGAGCCGACGAAGATCATCTCGTAGTTCTCCCCGACCCACCGGGTGGGCAGGAACTTCCCGGAGGTGAGGTCCGAGGGGGACTTGAACGACGTCATGAGGATCGAGGCCACGGGGAACAGGGCGTAGACCAGCACGAGGACCGAGACCACGGCCCAGCCGAGCTTCTGCTTGGTGGACATGGGGGACTACCTTCCCTTCCCGGAGCCGGCGAGGTCGACCTTGAACACCTTGATGGCGATGAAGGCGATCAGCAGCACGCACACGAACAGGATCACGGACACCGCCGAGCCGAGGCCGATCTCCAGGCGCCCGATCGAGGTGCGGTAGGCCAGCAGCGACAGCGTCTCGGTGCCGTACTGGCCCTGGGTCATGATGAAGATGTTGTCGAAGATGCGGAAGGCGTCCAGCGCGCGGAACACCACCGCGACCATGATCGCGGCCTTCATGTTCGGCAGGATCACCCTCGACATCCGCTGCCACCACGTGGCGCCGTCGACCTTCGCCGCCTCCGTGTACTCGCTCGGCACCTGGGCCAGGCCCGAGAGCAGCAGCAGGGAGATGAACGGGGTGGTCTTCCAGATCTCCGAGGCCATGATCACGAACAGGGCCGGCCACTGGGAGGAGAACCAGTTGAAGTCCGGCCCGATGCCCGGCACCCAGGAGAACCAGTTGTTGACGTAGCCGGTGGTGATGTCGAACGCGTAGAACCAGGCGAAGGCCGAGACCACGGTGATGATGCCGTAGGGCACGAGGATCGCGGTGCGCAGCAGGCCCCGGGTGTTGCGGATGGCGTTGTTCATCACGAGGGCGAGGGCGAAGCCCAGCACGAGCTCCACGAGCACGGTGATGATGGTGATCAGCACGGTCACCCACAGGTCCCGCAGGAACACCGGGTCGGTGAGGACCGTGGCGTAGTTGCCGAGGAAGACGAAGGACTTCTCGTCGGGGGCCGTGAGGCGGAACGAGAACATCGAGTCGTAGAGCGCCTGCAGGATCGGGTACATCGTGACCAGGAGCATGATCACGAACGCCGGCCCGGCGAGCATCCACCCGAGCTTGCGCTCGGAGCGGGCGCGGTCCGAGAGCACGGGCCCTGCGCTGCGCCGGCCCGAGGGCGGGCGCTGACCGGCCGTCGTCTCGGTGCCCGGGGCGTTGGGGTTGGCGACGGTGCTCATAGCAGACGGTCTCCTCTCAGGACGGCCTCGATGAACTCGGCGGTGTTCCGGGGCGTGCTCTCGGTGACGGAGGCCGGCGGGGTCCACTCCTGCTGGATCGCCGTCGAGACCTCGTTGTAGAACGGGGTCTGGGGTCGCGGGGCGGCCTGGTCGAGGGACTCCCGGATCGTCGCGTACATCGGGTACGCCTCGCGCACCTCCGGGTCCTCGTAGGCGGCCTCGGACGCCGCCGGGTTGCCGTTGGTGACGAAGTAGTGCGCCTGGTTCTCCGGCTGGACGATGCACTCCACCGCCTCCCACGCGAGGTCCTGGTGCTCGGAGGTCGCCCCCACGCCGAGGTTGATCCCGCCCAGGGGCGGGGCGGAGGGGGTGTCCGCGTCCACGCGCGGCCACAGGGCCCAGCCGATGTCCTCGTAGACGGAGGCCTCGACCGTGCCGTCCTCCACGGCCGCGGCGGTCGCGGCGTAGATGAACGGCCAGTTGACCATGAACGAGCCCTGCTCGGACTGGAACTGGATCATCGAGGCGTTCTCGTCGCTGGTGGGCAGGCCCGGCCCGCCGAGGCCGTCGCGCCCGATCGTGCCCACGATCTCGGCGGCCTGGCGCCCGGCCTCGGAGTCGAGGCCCACGGAGATCTCGTCCGCGGGGGCCTCGGGGTTCTCGATGATCTCCCCGCCGGCCGACTTCACGAGCCCGTTGACCCACACCGTCATCGACTCGCCCTGCGTGCCCTGCACCCCCAGGTACTTGTCCTGCCGGCGGGCCGCGTCCATGATCTGCTGCCACGTCACGGGCCGGTCCATGTCCAGTCCGGCGGCCTCGGCCACGGACTCGCGGTACCACAGCAGCTGGGTGTTGGCCCAGAAGGGGATGGTCACCAGCTCGTCGTTCCACCGGGCGCCCTCGAGGGGCCCGTCCAGCACGTCCTGGGTCGTCGCGTCCACGACCTCCTGCGGGGGCGCCGCCAGGAAGCCGGGCTCCGCGAGCTCGGGGATGAACGGCGGGTCCAGGCTCATGATGTCCATGGAGCTGTCCCCGGCGGCCAGGCGGCGGGCCAGCTGCTCCCGCTGCGAGGCCGCATCGCGCGGCAGCAGCGAGGTCTCGATGCGGTAGCGCCCGCCCGACTGCTCCGTGCACTGCTGGGCCAGCTCGGCCTGCCCGCCGGCGTCGGGGTTGATGTACCAGGTCAGGGTCGGGGTGCCACCGGCGTCGGCGCCGCCGCACCCGGTGAGGACCAGAGCGCCCACGGCGCCGAGGGCCGCGGCCGTGCCGCGCCGCCCTCGCCCGCGGGCCTGCTGGGCGTGTGAGGTGGTGGTCAACGGTCTGTTCCTCCCCTTCGACGGTGCGACGCTCCGGGGAGGGGAGGGCCGGGCCTGTGGGGCCGGTGCCGTCCTCCCGCGGAACTTCAGTCTATGGGTGGCACACCTCACAGACCAGTAACCTGGCCATTCGCAGTCGTGTCACATCGGGGGACGGCGCTCAGGCCAGCAGCAGGGCCACGGCGGCCATGGTGAGCATGGCCAGCACGGTGGTCAGCAGCACGGTGTCGCGGCACAGCAGCTCGGAGCGCCCGTAGCGGACGGCCGCGACGTAGATGTTCTGCGCCGTGGGCAGGGCGGCCATGACGACGACGGCGTAGAGCAGGTGCCCGTCCAGTCCCAGCACGAACCGGGCCAGCAGGAAGGCCAGCACCGGGTGCAGCAGCAGCTTGCAGGCCGAGGCCAGCAGCACGTCCCGCCGCGGGCTCTCGCCGCGGCGCAGGGGCGTGGCCCCCACCAGGGAGATCCCGAAGGCCAGCAGCATCGCCGGGATGGAGGCGCCCGCGATCAGCTCCACCGGCTGCTGCAGGACCTCGGGCAGCTGCCAGCCGGTCACCCCGAAGAGGATCCCCAGACCGGAGCCCACGATCATCGGGTTGGTCACCACGTTGCCCAGGACCGTGACGGGGCTGGGGCGGCGCCCGTCCGTGAGGGTGTCCATCACGGTGAGGTAGACCGGGGTGTTGAGGGCCAGCTGGAAGAGGATCACCGGCACCACCTGGGTGGCGTCGCCGAGCACGAACGCGGCGATCGGGATGCCCAGGTTCGCGGAGTTCACCTGGGAGGCCGCCTGGGCGCCCATCACGGTCGCGGCGAGGTCGCGGCGCAGCACCCACCGGGACAGCCCGGCGTAGACGAGGGTGGTCGTCCACGCCGAGACGGCGGCGACCAGCAGGGGGGCGGAGAGCATCCGGGCGACGTCCGCCTCCGCGATGGTGACGAACAGCAGCGGGGGGCTGGCGACGTAGAAGGCGAACTTGCTGAGCACCAGCTGCCCCTGCGGGCCGAGGATCCCGCGCCGGCCCACGAACCAGCCGGTGAGGATGATCGCCCAGACGATGAAGAACCCCGAGAACACACCGGCCACGGAGCCCTCCTCGCACTGCGGGGCCCGCGGGTCCGGGCCCCTACCGTTCTACCCCATCGGGGGCGGGGTCCTCGGCCGCGGCGGGAGGGGCTGCGCCTCAGCCGGCGGGCAGCTCGGCCCGGGCGGCGGCGAGGTCGCGGGCGTGCGGGGGACGGGCCACGCCGTCGAGCAGCGCCTCCGCGGGGTCGGAGCCGAGCTCGACGATCCGGTTGCGCCCGTCGACGTGCACCACGGAGGGCACGTGGGCGCGGGCCTCGGCGTCGTCCATCTGCGCGTAGCTGATGAGGATGACGACGTCGCCGGGGTGGACGAGGTGGGCGGCGGCGCCGTTGATGCCGATCACGCCCGAGCCGCGCTCGCCGGCGATCGTGTAGGTCTCCAGCCGCGCGCCGTTGGTGACGTCGACGATGGCCACCAGCTCGCCCGGGAGGATGTCGGCGGCGTCGAGCAGATCCTGGTCGACGGTGACGGAGCCGACGTAGTGCAGGTCGGCCTGGGTCACGGTCGCGCGGTGGATCTTGGCCTTGAACATGGTGCGCAGCATGACGTGAGCGGTGCTCCTGGGAGGCGGCGGGGACGGTCGCCCGAGCGGGCGCCGGGTGCGATTCTACCGGAGGCGGCGGCCGCGGGGCAGGGGCGGGGACGACGAACGCCCTGTGCCGTGCGGCACAGGGCGTTCCTCGCGCGGAGCGGCCGACGGGAATCGAACCCGCGTATCAGGCTTGGGAAGCGTGCGCTCTACCATTGAGCTACGGCCGCGCGTCCTCGTTCCGCTCGGCGGGTGCGCCGGGCGGGACACCGAACACTGTACACGACCCTGCGGGGCCCGCCACCCGGCACCCGCACGGTGCGCTACCTTGGGGTCCGTGCTGATCTCTGACCGCGACATCCGCCGGGAGCTCGACGCGGGACGGGTCGTCCTCGAGCCGTACGACCCCGCCATGGTCCAGCCCGCCAGCGTCGACGTGCGCCTGGACCGCTGGTTCCGCCTGTTCGACAACCACAAGTACGCGCACATCGACCCCTCGGTCGAGCAGCCCGACCTCACCCGGCTGGTCGAGGTCGACCCCGACGAGCCGTTCGTGCTCCACCCGGGAGAGTTCGTCCTGGGCTCGACCTGGGAGAAGGTGACCCTGCCCGAGGACGTCGCGGCCCGGCTCGAGGGCAAGTCCTCGCTGGGCCGGCTCGGGCTGCTGACCCACTCGACGGCGGGGTTCATCGACCCCGGGTTCTCCGGCCACGTCACCCTCGAGCTGTCGAACATGGCCACCCTGCCGATCAAGCTGTGGCCCGGCTCGAAGGTCGGCCAGCTGTGCTTCTTCCGGCTCAGCTCCCCGGCCGAGCACCCCTACGGGGACGCCGCCTACGCGAGCCGCTACCAGGGCCAGCGCGGCCCCACCGCCTCGCGCAGCCACCTGAACTTCTCGCGCACCCGCATCTGAGCCCCGGACCGGCCCCTCCGCGCGGGCCCGCCCGGGCCGGGTCAGCGGTCCCGGGCCGCCGGCGGGCGCACGCCCAGCAGCAGGACGGTGCCGGCGAGGACCACGAGCAGGATCCCCAGGATCCCCCAGCGCTGGGCCCCGAGCGCCGAGACGAACACCGCGAAGAGGGTCGGGGCCAGGAAGCTCACGGCCCGCCCCGTGGTCGCGTAGAGGCCGTAGAGGGCGCCCTCGCCGCCGGGCCGGGTGAGCCGGCCCAGGAACGTGCGGGAGGCCGACTGCGCCGGGCCCACGAACAGGCACAGCGCGAGCCCGCAGACCCAGAACGCGGCCGTGCTCTCCAGGAACAGCAGCGGGGTCCCCGCGGCGAGCACCCCGAGCAGCGCACCGAGGATCACCCGCTTCGGGCCGAGCCGGTCGTCGAGGCGCCCGCCCACGAGCGCGCCGAGGCCCGCGGCGACGTTGCCGACGATCGCGAAGACGATCACGTCGGTGAGGCCGAAGCCGAACGTGCCGGCGGCGATCACCCCGCCGAAGGTGAACACCGCGTTGAGCCCGTCCCGGAACACGGCGGAGGCCAGCAGGAAGCGCAGGGTGTCGGGGGCGTCGCGCCACAGTTCCCGCAGGGTCCGCCCCAGCTGCCGGTAGGAGCGCAGCACGGAGGGCCGGGGGCCGCGGTGGGCCGGCGGCGCGTCGGGCACCGCCAGCAGCACCGGGACGGAGAACGCCGCGATCCACAGCCCCGAGAACAGGGCCACGGCCCGGACGTTGAGGGCGTCCTCCTCGGGCAGCCCCAGCAGCCCGGGGCTGACGAAGCCGAACAGGACGATCGCCAGGGCGAGGATCCCGCCGAAGTAGCCCATCGCCCAGCCCTGCCCGCTGACCCGCCCGATGTGCTCCCGGCCGGCGAGGCCCGGCAGCATCGCGTTGTAGTTGACCACGGCGAACTCGTCGAAGACGTTGGCCAGCGCCAGCAGCCCCACGCCGAGCCACAGGTAGGACGGATCGGGCAGCACGAAGAAGCACAGGCCCGTGAGCAGCGCCGTGAGCATCGTGTTCGTGCCCAGCCAGAACCGGCGCCGCCCGGTGCCGTCGCTGCGCTGGCCCACCACCGGGGCCAGCAGGGCCACGACGACGCCGGCGGCGCCCATGCCCCAGCCCAGCGCGGCGGAGGCCCGGTTCTCCCCGCCGAAGGCCTCGCCGGTGAGGTAGACCGTGAACACGAACGTGGTCATCACCGCGTTGAACGCCGCCGACCCCACGTCCCACAGGCTCCAGGCCCACACCCGGCGGCGGTCGGGGGCGGCGTCCGTGCGGGCCGGTGCGGGGGCGGGGGGAGGGGCGTCCATGCCGTCATGCTAGGTGTACCCGGTCATGAGGTTGGTCGCAGGCGGCTGACCGGTGGGTGTCCGCCGAGTGCGCTGTGGCGTCTTTCAGTGTTGTAGTGCTCGATCCAGGGGGCAAGGGCGGCGGTGCGTTCGTCGTTGCTGATGAAGACCTGCCGGTAGGCCCACTCGGTGGCCAGGGTGCGGTTGAGGCGCTCCACCTTGCCGTTCTGCCACGGGCAGTGCGGGCGGATGAAGATCTGCTTGGCACCCAGGGCCGCGACCACCTCCCGCACGGCCGCGGAATGACGGTAGGCGAAGGCGTTGTCGGTCATCACCCGCTCGATCCTCGGGATCCCGTGGCCGGCGAAGTAGACGGCCGCCCGGGCCAGGAACTCCGCGCAGGTGGCGCCCTTCTCATCGGCGTGGATCTCCGAGTACGCCAGCCTCGAGTGGTCGTCGACCACCGAGTGCACGTAGTCGAAGCCGGGCCCATGGCGTCGATCTCTGACCGCGTTCGCACGCCCCAAGGCACGCCAGCCGCCACCATCAGGGATCCGCCCGAGCTTCTTCACGTCCATGTGCACCAACTCCCCGGGGTGCTCGCGTTCGTAGCGCACCGCGGTGGTCTTCGAGGACCGGATCACCGCACCGGTGAGCGGGTCCAGCTCCCGCAGGTACGGGACCTGGTGGCGGGCCAGGATCCGCCCCACCGTGCGTGCCGGGATGCCCAGCTCACCTGCGATCCAGTCCTGGCCCCGCCGGGTCCTGGCGCGCAGCGCCAGGACCCGCTGCTCCGTGCTCGGGCAGGTGCGGGTCGGGGTGGTGTGCGGGCGGGAGGACCGGTCCTGCAGACCGGTCTCGCCCTCGGTGTCGTAGCGGGCGATCCAGTGAGACACACACTTGCGCGAGATCCCCATGGCTTTGGCGATGTGGGACTTCGGCATCCCGGAACGGTGCCGGGAGACGATGAGCAGCCTGCCGTGGACGGTGGTGCGGGCATTACGGTGGGACACGGGAGCCTCCGTGGTGGATGTGGGCCTTAGACAAGCCACACCCCACCCGGAGGCTCTCCTCACGTCAACACCCTCCTGCTACCAACGTCCTGACCGGGTACAGCTAGGCGGCGCGCCGGGCCGGACCGGGGCGCGCTGCGCGCAACGGCGCGGCGAGCGCGCAACGGGGCGGGAATCCCGTTTTGATAGGGTGGTCTCTCCGCGGGGGAGCACCCCGCCCCACGACCCTTTGGAGGCGCCCCATGACCGTCGTGCTCCTGCTCCACGCAGTGGCGGCGACGGTCGCGCCCCTCCTCTTCCCCCGCCTGGGCCGCAGCGCCTTCTACGTCCTGGCCGCCGTGCCGCTGGCCGGGCTGGTCTGGCTGCTGGCCGCCGCCCCCCGCGTCTACGGCCCCGGGGGCGGCTGGACCGAGTCCTGGACCTGGATCCCGTCCCTCGACCTCGGGATCACGTTCCGCATGGACGCCCTCGCGTGGGTGATGTCCCTGCTCGTGCTCGGCGTCGGCTCGCTCGTGCTCTTCTACTGCGCCCGGTACTTCAAGTCCGGCGCCGAGGGCGTCGGCGGCTTCGGCGCCCAGCTGCTCGCCTTCGCCGGGGCCATGTTCGGGCTGGTGACGGCCGACGACCTGCTGCTGCTGTTCGTCTTCTGGGAGATCACCACCGTCCTGTCCTTCCTGCTCATCAGCTACAGCCGCACCCGCCTCTCGGCCCGCCGGGCCGCCCTGCAGGCGCTCGTGGTCACCACCGCCGGCGGGCTCGCGATGCTGGTCGGGATGATCATGCTGGGGGAGACCGCCGGCACCTACCGGATCTCCGCGCTGCTCGAGCGGGCCCCCGAGCTCGCGCAGGCCGGCACCGTGGTGGACGTCGCGGTGCTGCTGCTGCTCGTGGGCGCCGCGACCAAGTCCGCGCTGATCCCGCTGCACTTCTGGCTGCCGGCCGCGATGGCCGCCCCCACCCCCGTCTCGGCCTACCTGCACGCCGCGGCGATGGTCAAGGCCGGGGTCTACCTCGTGGCCCGCTTCGCCCCCGGCTACGCCGAGACGGCGCTGTGGCAGCCCGTCGTCGTCGTCCTGGGCCTGGCCACGATGCTCTTCGGCGGGTGGGCCGCGCTCAAGCAGTACGACCTCAAGCTGATCCTCGCCTACGGGACCGTCAGCCAGCTCGGCTTCCTCGTGGTGGTCGTGGGCTGGGGCTCGGCGGACACCGCCCAGGCCGGGATGGCGATGCTGCTCTCCCACGGGCTGTTCAAGGCCACGCTCTTCCTCGTGGTCGGCATCATCGACCACCGGGCCGGGACCCGCGACATCCGCCGCCTGTCGGGGCTGTTCCGCAGGGTGCCCGTGCTCTTCGGCGTCGCGCTCGTGGCCGCCGCCTCGATGGCCGGGGTCCCGCCGCTGGCCGGGTTCGTGACCAAGGAGGCCGTGCTCACGGCCTTCGTGCACGCCACCGGCGAGCCGTGGGGCACGCTCGTGCTCACGGGCCTGGTGGCCGGCTCGGTGCTGACCTTCGCCTACAGCGCCCGCTTCGTGTGGGGCGGCTTCGCGCACAAGTCCGCGCACTTCTCCGAGCTCGACGAGGGCGTCGGCGGCCGGTCGGTGATCAGCGACGTCGACCGCGTCGAGCCGTCCTTCCTCGCCGCCCCCGCGCTGCTGACGGTCCTCACCGTGGTCTACGGGCTGTGGCCCGCGCCGGTGGACGCCATGCTGCAGCCGTACGTGGCCCAGTTCCCGCCCGTGACCGGCCACGAGTTCTACCTCGCCCTGTGGCACGGGCTCACCCCCGCGCTCGGGCTCTCGGCGCTCGTGCTCGCCGCGGGCACCGCGCTGTACCTGGCCAGGCAGCCGGTCAGCGACCTGCAGCGGGCCCTGCCCGCGCTGCCGCCCGGAGAGCTGCTGTACCGGCGCACCATCAACGTCCTGGACCTGTTCGCCGTGTGGGTCACCGGCCGCACCCAGCGCGGGTCGCTGTCCTTCTACCTCTCCGTGATCCTGCTGACCGCCATCGTCGTCCCGGCGATCGTGCTCTTCGCGGCCGAGACCCCGCCGCTGGCGGCGGTCCACTGGGCGGACGGCCCGGGCCAGCTCGTGGCCGGCGTCGTGATGGTCGTGGCGGCGCTGCTCGTGCCGCTGGCGCGCAAGCGGTTCCTGGCCGTGCTGCTCGTGTCGGTCACCGGCTACGGGCTGGCGCTGATCTTCGCGCTCCAGGGCGCCCCGGACCTCGCGCTGACCCAGACCCTCGTGGAGACCGTCTCCCTGATCGCCTTCGTGCTCGCGCTGCGCTCCCTGCCCGCCCCGCTGTGGCACCGCAACCCCACCGGTCACCGGGCGCTGCGCGCCGGGATCGCCGTGGCCTTCGGGGTCTTCATGACCGCGCTCGCGGCCTTCAGCATCTCCTCCCGCTCCGCGGACCCGATCTCCCTCGAGCTGCCGCGGATGGCCTACGAGCTCGGCGACGGGCAGAACGTGGTCAACGTGATCCTCGTGGACATCCGCGCCTGGGACACCTTCGGGGAGATCAGCGTGCTCGTGCTCGCCGCGACCGGCGTGGCCTCCCTGATCTTCGTCACCGGCCGCGGGGACCGGATCGTGCGCTCCGGCCCGGACACCGGGCAGATGCGCGTGCTGCGCACCCGCAGCGCCGAGGCCCTCGACGACACGGGCCGGGAGGCGGAGCTGACCCTCGCGCGCCGCTTCGCCCGCTCCGGCGCGGCCGAGGAGGACCCCTTCCTGCTGGCCGGGCACACCCTGGCCCCCGAGCGGCGCTCGATCGTCTTCGAGGTCGTCACGCGCCTGCTCTTCCACACCTTCATGATGGTCTCGCTCTACCTGCTCGTGGCCGGGCACAACGATCCCGGCGGCGGGTTCGCCGGGGGCCTGCTCGCCGGGCTCGCCCTCGCCGTGCGCTACCTCGCCGGCGGGCGCTACGAGCTCGAGCAGGCCACGCCCATCAACGCCGGCGCCATGCTCGGTGCCGGGCTCGCGATCACCGCGCTGTACGCGGTCACCCCGGTCTTCCTCGGCGGGTCCGTCATGCAGAGCTACACCTGGGAGGTCGACCTGCTCCTGTTCGGGCCGCAGAAGTTCGTCAGCGCCATCGTCTTCGACATCGGCGTCTACCTGATCGTGGTGGGCCTGATCCTCGACATCCTCCGCTCCCTGGGCGGGCGGATCGACGAGCGCGTCGAGGAGGACGCCGTGCGCCGGCGCCGCCGCACCGGCGGCACGCGCATCCGGCTCTCCGGGCGCCGGGCCACCCCCGTGCCGCGCGCCGGGTCGCGCCCGGCCACGGCGGGAGCGCCGGCCGGCGAGGACGGGGGGCGGTCCCGGTGAGCGTGAACCTGACCCTGCTGCTCGTGATGGGCGTGCTCTACACCGTGGGCGTGTACCTGCTGCTCGAGCGCTCCCTGACCCGCGTGCTGCTCGGGATCGTGCTGCTGACCAACGGCACGAACCTGCTGATCCTGCACACCGGCGGGCGCCCCGGCGCCGCGCCCCTCTACGACTCCGCCCTGGCGGGGGAGGACTACAGCGACCCGCTGCCCCAGGCGCTGATCCTCACCTCGATCGTGATCTCCCTGGCCGTGACCGCGTTCCTGCTCGGCATGATCTACCGCTCGTGGGTGCTCGGGCGCCGCGACGAGATCCAGGACGACGTCGAGGACCGCCGCGTCGCGCGCCAGTCCTCCTACGACGTGGAGGACGACGCCGAGATCCCCGCCGACACCACGGAGTTCGACACCTCGCCCGGCGACGAGGCGGCCGGGCGCGACCCCGACGAGGACGTCGAGGCCCCGGGCGCGCCGACGGCCGGGCGGGAGGGGACCCGATGACCCTCAACCCCGCGCAGCTGGCCCCGCTGGCCGTGATCATCCCGTTCCTCGGCGCCGCCCTGAACCTGCTGCTGCTGCGGCGCAACCGGCTGCAGCGGACCGTGGCGATCGGCGCGCTCGTGCTCAGCCTCGTCGTCGAGACGGTCGTGCTCGTCGGCACCTGGGACCTCGGCCCCCAGGCCGTGCACCTGGGCGGCTGGGAGGCGCCGTGGGGCATCGTCATGGTCGTCGACCAGCTCTCCTCCCTGCTGCTGGTCGTCTCCACGGTCGTCTCGCTGTCCGTGCTCGTCTACGCGACCGGCCAGGGCGTGGCCGACGGCGACGACGAGGGGCCGATCTCGATCTTCCACCCCTCCTTCCTCATCCTCGTGGCGGGGGTCTCCAACGCCTTCCTGGCCGGGGACCTGTTCAACCTCTACGTCGGCTTCGAGATCCTGCTCGTGGCCTCCTACGTGCTGATGACGATGGGCGGGACGGTCCAACGCATCCGCACCGGCGTCACCTACGTGGTCGTCTCGGTGATCTCCTCGGTGCTGTTCCTCATCACCATCGCGATGATCTACGGGGCCACCGGCACCATCACCATGGCGGACCTGTCGGTGAAGCTCGCCGAGCTGCCCGTGGGCACGCAGCTGCAGCTGCACCTGATGCTCGTGATCGCCTTCGGGATCAAGGCCGCCGTCTTCCCCCTGTCCTTCTGGCTGCCCGACTCCTACCCCACGGCCTCCGCACCCGTCACCGCCGTGTTCGCGGGCCTGCTGACGAAGGTCGGGGTGTACGCGATCATCCGCACCGAGACCCTGCTGTTCCCGGCCGAGCGCATCGACGGGCTGCTGATGACGGTCGCGCTGCTGACGATGGTCGTGGGCATCCTGGGCGCCCTCGCCCAGATCGACATCAAGCGCATGCTCTCGTTCACGCTGATCAGCCACATCGGCTACATGATCTTCGGGGTGGCCGTCGGCACCGCCGAGGCGCTCGCGGCCACCGTGTACTACGTGGCCCACCACATCGTGATCCAGACCAGCCTGTTCCTCGTGGCGGGGCTGATCGAGCGCCGCGGCGGGTCCACGAACGTGGACCGCCTCGCGGGCCTGGCCCGCATCTCCCCGCTGCTGGGCCTGCTCTACCTGGTGCCCGCGCTCAACCTCGGCGGGATCCCGCCGTTCTCCGGGTTCCTCGGCAAGGCGGGCCTGCTCCAGGCGGGCGTGGCCCGCGGGGACTGGCTCTCCTACGTCCTCGTGGCCGGCGCCGTGCTCGTGTCCCTGCTGACGCTGATGGCGCTGATCCGCGTGTGGAACCGCGCCTTCCTGCGCGCCCCGGAGGACGCCGAGTACCCCGACCCGATCCTGATGGCCCCCGTGCCGGCCGGCTCCCGGTTCCTGCTGACCTCCGGCGGGGTCGACGACCAGGCGGGCCGCTTCGGCGGCAAGGGCGACGTCCGGCTGATGTCGCCGTCGATGCTCGGGGCGACCTCCGCGCTCGTGGCCGTCGGGGTGGCCCTGACCGTCTTCGCCGGACCGCTGTTCCAGCTCGCGGACAACGCCGCGGAGAACCTCGTGCGCCCCGAGCGCTACGTCGGCGCGGTCCTGGACCTGTCCACGGGACCGCAGCCCGTGGTGGAGGAGGCCCCGTGACCCGGCCCCGGAACCCGCTGCTCGTCGAGCTGCCCCTGCTGGTGTGGCTCGTGCTCGTCTGGGGCGCCCTGTGGGGCGACTTCCGGGCCGGCAACCTGGTCTTCGGGGCGCTGCTGGCCCTGCTCGTCACCTGGGTGCTCTACCTGCCGCCGGTCCAGCTTTCCGGGCGGTTCAACCCCGTGCACTTCGCGCTGTTCACGGCCACCTTCGTGTGGCAGGTCGCGAAGGCCAGCTTCGAGGTGCTGCTCGTGGCGCTGCTCGTGGGACCGCGCACGCGCAACGCCGTGGTCGGCGTACAGCTGCGCACGCGCTCCGACCTGCTGCTCACCGCGACCGGGCACACCATGACGCTGATCCCCGGATCCCTCGTGATCGAGGTCGACCGGGCCAACGGCACCCTGTACTTCCACGCCCTCAACGTCCGCACCCCCGAGCAGGCCGAGGACTTCCGCCGCGCCGTGCTGCGCATCGAGGCGGCCTGGATCCGGATCATGGGCACCCGGGAGGAGCTCGCGGCCCTGCGCGCGGAGCGCCGCCCCGGGACGGGCAGGGCCCAGGACAGCGCCGCGATCCGCGCCCCCATCACCTCCCAGCAGCAGATCGTGCGGGGCCGGGGCGACGACGACGGGGCCGCGGCCGAGACCACCGACCGACCCGCCGGGCAGGCCGTGCCCGGGACAGAGGAGGACCGCCCGTGATGGAGATCGCCGTGGGCATCGCCGCCGTGCTGCTGAGCCTGGGCGCGGCCGGCACCCTCTACCGCCTCGCCAAAGGGCCGTCCCTGCTGGACCGGGTCGTGGCCACCGACGTGCTGCTCGCGATCGTCGCGGCCGCCCTCGCGGTGGACATGGCCTACCACGGGCACCTGGACAACCTGGTGCTCATGGTCATCGTCTCGCTCGTGGGCTTCATCGGCTCCGTGACGGTCGCCCGCTTCGCGACCCAGACCGCGGAGCACGGGCGGTGAGCCCCGTGACCGAGACCGTCCTGGACGCCGCGACGGCCGTGTGCCTCGTGGTCGGCGCCCTGATGTCGCTGGCCGCGGCCGTCGGCCTCGTCCGCTTCCCCGACCTGCTGACCCGCATGCACGCCGGCACCAAGCCCCAGGTATTCGGGCTGCTGCTGATGCTCACCGCGGTCGCCCTGGGCAGCCGCAACGCGTGGATGATCCCGCTGATCGTGCTCGGGTGGGTGTTCCAGCTGCTCACGGTTCCCGTCTCGGCGCACATGGTGGGGCGCTCGACCTACCGCACCAAGCACCTCAACCGCGACACCCTCACCCAGGACGACCTGCAGGAGGTGCTCAACCGCGTGGGCCCCGACGGACAGCACACTGACGGCCCCGGGCGGACGCGCTAGGCTGGGACGGATCCCAGGGGCCCCCGCCCCGGCCCGCGACCCAGAAGGAGCACCCGCCCATGAACACCAAGATCCTGCACCTGCTCGGCACCGGCGCCTCCCTCGGCGGCGTGGCCCTGACGAACAAGGTCCTGGCCGCCGGCTGGAAGAAGGTCACGGGCCAGGAGCCCCCGGCCAAGAACCCGGACCCGGACGAGGCCTGGACGGGGATCATCATCTGGGCGCTGATGACCGGTCTCGTCGGCACGGTCATCAAGGTCGCCGTCAGCCGCAAGGTCTACGAGCTGGAGAACAAGCCGAAGGCCACCAGCGGCTCCGAGGTCTGAGCCCGCCGCCGGCGCGCGAGGGCGGGGCCTCCGTCCCGGGGAACCGGGAGCGGGGCCCCGCCCTCGC
Organism: Kocuria flava; assembly: GCF_001482365.1. Lineage (NCBI taxonomy): Bacteria > Bacillati > Actinomycetota > Actinomycetes > Micrococcales > Micrococcaceae > Kocuria > Kocuria flava. The sequence continues at coordinate 3,464,976 of NZ_CP013254.1, read as the reverse complement.
GCACGCCCGGGCGCACACCGATCCGGGCGCCCCGGTCCCGCGCAGCCCCGTCCCGCGCAGACCGGTCCCGGGCCTCCCGTCCAGAGCACCCCGGTCCCGCGCGCGACCGGCCCGGGTACCGGCGGCGGCCCCGGCACAGTAGACTGGGCGGCACTTGAACGACAGGGGAGCGCACCCCGCCGGCGACGGCGGCACAGCGCTGAGAGTGCGGATCACCGCAGACCCTCGAACCTGCTCCGGTTAGCACCGGCGAAGGGAGTCGAGCACCTCGGGACGGTCGTGCGCGCCACGGCGCGCCGTGCCGTCCTCCCCTCCTGGCACCGATCGGCTCGCTGAGCCCAGGAGGCAACCGCCGTGAACACCACCGTCCACCGTCCCACGGACCGCACCCGCCCCGCGCGCCGGCTCTCGTGGCGGGTCGTCGACATCGTCGTCGCCGCCGTCCTCGCCGCCGTGTGCGCGGTCGTGTTCTGGGCCTGGTCCAACCTGCTCTACCCCGCCGTGGCCGCCGCCGCCGTGGCCTACCCGCCCGCGACCGGGCTGATCACCGGCGGGTGGCTCGTGGCCGGCGTGCTCGGCGGGCTCGTGATCCGCAAGCCGGGCGCGGCGCTGTTCGTGGAGCTGCTCGCGGCCGTGCTGCAGGGCCTGCTCGGCACCCACTTCGGCTGGACCGTGATCCTCTCCGGCCTGATCCAGGGCCTGGGCGCGGAGCTCGTCCTCGCCGCGTGGCGCTACCGCCGCTTCGACGTGCTGGTGGCCGTCCTGGCCGGGGCCGTCAGCGGGCTGTTCCTGGGCGTGAGCGAGAACCTGATCTACAACTACGAGTGGGCCCTCTCCCACCAGGTCGTCTACGCCGTCCTCGCCGTGCTCTCCGGGGCCGTGCTCGCGGGGGCGCTGATGTGGGCCGCGGTCCGGGCGCTCGCGCGCACCGGCGTGCTCGACGGCCTCGCCTCCGGCCGGGCCGCGCGCCGGTGACGGCCACCGCGGCCGCGTCCGCCCGCGCCCGGCCCGCCGCCCGCGGCGCCCGGGTCGAGGCCCGGGGCTTCGGCTGGCACCACCCCGGGCGGGCGGAGCCCTCCCTGCACGGGATCGACCTCGTCCTGGAACCGGGGGAGCGGGTCCTGCTCCTCGGGCCCTCGGGCGCGGGCAAGTCCACCCTCCTGCACGCCCTCGCGGGCGTGCTCCACGACGACGACGGGCAGACCCGCCTCGGCGAGCTGCTCGTGGACGGCACGGACCCCGAGCACGCCCGGGGCCGGGCCGGGCTCGTGCAGCAGGACCCCGAGTCGGGGGTCGTGCTCTCGCGCGTGGGCGACGACACCGCGTTCGGCCTCGAGAACCTCGCCGTGCCCCGGGAGCAGATCTGGCCCCGGGTGCGGGAGGCCCTCGACCGGGTGGGGCTGGACCTGCCCCTGGACCACCCCACCGCGGCCCTGTCCGGCGGGCAGAAGCAGCGGCTCGCGCTCGCCGGCGCCGTCGCCACGGACCCCGGCCTGCTGCTGCTCGACGAGCCGACCGCCAACCTCGACCCCGACGGCGTGCGGCAGGTCCGGGAGGCCGTCCTGGCGTGCCTCGAGCGCAGCGGCGCGACCCTCGTGGTCGTCGAGCACCGCACCGCCGTGTGGGCCGACGCCGTGGACCGCGTCGTCGTCCTGGGCCGCGACGGCGGGATCAGCCACGACGGCCCGCCCGCGGAGGTCTTCGGCGCCGCCGGCGACGAACTGCGCGCGGCCGGCGTGTGGGTGCCCGGCTGGGTGCCGCCCACCCGCCCGGCCCCGCGGCCGGCCCCCGGGGCGCCGGAACCCGAGCCCCTGCTCACGGGGGAGGACCTGGCCGTCTCGCGCACCCGCCCGACCCGGCGGCAGCTGCGGGCCCGCCGCCGGGCCGCGCGCACCGGCCGCCCGGTGGACGACGCGGCCGCCGGGCGGGACCTGCCCACGGCGGCCGCCGGGGTGGACGCCGTGCTCCGCCGCGGGCGGGTGCTCGCGCTGACCGGCCCCAACGGCGCGGGCAAGTCCACGACCGCCCTGACCCTCGCGGGGCTGCTGCCCCCGGTCCGGGGGCGGGTCGAGGCCGCCCCCGGACTGGCCCGCGGCGCCGGGCCCGACCCGTTCGCGTGGCGCGGGCGCGAGCTCGTGGCCCGGATCGGGACGGTCTTCCAGGAGCCCGAGCACCAGTTCCTGCGCCCCACCGTGCGCGAGGAGCTCGAGCACGGGCCCCGCCTCGCCGGCGCGGACCCGCAGGAGCGCCGCCGCCTGGCCGACGGGCTGCTGGCGCGGCTGCGGCTGGCCCACGTGGCGGAGGCGAACCCGTTCACCCTCTCCGGCGGGGAGCAGCGCCGGCTGTCGGTGGCCACCGTGCTGGCCACCGCCCCCGACGTGCTCGTGCTCGACGAGCCCACCTTCGGCCAGGACGCCCTGACCTGGGCCGAGCTCGTGGAGCTGCTCCTCGAGCTGGTCGAGGCGGGCACGTCCGTGCTCGCGGTCACCCACGACGCCGAGTTCGTGCGCGCGATCGGCGCCGAGGCCCTGGACCTGGCCCGCCCGGCGGCAGGAGCACGGCGGTGAACGCCCTCGCCCTCGCCCCCGCGGCCCGGCGCTCCCTGCTGGGCCGCACGGACGCGCTCGTGAAGCTGGCCGGGGCCCTGCTGCTGACGGCGGTGCTCGTGGTCAGCGCCGACCCCGTGACCTCCGGCGTCGTCCTGGCGGGGGAGCTCGTGCTCCTGGGACTGGCGGGCCAGCGGCCGCTGGCCCTGCTGGTGCGCGCCTGGCCCCTGGTGCTCGCCGCGCTGGTCAGCGGCTGGGGCACCGCGCTGCTCGCGGAGGACTCCGGACCGGTGCTGCTGGACCTGGGCCTCACGCAGCTGTCCGCCGGGGCCGTGGCCGCCGGTGCCGCGATCGCCCTGCGCGGGCTGGCCCTGGCCCTGCCGGGGCTGTTGGTGCTGCTCACCACGGACCCCGCGGACCTCGCCGACGGCCTCGCCCAGACCCTGCGCCTGCCGGCCCGCTTCGTGCTCGCCTCGCTCGCGGCGCTGCGGCTCGTGGGCGTGCTGGCCGCGGAGTGGGACACGCTCGCGACGGCCCGGCGGGCCCGCGGCGCCGGCGGCGGCCGCGGCCCGCTCGCGGCGCTGCGCGAGTTCGGCGGTCAGGTCTTCACGCTGCTCGTGCAGTCGCTGCGCCGGGCCACCCGGCTGGCCGTGACCATGGAGGCCCGCGGCTTCGGGGCCGGACCGCGCACGTGGGCCCGGGTGCCCCGGCGGTCCTGGCGGGACGCGGCCGTGCTCGCCGCGTGCGCCGCGCTCGCGGCGGCGGGGCCGGTCGTGGCGGTGCTGGCGGGCCAGCACCGGTTCATCTGGTCCTGACCGGCGGCCCCGCGCGCCTCCGGACGGACCGGTCCCGGGCGGCTGCGGGCCTGCGGCGCCCGGGGCGCCGGGGCCGGAGCGTCCGGCCCCGGCACCGCCGGGGTGCCGCCCCGACGGGACCCCTCCTGCCGGCCGGAGCGCGTCCCGGTCGCCGGCCCGCGGCTCAGGCGCCGGCGACCCAGCCGGTGACGAGGCGCGTGAGCTGCGGGTTGACCGGCAGCGGCTGGGCGTCGAGCCGCCGCACCGGGACGGCCAGCCGCACGCTGGAGACCAGCCAGACGCCGTCGGCGGCGAGCAGGTCGGCCGGGTAGAGGGGGCCGTAGCCCAGCTCCCAGCCGTCCGCGCGGGCGGCGGTGAAGATCGCCGCCTGGGTGGTGCCCGGCAGGACCCCGCGGGAGGGCTCGGGGGTCACCAGCTCGCGCCGGTCCCCGCGGACCCGGGCGCAGACCACGGAGGAGGTCGCGCCCTCGAGCACGCGGCGGTCCTCGGCGGTGAACACGGCGTCGTCGGCGCCGAGGGTCCGGGCGTGGCGCTGGGCGGCCATGTTCACGGCGTAGGACAGCGTCTTGGCCCCCGGCAGCAGCCACGGGTAGCCCGCGTCCAGGGCGGGGTCGTGCCCGCGCGGCAGGAGCACGACGTCGACGCCCTCGCGGCGCTGGCGGAACGTGGACTCCGGGACGGGGTTCACGGTGACCCACGACCAGGGCCCGCCCTCGGGGGTGCCGCGGCTGATCGTGATCCGCACGCTGTGCTCGGCCCCCAGCTCGCCCCGCCCGCCCGGTCCCGCGTGGGCGAGGGCGAGCTCGACGGCGCGCAGGCACCGCTCCGCGTCCGGGACGGGCAGCTGGGCCAGGCGGGCGGAGGAGGTGAGCCGGCGGTGGTGGGCGGGGAACTTCCGCACCTGCCCGTCGACGGCGCGCAGGGTCTCGAACACCCCGTCGCCGCGGGTCAGGCCCTGGTCGTCGATGTGCACGAGCGGGACGGCGGGGTCGACGAGCGCGCCCTCGGGACGCTCGGCGTCGAGGACGACGACGGTGCTGGTCACGGGGTCCTCCTGGCGGCGCGGGTCAGCAGACGGGACCGGGGTGCAGGATGTCGACCCGGTCCCAGACGGGGTCGGCCTCCAGATAGGCGTCCTCCTGGGCGGCCCACCGGTCCCAGTGGCGGGCGTAGGCCTCGCCGTCGCGGGCGATCGCGCGGTCGAGGCGGAGGGCGGTGGGCAGCTCGACCCACACCGAGACGTCGAGCAGCTCGCGCGCGGCGGAGCTGCAGGCCCCGACGCCCTCGAGCACCACGACCTCGGCGACGCGGGTCAGCCGTGGGGTGCCGGGGGCGCCGGTGACCCAGTCCCAGGCGGTCCAGTGGGCGTCCCGGCCCTCGCGCAGCGGCACGAGCACGTCCGCCACGTACTCCTCGATCCCCGCCGCGAGGCCGTCCCAGCCCGGGTAGAGGTCCTCGAGGTGGAACACGGTCACGTCCCGCACGGGGCGCAGCACGGTGCACAGCTGCTCGGCGAGCGTGGTCTTGCCGGCGCCCGAACGGCCGTCGATGCCGACCAGGAAGGGGCGGTGGACGGGCAGGGGGAGCAGCCGGGCGAGGCTCGTGCCGGAGGGGTTGGCCGCCGCGGTCGCGGGGTCCAGGTGGAGGTCGACGTCGATCACCCGAGGACGCGCCTCCGGGACCGGAGGGCGGAACGGTGGTGGGCGACCGGCGGGCGCGCCGCACGACGGCCCGCACCCGCGGTTGCGATCGGATACATGAGGGGCATTCTATGCGGGCCCGCGCGCCGCCGGGAAGTGCGGGCGCGAGCCCGTCCGTGGCGGCCGGCGGGCGCGGTGGGGTGCGGCGGGGCCGTGGGGCCGCCCGGCGGAGGAAGGGGGCAGAGGCTCCCGGCCCGGGGGAGGCACGAGGGCCCGGCGGGAACCGTCCGGGTTCCCGCCGGGCCCTCGTGCCGGCGCGGGCCGCGGTCGCGGCGGGGACGCCGTCCCGGCCGCGACGGCGGATCAGCCGCGGGGAGCGCCGCCGCCCGGCCGCTGCTGCCCCTCGGCGTCACCGGAGCCGGCTCCGGAGGCGGTGGCGTCGTCGTCGGCGGGGTGGACGGACCCGGCCCCGTCACGGCGGTGGGTGCCGTCCGGGCGCTGGCCGCCGAGGGACTCGATCCCCTCGGTGCCGCGGTACCACTCGGTGATGGCCGGGGCGTGGGAGTCGAACTCGTCGCCGGCGGCGCGGTTGCCGGGGGCGTGCTCGACGCGCAGGGCGAAGTCGTCCCCGTGCTGGTGGATGCCGTGGATGACGGCCTTGCGCACGGCCGAGCGGGCGAACCGGTCGCGGATCAGGGCCGGGTCGTTGAGCAGGTCGCGGTAGAACGCGACCATGAGGAAGGACACCACGATCGCGAAGGGCAGGGCCGAGACGGTCACGAGGTTCTGCATGCCGGCCAGGGCGTCGTCCCCGCCCGCGAGCATCATGACCACGGCGATCGCGCCGAGGCACAGGCCCCAGAAGGTGACGACGCCGCGGTGCGGCTCCGGGTTCCCCCGCTGGGAGAGGGTGCCCATGACGATCGAGGCCGAGTCGGCGCTGGTGACGAAGAAGATGCCGATGATCACCATGGCCAGCACGGAGGTGAGGGCCCCCCAGGGGAGGGCGTCGAGCATGCCGAACAGGGCCGCCTCCTGCCCGCCCGCGCCGAGGAGGTCGGTGCCGGTGCGCTGGACGTGCAGGGCGGTGCCGCCCATGACCACGAACCACAGCACGCACATCGAGGAGGGGACCACGAGCACGACGGTCACGAACTGGCGCAGGGTGCGCCCGCGGGAGATCTTCGCGATGAACATGCCCACGAACGGCGACCAGGACAGCCACCAGGCCCAGTAGAAGACCGTCCACGCGCCGGTGAAGTCGGCGGTCGCCGCGCCCCAGGCGCCCGTGTGCCCGGTCATCCGCAGGTAGTCCTGCAGGTAGGTGCCGAACACGGCGGGGACGAGGTCGAGGATCAGCACGGTCGGGCCGGCCACGAAGACGAACAGCGCCAGCACGAGGGCGAGCACGAGGTTGGTGTTGGACAGGTAGCGGATGCCCCGGGCCACGCCGGAGACCGCCGAGACCACGAAGGCGGCGGTGAGGACGGCGATGATGCCCACGAGCGCGGCGTTGCCGGTCGCGCTCCACCCGGTGACGATCTCGAGGCCGCGGGAGATCTGCAGCGCCCCGATGCCGAGCGAGGCGGCGGTGCCGAAGAGGGTCGCGAAGATCGCGAAGACGTCGATGAGCCGGCCGAGCCCGCCCTCGGCGCGCTTGCGGCCGAGCAGGGGGACGAAGATGCGGCTGATCAGCGGGGCGCGGCCGCGGCGGAAGGTGCCGTAGGCGATGGCGGCGCCCACCACGGCGTACATGGCCCAGGGGTTCAGGCCCCAGTGGAAGGCCGTCTGCACGAGGGCGCGCACGGTCATCTCCTCGGTGCCGGCCTCGGCGGCGAAGCCGGGGACGCCGGCGCCGAAGTGGCTCAGCGGCTCGGAGGCGCCGTAGAACATCAGGCCGATGCCCATGCCCGCGGCGAAGAGCATCGCCAGCCAGGAGAAGAAGGCGAACTCGGGCTGCTCGTCGTCGAGCCCGAGCGGGATCCGGCCGGTGCGGCCGAAGCCGACGACCAGCATGAAGATCACGGCGGCGGTCGACAGGAGCGTGAAGAACCAGCCGGTGTTGGTCGTGACCCAGGTCAGGGCGGTGGAGGAGACCGCGGTGAGGGACTCGGTGGAGAGCAGGCCCCACGCCACGAAACCGGCGATGAGGGCACCGGTGACGACCAGCACGACGCGGTCGGTGCCGTAGCGCAGGTTGCGGTCCTCGACGGCGACCCCGGGCACCAGTGCCGGGTGGACGCCACCCGGGTAGCCGGAGCGGCGGCGGTGCTGGCGCTGCGCGGTCGCGCCGCGCTCGCCCTGTCCGGGCGGACTGGAGGGGGTGGGGGTCGTGCTCACGGGGGCTCCTCGGATCGGGGGTGTGCGGTGCTGGTTCGGCGTTCCTGCGGGTCGGGCCGGGCGGCGGGGCCCCGGCGTGCGGACACGGTGCTCCACCTTACCGAGGGGTCGGCCGGCAGTCAGGCCCGTGGGGGCGATCTCACAGGGGCGGGCGCTACCGTGCCCCACAGTTGAGCGGATGCGGCTCAACTTCACTTGACACTCGCGGCTCATGTGGCAGACTTGAGCCAGGACAACTCAAGACCAGAGACCTCCGGCGGGGCCCCCGCGGTCCGCCGGTCCCGCTCGACACGAAGGAGAACACGCGCATGTCCCGTGCAGTAGGAATCGACCTCGGCACCACCAACTCCTGCGTGGCGGTGCTCGAGGGCGGCGAGCCCACCGTCATCGCCAACGCCGAGGGCAACCGGACCACCCCGTCCGTCGTCGCCTTCTCCAAGGACGGCGAGACCCTGGTGGGCGACATCGCCAAGCGCCAGGCCGTGACCAACGTGGAGCGCACGATCGCCTCGGTCAAGCGCCACATGGGCACCGGTTGGACCAAGGAGATCGACGAGAAGAAGTACACCCCGCAGGAGATCTCCGCCCGCATCCTCATGAAGCTCAAGACGGACGCCGAGTCCTACCTGGGCGACAAGGTCACCGACGCCGTGATCACGGTCCCGGCGTACTTCAACGACGCCGAGCGCCAGGCCACCAAGGAGGCCGGCGAGATCGCGGGCATGAACGTGCTGCGCATCGTCAACGAGCCCACCGCCGCGGCGCTGGCCTACGGCCTGGAGAAGGGCAAGGAGGACGAGCTCATCCTGGTCTTCGACCTCGGTGGCGGCACCTTCGACGTCTCCCTGCTCGAGGTCGGCAAGGACGAGGACGACTTCTCCACCATCCAGGTCCGCGCGACCGCCGGCGACAACCGCCTCGGCGGCGACGACTGGGACCAGCGGATCGTCGACTGGCTGCTGCAGCAGGTGAAGTCCAAGACCGGTGCGGACCTGTCCAAGGACAAGATCGCCCTGCAGCGCCTGAAGGAGACCGCCGAGCAGGCCAAGAAGGAGCTGTCCTCCGCGACCAGCACCAACATCTCCCTGCAGTACCTCTCCGTGACCGCCGAGGGCCCCGTGCACCTCGACGAGCGCCTCACCCGCGCGAAGTTCGAGGAGCTCACCCGCGACCTGCTCGAGCGCACCGAGAAGCCGTTCAAGGACGTCATCGCCGAGGCCGGGATCTCCGTGTCCGACATCGACCACGTGGTCCTCGTCGGCGGCTCGACCCGCATGCCCGCCGTCGCCGAGACCGTCCAGCGCCTGGCCGGCAAGGAGCCGAACAAGGGCGTGAACCCGGACGAGGTCGTGGCCGTCGGCGCCGCGATCCAGGCCGGCGTGCTCAAGGGCGACCGCAAGGACGTCCTGCTGATCGACGTCACGCCGCTGTCGCTGGGCATCGAGACCAAGGGCGGGGTGATGACCAAGCTCATCGAGCGCAACACGGCCATCCCCACCAAGCGGTCCGAGACCTTCACCACGGCGGAGGACAACCAGCCGTCCGTGTCCATCCAGGTCTTCCAGGGCGAGCGCCAGTTCACCCGGGACAACAAGAACCTGGGCACGTTCGAGCTGACCGGCATCGCCCCGGCCCCGCGCGGCATGCCGCAGATCGAGGTGACCTTCGACATCGACGCCAACGGCATCGTGCACGTCTCCGCCAAGGACAAGGGCACCGGCAAGGAGCAGTCGATGACCATCACCGGCGGCACCTCGCTGTCGAAGGAGGACATCGACCGCATGGTCAAGGACGCCGAGGCCAACGCCGAGGCGGACCGGGTGCGCCGCGAGGCCGCCGACCTGCGCAACAACGCCGAGCAGAGCGCCTACTCCATCGAGAAGCTGCTCAAGGACAACGACGACAAGCTGCCCGAGGACGTCAGGTCCGAGGTGCAGGGCGACGTCGACGCCCTGAAGCAGGCGCTCGAGGGCCAGGACGACGACGCCGTCAAGAGCGCCTACGAGAAGCTCCAGCAGTCCCAGACGAAGCTGGGCGAGGCGCTCTACGCCCAGGCGGGTGCCGAGGGCGCGGAGGGCGCCCCGGGCGCCGCCGGGGAGTCCGGCGCGGCGACCGGTGACGAGGACATCGTCGACGCCGAGGTCGTCGACGACGAGAACGAGAAGAAGTGAGCATGGCCGACCCCACCCCTGATCCCGACCGGAACCCGGCGGAGCAGCCCGGCGACGCGGGCGGCCCCGAGCAGGAGGCGGCCCGCCCGGCCGCCGACGGGGCCGCCGGCGGGACCGAGCCCGGCACGGCGCAGGAGCCCGGCGCCGGCACCGACCCGCAGGACGGTGCCGGCCCGGAGGGCCTGACCGTCGACGACATCCTGGGCACCCCCCAGTCCACCGACGCAGGCTCGGCGGACACCGGGGAGCCCGGGGCCGGGCAGGCCCCGTCCGAGGCGGAGGCGCTGGCCGCGGAGCGGCTCGAGGAGCTGCGCCGGCTGCAGGCCGAGTTCGTGAACTTCAAGCACCGCACGGCGCGGGAGAAGGAGCAGCTGCGCACCTACGTGACCGGCGACCTGCTCCAGGCGCTGCTGCCGGTGTTCGACGACATCGACGCGGCCCGCGGGGCCGGGGACCTCACCGAGGGCCCGTTCGCGTCCATCGCGAACAAGCTCGAGGAGATCCTGGTGCGCCAGGGCCTGTCCCGCATCGGCGCGGTCGGGGAGACGTTCGACCCCGCCGTCCACGAGGCCGTGCTGCAGCAGCCCACGAGCGAGGTCGAGCCCGACCAGATCGCGATGGTGCTGCGCTCCGGCTTCCGCATCGGTGAGCGCGTCGTGCGGCCCGCCCAGGTCGCCGTCGCGGTCGCCGAGTGAGGCCGCCCGCGGCCTGACACGGGGGACGGCGAGGGGAGGTCCGTCCGACGGGCCTCCCCTCGCCGTCCCCGCGCACCCCGTCCCCGGGGCACACCCCGTTTGCCCGCACGGGCCGCCCCGGACCCCGACCGGCCCCGCAGAGAGGAGGCGTCATGGCCAGCCAGGACTGGATCGACAAGGACTTCTACAGCATTCTCGGCGTCTCCAAGGACGCGTCCGAGGCCGACGTCAAGAAGGCCTACCGCAAGCTCGCCCGCCAGTACCACCCGGACCAGAACCCGGGGGACGCGGCCGCCGAGCAGCGGTTCAAGGACATCACCGAGGCCCACTCCGTGCTCTCGGACCCGGAGGAGCGCAAGCAGTACGACGCCATCCGCGCGATGGGCTCCGGCGCCCGCTTCACGGCGGGCGGGCCCGGCGGCGCGGGCGGATCGGCGAACTTCGAGGACATCTTCGGCGACATCTTCGGCGGTGGCGGCGGTCGCCGGCGCACGACGTTCACCACCGGCGGGCCCGGCGGCGGTTTCGGCGGCGGGGGCGGGTTCGAGGACCTGTTCACGCAGTTCGGCGGCGCGGGCGGCGGCTACGGCGGCTACCAGGCCCCGCCGGCGCGCGGCGAGGACATCCGCACGGAGACCACCATCCCGTTCCGCTCGGCCGTGCAGGGCACGACCGTGCGTCTGCGCCGCGGCAACGGCCAGGAGACCACGGTGCGCGTGCCCAAGGGGGTGCGCGACGGGCAGAAGCTCAAGCTCGCCGGCAAGGGCCACTCGGGCCCCGGCGGGGCGGGGGACCTGTACGTGACCGTCCACGTGCGCCCGCACCCGTTCTTCACCCGGGTGGAGGGCACGGACGACGTCGAGGTCACGGTGCCGATCACGTTCCCCGAGGCCGCCCTGGGCGCCACGGTCGAGGTGCCGACCCTCGACGGGGCCACCGTGCGGCTGAAGGTCCCGGCGGGCACGTCCTCGGGGCGGCGCTTCCGCGTGAAGGGCCGCGGCATCGAGACCTCCCGCGGGACCGGCAACCTCATCGTGACCGTGGAGGTGCACGTCCCGGCCGACCTGGACGAGTCGGCGCAGGCGGCCGTGCGCGCCTACGCCGAGGCCACCGCCGGCCAGGACCCGCGCGCCTCCCTGAGGGAGAAGGCGAGGCTCTGACGATGGCCCTCGACGCCGACCAGCCCCTGTTCGTGATCTCCGTGGCGGCGGAGATCGCCGAGATGCACCCGCAGACGCTGCGCCAGTACGACCGGCTCGGCCTGGTCAAGCCCTCGCGGGCCCCGGGCCGGGCCCGGCGCTACTCGCAGCGGGACATCGAGAAGCTCCAGCAGATCCAGGTGCTCTCCCAGCAGGGCGTCTCCCTCGAGGGCATCCGCCGGATCCTCCAGCTCGAGAACCAGGTCGCGGCGCTGCAGGCGCGGATCGCGGAGCTCAGCGGCGAGCTCGAGGAGGCCCGCGAGCGCGCCGAGGAGTCCACCCGCATCTTCGCCGCGGGCGCCGGCGGCGACGTCGTGCGGATGGCCCGCGGCTCCCGGCCCCGGCGGCGGCAGGTCTCCCAGGCCGTGGTGCTCTACCGGCCCCCGTTCCGCTAGGAGGGCTGAACGGGGGTGCCGGCGGCGGGCCCGGCCCCGCCGGGGCTCAGCCCAGGCGCTTCTCGAAGGCCACGTCGTGGACGCCGCCGGGGTAGACCCTCGCCACGCCGGGCAGGCGCTCGTAGCCGGCGGCGAGGTACAGGGCCTCGGCCTCCGGCTGGCGGTTGCCGGTGGTCAGGCGGATCCGCCGGTACCCTGCGGCGGCGGCGCGCTGCTCCAGCTCGGCGAGCACCCGCCGGGACAGGCCCCGGCGGCGGTGCGAGGGGGCCGTCCACACGCGCTTGAGCTCGGCGGTGGCGTCGTCGTGGCGCCGGAACGCGCCGCCCGCCACCGTGCACCCGTCCGCCACGAGCAGCACGATCCCGCCGGAGGGCGCGGTGAAGTCCGCGACCGGGTGCTCCGCCATCTCGTCCGCGCCGATCGCGGGGCCGTAGCGCTCGGCGTACTCCCGGTGCAGGCCCTGCAGCAGCGGTGCGAGCAGCGGGTCCCCGGGGACCACCGCGACGACGCCGTACCGGCCGGCGCGGTCGTCCCGGTCGCGGTCGCCCGCACCGGGCGTGCCCGGGGTCGCGCTCACGGCAGCCGGCGGTAGGTGAGGTCGCGCGGGGTGCGGCCGGCCTCCTGCGCCTTGCGCTCGAAGCTCGTCAGGACGCGCCCCTCCCAGCGCGGGGCCCAGCCCGTGCCGGGGTGCTCGTCGTCGGCGAGGGGGCCGGGGTGGACGTTCTCGAACCCGGGGGCGGCGTCCAGCACCTCGCGCATCGCGAGGGCGTACTCCTGCCAGTCGGTGGCCAGCCGCCACAGCCCGCCCGGGCGCAGGACGCGGGCGGCGAGCTCGGCGAACCCGGGGGAGACCAGCCGGCGCTTGTGGTGGCGCTTCTTGTGCCAGGGGTCCGGGAAGAACACCCACAGCTCGTCCACCGAGGCGGGGGCGAGCATGTGCTCGAGCACCTCGGGGGCGTTGGCCTGGACCACGCGGACGTTGTCGACGCCGGCCTGCCCCGCCTTCAGCAGCAGGTCGGCGATGCCGGGCTTGTACACCTCGACCGCCAGGTAGTCCTGCTCCGGGTGCGCGGCGGCCGCCGCGACGACGGCCTCCCCGAGCCCGGAGCCGACCTCCACGACCAGCGGGGCCTCGCGGCCGAAGGCGGCCACGGCGTCGAAGTCGTGGTCGGGGTGCACGGAGGTGTCGGCGTGGGTGCGCGGGACCTCGAGGACGCGGGTCGGCGCCCACTCGTCCCACGCCTTCTGCCGGCGGGCCGTCAGGCGGTCGCCGCGCCGCACGAACGAGTACGGGCGCCGGTGGAACGCCTCGGGCGCGCCGGGGTCCTGCGGGGGCTCTGCGGGGGAGGTCTGCTCGCTCATCGCCACCATCCTAGGCGGCGCGCCGCCGGCTCCCCGACCGGACCGGGAGCGGCGGCGCCCGCGGGACCGAGGAGCGGGCGGTGGCGGCGGGGCCTGTGCGGGCGGACCGGCGCGAGCGGTGCCGGCGGCGGGCCCGCACCGGGAGCGGCAGCGCCACCAGTGCCGTGTTCGAGGTCGTGGCGGCGGGGCCCGCGCGGGCCCCGCCGCCACGACCTCGAACACGGCACTGGTGGCGCTGCCGCTCCCGGTGCGGGCCCGCCGCCGGCACCGCTCGCGCCGGTCCGCCCGGCCCCGCCGCCAGCGGTGCCGTCGGCGGGCCCGCCGTCGTGCCCGGTGCGGCCGGTCCGGCCCGGGGCGCGGGGGCCCCTCAGCCGCGCCCGCGGGTGCTCAGGCCCGCTGCCCGGCGGGGTCCCAGCGGCGCCGCGGCGGCTGCCACGCGGCGAAGCGGGCGAGCAGCTCCCCGGCGTCCTCGGCGACGACGGCGGCGTCGCGGTACTGCGGGCGCACCAGGCCGGCCTCCGACATCGAGGCGACGGCGTCCAGCAGCGGCCGCCAGTAGCCGGCGACGTCGAGGAAGCCGACCGGTTTCGCGTGCACGCCCACCTGGATCCAGGTCCACGCCTCGAAGATCTCCTCGAGCGTGCCCAGCCCGCCCGGCAGTGCGACGAACCCGTCGGCGAGCTCGGCCATCTGCGCCTTGCGCTCGTGCATGCCGCTCACCACCCGCAGCTCGGTCAGGCCGGTGTGGGCGGTCTCGTCGTCGACCAGGGAGCGGGGCATCACCCCGATCACCTCCCCGCCGGCCGCGAGCGCGGCGTCGGCGACGACGCCCATCAGGCCCACGTGCCCGCCGCCGTAGACGATCCCGACCCCGCGCCGGGCCAGTTCGCCGGCGAAGTCGTGGGCGGCCCGGGCGAAGCGGGGATCGGTGCCGAGGGAGGCCCCGGTGTACACGGCAAGTCTCATGCCGTCATTGTGCGCCACCGGCGACGGCGTGCCCGTCCCGCACGTCCCCGGGGGCGCCCGGGGACGTGCGGATGCACGCCCGGGACGGCAACCTGTGATTCAATGCCTCCGGCCGAGACGGCGGTCACACCCGCCGGCCCGTGTCCGCTTCCTCATCGGCCCGACATCCCCGGGAGACCACATGCTCCAGTCCATCGAATCCGCCCTCGGCACGCTGGGCGGCATCATCTGGGGGCCCTACGTCCTCATCCCCCTGCTGCTGCTGACCGGCCTGTACCTGACCGTCCGGCTCGGCGGGCTGCAGTTCCGCAAGCTCGGCTCCGCCCTGCGCCTGGCCCTGTTCGAGCGCAAGGACGCCGAGGCCTCCGGCGGTGACGTCTCGCAGTTCCAGGCCCTCACGACGGCGCTCGCGGCCACCGTGGGCACCGGCAACATCGTGGGCGTGGCCACCGCCATCTCGATCGGCGGCCCCGGCGCGCTGTTCTGGATGTGGGTGACCGGCCTGCTCGGGATGGCCTCCAAGTACTCCGAGGCGTTCCTGGCCGTGCGCTACCGCACCACCGACGCCAAGGGCGAGATCTCGGGCGGCCCGCAGTACTACCTCGAGCGCGGCATCCGCAGCGGCTTCGGGAAGTTCCTGGCGCTCTTCTTCGCCGTCGCGGCGGCCCTGGCCGCCTTCGGGATCGGCAACATGACCCAGGGCAACTCCATCGCCTCCAACGTGGAGAGCTCCTTCGGCCTGCCCACCTGGCTCACCGGCATCGTCCTGACGGCGTTCACCTTCGCCGTGCTCGTGGGCGGCATCAAGTCCATCGGCCGGGTGACGGCGGCCTTCGTGCCGATCATGATCATCTTCTACGTGCTCGGTGCGCTGTTCATCCTCGTCGTCAACGTGGCGGAGCTGCCGGCCGCGATCGCCCTCATCTTCACCGACGCTTTCACCGGCACGTCGGCCGTCGGCGGCTTCGCCGGTTCGGCGATCATGATGGCCGTGCAGATGGGCGTGGCCCGCGGCCTGTTCTCCAACGAGTCGGGCATGGGCTCGGCGGCCATCGCGGCCGCCGCCGCCCAGACCACCCACCCCGTCCGCCAGGGCCTGGTCTCCATGACGCAGACGTTCATCGACACCCTCGTCGTGGTGAGCTTCACGGGACTGGTGCTCATCACCACCGGCGTCTGGGAGAGGGGCGCCGACTTCGCCGCCACGATGACCGGCGACGCCTTCAGCTCCGGGCTGCCCGGGCAGTGGGGGCACTACATCGTGACCGTCGGCCTCGTGATGTTCGCCTACTCGACCATCCTCGGGTGGGCCTACTACGGCGAGCGCTGCATGGAGCGCCTGTTCGGGCGCCCGGCCGTGATGCCCTACCGGGTCGTGTTCTCCCTCGTGGTGTTCGTGGGCTGCACCGTCCCGCTGGCCGTGGTGTGGAACTTCGCCGACGTGATGAACGGTCTCATGGCGATCCCGAACCTCATCGGCCTGCTCCTCCTGTCGGGGCTGATCGCCCGCGAGACCAAGCACTACCTCGACAACGACCCGAAGCTGCACGCCGACCGCAAGCAGGTCGAGGCGTTCATGGAGGGCCACCCCGGGGCGATCGACTCCTACGAGCGCACCGGCCGCTGACCCCGCTGCCCTCCGGCCCCGTGCCGGAGCGAGGGCCCGGTTCCCCGCGGGGACCGGGCCCTCGGTCTAGCCTGGGGCCATGAGCGAACTTCCCGCACCCCGCCGCTTCTCCTGCAGGCACGCGACCGGCCTGGTCCACGACCAGGGGGCGCAGGTCGTCGACTGGATCCCCACGGGGCACGCGCCGGTGCTGTGGCTCTCGCCCAGCACGGCGCTCGAGCGCGGGCGGGCGGTGCGCGGGGGCGTGCCGATCTGCTTCCCGTGGTTCGCCGAGGGCCCCTCCGGCGACCTCGAGCCCAAGCACGGCTTCGTGCGCACGCTCCCGTGGGAGATGCAGAGCTTCGAGTCCTCAGACCACGAGGCCGTGGCGGTGTACCGCTTCACGGAGGAGGACGTGCCCGACCCCGCCCTGCGCGCGCTCTTCCCGCACCGGTTCGAGGCGGAGTACGTGGTGCGCTTCGGCCCGGAGCTGGAGCTGGAGCTGAGCGTGACCAACACCGACGAGCACGGGTTCGACTTCGAGGAGGCGCTGCACGCGTACCTCGTCGTCGGCGACGTGCGGAGGATCCGGATCGAGGGCCTCGACGGCGCGCGCTACCGGGACAAGGTCACGGACCGGGACGGCTGCCTGCAGGAGGGGCCGCTCGAGCCGGCGGCGGAGACCGACCGCGTGTACGAGTCCTCGGCCGACGTCAGGGTCGTGGACCCGGTGCTGGGGCGGGCGCTGCGCATCCGCAAGCGCGGCTCGGCGACGACGGTCGTGTGGAACCCCTGGGCCGAGAAGGCCGCCGGCCTGCCCGACGTCGGTGCGGACGGGTGGAGCGGCTTCGTGTGCGTCGAGGGCGCCAACGTCCAGGGGAACGCGGTGCACCTCGAGCCGGAGGAGACCCACACGATGGGCTACCGCGTGGCTGTCGAGACGCTCCCCGGCGATCCGGGCGCGTCCCCGGCCTGAGGCCCGGGCGAGGTCGGGAGGTCCGGCGGACGCCGAAAGACCTGGTCGAGAGCGGGCGGGCTCGAGCTCGATCGGGGACGTCCGGACCCGGACGAGCGCGGACGTTCCCGGACGTTCCCGGACGAGCGCGGACGTGCCCGGACGTGCCCGGACGTTCCCGGACGTTCCCGGACGTGCCCGGACGTTCCCGGACGAGCACGGGCGTGCCCGGACGAGAAGGTGAGATTCCGGACGGGACGGCGAATCCCGGCCACGGGGGCGATGCCGCGGACGAAGACGAGGGCCCGGACGAGGACGAGGACCCAGGCTCAGAACGGTGGCGGGTCCTCGTCCGCACTGGCCGCACTGGCCGCAGGTGCCGCACCCGCCGCGTGGGCCGCGGCGGTCGCGGCGGTCGCGGCGGTCGCGTGCGACGGTGAACGGTCCCGCCCGCCGGTGGCCCGGGCGCGCGAACCGGGCCGTGCCGCGGTGCCCCGGGCACACGTGACGGCGGAGTGCGTCCCCTCGCGCTCCGACGCCGGAGGCGGGACGGACGGGAGGGCACAGGGGTCCCCGGTCTCCACCGGTGACCCGGTTCTCTCGGGGACCGTGCGGTGGATCCGGCCGGCAGGCGAGGTCCACTCCAGCACGCCGCCGCCGGGAGAGGGGCCGAGCTGCCGCACGGTCCAGCGGCCCAGCGGGCCGTCCCGGTGCTTGACGAGGTGGTGGTGCCGGCACAGGTGCGCGAGGTTGCCGGCGGCGGTGGTCCCGCCGTCCTGCCACGCCACCGTGTGGTCCAGGTCGCAGCGCTCGGCCCGGCGGCGGCAGCCGGGGAAGCGGCAGGTCACGTCGCGATGGACCAGCCTGCGGCGCAGGTCCGCAGGGACCGCGTAGGTCGTGCGGTCGTGGTCGAGGACCACCCCGGTGACCGGGTGCACCAGGATCCGGTGCCAGGACGGGGCGCCGGCCGCGAGCCGGGCGGCGACGTCGGCGTCGATCGGGCCGTGGCCCGCGAGGACGGCTGCAGCCGTTCCCCGCACGACCGCCGGCAGGTCCGCGGGTCCTCCGGCCGCCGGCGGACTGCCGGGAGCATGGGCGGTCGGGGAACCACCGGGCCCCCGGGCGGCCTCCAGCAGGGTCAGCGCCGGGACCGTCACCGTCACCTGTCCTCGCACGTCCCGCGGGAACGAGGGGTCGTCCGGCACCTCGCCGGCCAACAGGAGGTCGGCGAGGACGTCGGCCCGCCGCTGCGCCGGGGTGCGCGCCGGCAACTCGGGCTCCTCCGGGGCGAGACGGCCGCCCGTTCCGTCCGCCCGTCCGCGGGCCGGGCCGCAGGGCCCCGTCACGACAGCCTGGGGCCCGGGCACGGTGTGGCTCCCCGGACGCACGACGACGGCGGCGCGGCGCCCGACGGCGGGATCCGGCGGGCCGGCCGGGACCACGGCACGGGGCAGGCCGGCACGGGGCAGGCCGGTACGTCCTGACGGACCCGGCGGGGAGAGCCGCTCCACGAGCGCGTCGAGCCGGTCCGCGGCCGCGAGAGCGGTCGGGGCGTCCAGCAGCGCGTGCAACCACGCCATGCCGTCCTCGTCCGCTTCGACCCACACGCGCCGCTGCTCCCGCGCCCTGCGGTGGCGCACGGCCACGGTCTCCGCGAGCAGCGCGGCCCGGCGCCGGCGCGCGCACGCCCGCAGCTGCGCCGGGGTGCTCTCCGGGGCGCGCTCCGCGAGCTCCGCCACGAGCCGGCGGACGAGCTCGGCGGGCGCCCGCTCCGCCTCCGGGGCGTCCTCGACGAGCTCGCGCCACTGCTCGGCCAGCACCGCGGCGTGCCGGGAGCCGAAACGGCCCGCCTCGAGCCCGCCGAGCACCACCGCCTCGCGCACCCGCGCCACGGCCGCGCCGGCCGAGAGGCGCAGGGCGGGACCGATCTCGTCGGCGACGTCGAGCACGGCCTCGCGCTCGGCCGCGCGCGTGCCGGCTGCGCCGCGGGCTCGCTGCTCCGTCCGCGCCAGCACCCAGAGACGGTGCAGCACGCGCAGCTGGTGCCCGGCCTCCCGCGCCTCACGGGCCGCGGAGTCGACGAGGTCCTGCACCAGGTCCGCGGCCTGGGGAGCGGGACCGTGCTCCGGCGCCCTTCCCCCGGCGGGGGAGGGGACGTCAGGACCCGGAGCGGGACGGGAGCGGCGGTGCGCCGTCGTCGTCATGGCCCCATTCTCCCGGCCGCCGCGGACACCGTAAGCGGGCCCGCGCAGAGGTGACCGGACCGCGGCGCGACCGGTGCCGTCCCGCCCCCGGGAGCCGCCGAACCCGGGGCGCGGTCCCGGAGCCGCGCCGGCCGGGCCCCGGGCCCGCCGCAGCACCCGGGACGCGCAGCGGGATTCCCGGCCGTGAGGCGCCCCCGGGGCCGGAGCACCGCACGCACGCGCGTCCCGGAACGCGACGTGCCGCCCCTCCCGGAGGAGGGGCGGCACGCGGCGGCGGAGCGCAGGCCGGACCTAGCGGGAGGTCACCAGGGCGCCGGCGATCGCGGCGAGGAAGAGGTCCTTGGACAGGCCGGTGCCGGCCTCGGACGGGCGGACGCCGTCCTCCTGGGTCATCTCCGGGTTGCGGAAGTACATCGCCAGCAGACCGGCGGAGAAGGCACCCAGCGCCAGCCCGGCCACGCGCTTGTTGACGAACGGGGTGAGCAGGGCCGCGCCGATGCCCATCTCCGACCAGGCCACGAACTTGCCGAAGGTCGCGGAGTCCCACTCCTGGAACTGCGGCACGCCGGTGGCGGCGAACTGCTTCAGGCCCTCGGCGGCCTCGACGGGCAGGTCCTTCTTGCCGTAGCCGGACTGGAGCAGGTAGGCGCCGGAGACGCCGCGGAGGATCGCGTTGGAGAGGCTCATGGTCGGTCCTTTCGGGGAGGAGGGGATGGTTGAGTCGTCAATCACCCTATCAGCGGGCCGGGTGCCGGGCCCGGCCGGGAGCGGCACCCGGCCCACCGCCGACCGGGCGTCCGGCCGACCCGCCCCCGGCGGCGCGTGCTCTCCCCAACGCGGCCGCGGCCGGCCAGACTGGGGGCAGCGGACCGTCCGCGGATCACCGCCGGGGACCTGCGGGGCCCCGGGGAAGGAGCATCTGATGACCGATCTCACCGGCAAGGTCGCCCTCGTCACCGGCGCCGCCTCCGGCATCGGCGAGGCCTGCGCCAAGGACCTCGCGGCCCGGGGCGCCAAGGTCGTGGTCACCGACATCGACACGAACAGGATCGACGACGTCGTCCAGGCGATCATGGCCGCCGGCGGGGACGCCGCCGGGTTCCGCCTCGACGTCGCGAACGCCGAGGAGAACCGGGCGGCCGTCGAGTTCGCCCAGCAGACCTACGGCGGCCTCCACCTGGCGGTCAACAACGCCGGGGTCGGCGGGCAGACCGACGCGGTCGGGGAGACGGACCTCGACGCCTGGCGGCGCACCGTGGAGATCGACCTGCACTCGGTGATGTACGGCATGCGCCACCAGCTGCCGGCGATCGAGCAGGCCGGCGGCGGGGCCGTCGTCAACATGGCCTCGATCCACGGCACCGTGGCCACCGCGCTGGGCAACAGCGCCTACACCGCGGCCAAGCACGGGGTGGTCGGGCTGACGAAGCAGGCGGCCGTGGACTACGGCCAGCGCGGGGTGCGGATCAACTCCGTGGGTCCCGCCTACATCGACACCCCGCTGCTGAGCAGCATCGAGCCCGCCGTGCGCGAGGCCCTGGTCGCACGGCACCCGATGGGCCGTCTCGGCCGGTCCGAGGAGGTCGCCGCGCTCGTGACCTTCCTGCTCTCCGACGAGGCGTCCTTCCTCACCGGCGGCTACTACCTCGTCGACGGCGGGTACACCGCGCTGTAGCCTGATGGCCCCGGAGTCCAGGAGGATCCCATGGTGACGTTCGGCATCCGCAGGCCCCGCCCGCTGAGCTCGCTGCGGGCCCGCACGACCGGGCGGGTCAAGCGCAGCATCAAGCGGGCGGTCGTCCCCGGCTACGGCCGCCCCGGCACCGGCTGGGTGCGCGACCCGCGGCGGGCCGCCCACAACGCGGTCCACCGGCGGACGACGATCGGGGTGGGGGACCTGCTCCGCCGGCTGCTCAAGTAGCACGGGCCGGCGCCGCCCCGGCCCCGGGGCGGCGCCGTCCCGTGCGCTCCGGCAACGCGCTGCCCGCCCCGCTGCGGTGTGCTCCGCCACACCACGGCCGTCCCGCACGCCCGGTGCTGTAGGGTGGGGTCATTGCACATGGCACTGCTCCCCGACGACGGGGACGCAGGCAGGCGTCGAGCACCCCCCGTTTCTTTGTCCAGCGCGGCACCGTCCCAGACGGTCTCAGCCCGCTCGCAGGGGCTCCAGGAGTTCTTCGGCGCACCCGGCGTCGACACACTTCCCGCCGGGACGACGATCGAAAGACGTATCCCCCGTTTTGACTACCTTCACCGACCTCGGCGTGCCCGAGGCCCTCTCCGCCGTCCTCGCCCAGCAGGGCATCGACCAGGCATTCCCCATCCAGGAGAAGACCCTCCCCGACTCGCTGGCCGGCCGCGACGTGCTCGGCCGCGGCCGGACGGGCTCCGGCAAGACCGTGGCGTTCGCGCTCCCGCTGGTCTCCCGGCTCGCCGGGATGACCGGCAACGGCGCCCGCGCCGCACGCCGGGCCAACCGGCCCACCGGTCTGGTGCTCGCACCGACCCGTGAGCTCGCGACCCAGATCGACCGCACCGTGGCCCCCATCGCCGAGGCCGCCGGGCTGAGCACCACCGTGATCTTCGGCGGCGTGTCGCAGAAGAACCAGGAGAAGGCCCTGGCCCGCGGCGCGGACATCGTCATCGCCTGCCCCGGCCGGCTCGAGGACCTGCTCAAACAGGGTGTCCTCACCCTCGACGACGTCCGCGTGACCGTCATCGACGAGGCCGACCACATGGCCGACATGGGCTTCCTGCCCGTGGTCACCCGCATCCTCAAGCGCACCCCGCAGGGCGGTCAGCGGCTGCTGTTCTCCGCGACCCTCGACGGCGGCGTGGACAAGCTGGTCAAGCAGTTCCTGTCCAACCCGGTCAAGCACTCCGTCGACGCCCCGCAGGCGGCCGTGTCCACCATGGAGCACCACGTGCTCGTCGTGGACGCGGACGAGAAGCAGGAGCTCGTCGAGGCCCTGGCCTCCGGCACGGGCCGCCGCGTGATGTTCACGCGCACCAAGCACCGCGCCAAGAAGATGGCCCGCAAGCTCACGCAGTCGGGGATCCCCGCGGTGGACCTGCACGGGAACCTCTCGCAGAACGCCCGCGACCGCAACCTCGCCCAGTTCTCCTCCGGGGACGTGCGGGTGCTCGTGGCCACCGACGTCGCCGCCCGCGGCGTGCACGTCGACGAGGTGGAGCTGGTCGTCCACGTCGACCCGCCCACCGAGCACAAGTCCTACCTGCACCGCTCCGGGCGCACCGCCCGCGCCGGCGCCTCCGGCTCCGTGGTCACGGTGGCCACCCGCGAGGAGCGCCGCGAGGTCACCCAGCTCATGAAGGCGGCGGGCGTGACGGCCGAGTTCGAGACCGTGACCGTCACCTCCCCGGCCGTGGCCGAGCTGGTGGGCGAGCGCGCCGAGAAGGTCGCCTGGACGGCCCCGCCGGTCCAGCAGCAGGGCGGCGGCACCGGCGGCCGCGGCCGCGGCGGTCAGGGCCGGGACGGCCAGTCCGGCCCCGGCCGCACCCGTGACGGCCAGGGCCGCGGCGGGCCGTCCCGCGACGGCCAGGGCCGTGCCGGCCAGTCCGGTCCGGGCCGCTCCCGCGAGGACCAGCCCCGCGGCGGGCGCGAGCAGCGTCCCGCGGCCTCGGGCCGCGGCGGCGCCCGCGCCGGCTCCGCGCCCCGGGCCACGGCCCGCTCCGCGGCCTCCGCGCCGGCCTACACGACGCAGTCCGCCCCGGACCGCGCCACCCAGGCCGCCGCCGCGCGCCGCCGCAGCCGCGGCCCGCGCCGGGCCACGGCTCCCCAGGGCGCGGCCACCCGCTGACCCGCGTCCCGCTCCGGGACCCACGAGGGCGCGGCCCGTCCGTTCCTGCCTCCGGGCAGCACGGACGGGCCGCGCCCTCGTCGCGTCGACGGGAGGGCCGGTGTCAGGCGGGCGGCAGCAGCGAGCGCAGCAGGTCGAGGGTGACGTCCGTGTGCGCGTCCACCAGGTGCAGGCCGGGCGCGGGGGTCACGGGCACGTCGCCGGGGACCACGACCACGGGCATGCCCGCGGCGGCCGCGCTGGCGGCGCCGGTCGGGGAGTCCTCGACGGCCACGCACCGGGCCGGGTCCACACCCAGCCGGCGGGCGGCCAGCAGGTAGGGCTCGGGGTGCGGTTTCGGGTGCTCGACGTCCTCCTGCGAGACCACCTCGCGCAGCACCTCGGGCGCCCCCGCGGCGGTGCCCCGGGCGACGACGGTGAGCGCGTTCGTCACGACCGCCCCCGGGACGCCCGCGGCGGCCAGCTCGTCGAGCAGCGCCCGCACGCCCGGGAGGAACGGCACCTCCCCGGTCAGCGCGGCGGCGACCTCGCGGCCCAGCTCGGCCGTGAGGCCCTCGACGGTCCCGTCGGCGCCGCGCTCGAGCATCAGCCGGGCCGACTCGGGCACGGTGCGGCCCAGGGTGGCGAGGTCGTCGGCCTCGTGCCACGTCGTGCCGTGGCGGGCGGCCACGGCACGCTTGGCCACGGCCCACAGGGGCTCGGTGTCCACGAGCGTGCCATCGTGGTCGAACAGGACGGCGGCCGGCAGGGCGGGGGCGCGGTCCTCGGGGTGCCCGGCCACGGCTCAGGCCTCCCGCGCCGGGACGCACACCGCGGCCGGCACCCCGGCCGATTCCGGGGACGACGACGGCTGCCGCGCCGCGAGCGAGCGCAGCAGCTCGAGGGTCAGGTCCCGGTGGCGGGCCACGTGGGTGATGCCCGGGCCCGGGGCCACGCGCTGCGCGCCGGGGACCACGACCACGGGGATGCCCGCGGCCACCCCGGCCGCGGCGCCGGCGGGGGAGTCCTCCACCACGACGCACCGGGCCGGGTCCACGCCCAGGCGCCGGGCCGCGGTGAGGTAGGCGTCGGGGTCGGGCTTCGGGCGGACCCCCTCGGCGTACTCGTCGGTGCCGACGACCACCCGGAAGAGGTCCTCGGGGGCGGCGGAGGCGGTGTGCCGGGCCATCGCCGAGCTCGCGTTCGTGACGATCGCCGCGGGGATCCCGGCGGCGGCCAGCTCGTCGAGCAGCGCGCCGATCCCGTCGATGAATTCCAGCCGCTCGCCCTCGAGGACCCGGACGCTGTGCTCGAAGACCGCGGCGAACAGGTCGTCGTCGCCCAGCCGCACCCCGATCCGCCGCAGCCGCTCGAGCGTCGCGGCGACGGGTCGGCCCAGGGTCGCGTCCGTGTCCTCGGCCGTCCACACGGCGCCGTGCTCGGCGGCCAGGTTCTGCTTGGCCCGCTCCCACAGGGGCTCGGTGTCGACGAGGGTCCCGTCGTGGTCGAACAGGACGGCGCTGGGGAATCCGGGGGACGACATGGTCACCAGCCTATCGGCCGGGGCCCCGGCCGCTGCGGGCCGCCGTAGACTGGCGGCCGTGCCCGACGCCCTCGCTCCCGTCCCGGGCCGCAGCACCCCCGTGCAGCGGCTCGTGCCCGCCCTCGCCCCGTCCGCCGCCGTGCTGCTCGCCCTGTGGGTCGCCGCCGGCCGCGGCCTCGCCGGCGCCGCCGGGGAGCTCGTGCCCGTGCACGCCACGGCCCTGGCCCTGCCGCTGGGGGTCCTGCTGGGCGCCGGAGCCGTGGTGCTGCGCCGCGACGCGCGCGCCCACGTGCCCGCCGGCGCGTCGCTGCGGGCGTGCCTGACGACCGCCGGGGCGTGGGCGGTGGTGCTGGCCTTCGGGGCGGTGCTGCCCGACCGGGTCGACGGGCGCGGGGCCTCCCTGCTGACCGAGCTGGCCGGGCCCGGGCTGCTCGGGCTCTCGGCGGGCTTCGCCAACACCCTCGGGATCCTCTCGGCCGTCACCGCCGGCGCCGCGCTGGCCCTGGCCGCCACCGACCTGCGGCGCACCCGGCGGATCCAGCGGGGGGAGCCGCTGAGCGAGGACGAGATCCTCGACCGGCAGGGCCTGTGACCACGCCCGGGCCGGGAGCCCGCCGGGTCGTGCGGGGACCGGAGCGGTAGCATCGGCGGCATGAGCGACGCCACCCCGGACATCTCGCCCGTGCCGCCGGAGACCAAGGACTGGACGGCCGTCCTCGACGGCGGCTGCGCCGAGTGCGGCTTCGACCCCGACTACGACGTGCGCACCACGGGCGACCGGGCCCGGGAGACCGTCGAGGCCTGGAACGCGGCGCTGGACCGCCGCGGGCTGACCGAGCGGCCGCGGCCGGGCACGTGGTCGCCCCTGGAGTACGGCTGCCACGTGCGGGACCTGTGCCGGGTGTTCCGCGAGCGGCTGCGGCTGATGCTCGAGGAGGACGACCCGGTCTTCCCCGACTGGGACCAGGACGCCGCCGCGGTGCAGGACCGCTACAACCTGCAGGACCCCTACGAGGTCTCCGGGCAGCTGGCGCAGGAGCTGCGCGCGACCGCCGACGCGTTCGACGCGGTGGAGGAGGACCGGTGGGAGCGTCCCGGCCGCCGCGGCGACGGCAAGGCCTTCACGGTCGCGAGCTTCGCGAAGTACTTCCTGCACGACGTCGAGCACCACCTGCGCGCCGACGTCCGCGGCTGAGCCGCCCCTCCCGTCCCGGGCGGGCCCGGCGGGCCGGGCTCAGCCCAGGTGCACGGTCCCGTCGTCGTCGACGCGCCAGCCGGGGTTGTGCGCGATCTCCCACACGACCCCGCCGGGGTCGGCCACGAGCGCGTGGAAGACCCCGCCGAAGGCCCCGTCCTGCGGCGGGGTCAGGACCGTCCCGCCCGCGGCCGCCATGTCCGCGGCGAGCCGGCGGACCCCGTCGGGGTCCGCCACGTTGTGCGCCAGGGTCAGGCCCGCCGGCGCGACCGGGGCGGGCAGGCCGAGGTCGGCCGCGAACTTCGCCGCCTCGAAGAGGGCCAGCACCGTCCCGGGCGCGATCCGGAAGAACAGGATCTCGCCGGGGACGTCGAGCAGCGGCTCCCAGCCGAGGCCCCCGGCGTAGAAGGCGCGGGCGGCGTCGAGGTCCGGGGTGGCGAGGGTGACGACGTGCACGTGCTGGTCCATGGCGGCCTCCGGGGCGTGGTGCTGCGGGCCCGCGCCGGGCCCGGGGCCCCCGATGCTACGGGACCCGGCCGCCCCGCCCCGTCACCAGCCCAGGGCCGCGCGCAGGCGCTGCTCGACGTCCGGGGTGAGGGTCGCCGCGTACGTGGACGTGAGGTGGTCGAGGTCGCGGTAGACGACGATGTTGCCGACCACCGCCGGGCAGACGTCCTCGGTGCACAGCCGGTCGGTGAGGTCCACGACCCGCACGTCCTCGTGCCGTGCGGCGACCTCGAGCAGCGGGTCGGTTCCCTGCAGGGCCTGCTCGCGCGGGACGTTGCAGCGGGGGTGGCCCGCGCCGTAGGTCTCGACGCACTCGAACATGTCGAAGGGGAAGCGCGGGTTGTCCCGGAACGCCACGACCGGCACCCCGGCGTCCAGGAACGGGGCGGCGCCCTCCTCCCAGCCCTCCACGAGCTCCTCGTGCGGGGCCGCGGGCAGGCTGCGGGTGCCGACCGTGACCACGGCGTCCGGGTCGCGGGCCAGGGCCGCGTCCCGGGCGGCCGCGTTGAACGCGGCGCAGTCCTCGTCGACCGGTGCCGCCGGTCCCGTGTAGCGGCAGCCCATCCGCAGGTAGCTGACCACGGACCAGCCCTGCCGCTCGGCGGCCCGGGTGACGGGGGTGAGCAGCTGCATCGCGTGGGAGTCGCCGATGACCACGAGCGTGCGGGTGGGGGCCGAGCCGTCCGTGGGCCCGACGGACCAGCAGTCGCCGAGCCCGGCGAGCGCCTCGGCCCCCTCCTCCGGGGAGCACGGCAGCCCGGTCTCGCCCCACTCCGACTCCCGCTCGGCCCCGGTGGGGATCAGCGGCACCCCCGCCGGGGCCTCGGCCTCCCCGCGGAGCACGGCCGCCCCCGGATAGTTCTGCGGGGCCCGCTCCACGGCCTGCTGCTGGGCGACGCGCACCGTGTTGCCGGCCTGGGCGGCGCCCACCGGCACGGCCACGAGGGCGAGGGCCGTCACCAGCCGGGCGAGCTCACCGGTCACCGGCCGGCGCAGCCGCGCCCGCAGCAGCGGCGCGAGCAGACCGGGAAGCCGCACGAGCGGGCCGGTGAGGCGGGTCAGCAGCAGGGACGCCGCGAGGATCCCGACCCCGTGCAGCACCGGCACGTCCTCCCGGAAGAGGACCAGCGCGTAGGTGACCAGCAGCGGCCAGTGCCAGAGGTAGATGCCGTAGGCCCGGTCCCCGAACCAGGTCAGCACCGGGGCGGCCAGCAGCCGGTCCGCACCCCAGCCGGTGCGCGGGGCCAGGGCGGCGGCCAGCAGCACCGCGGCCGCACCCGCGGTCGGGGCGAGGGCTGCGGTGCCGGGGAAGCGCGTGTGCGCGTCGACCAGGAACGGGGTGGCCACGACCGTGCCGAGACCGGCCCAGCCCAGGGCCGCCGCGCCGTGGCGGCGCAGCGGGCCCGCCCCCTCCGCGGGCCGGGGGAGCGCGGCCACCGCGAGCGCGGCCAGGGACCCGAGGGCGAACTCTCACACCCGCGCGAACGAGTCGAAGTAGGCGCCCTGCGGCTCGGCCGCGGTCGAGGCGGCCGACCAGGTGAGGGAGGCGGCGAACAGGGCCCCGAACAGGGCGGCGGCCAGCCGGCGGAAGGGCAGACCGGTGCGGCGGGAGGCCCAGGCGGTCCCGGCGAGCAGCAGCGGCCACACGAGGAACACCTGTCCCTGCAGGGACAGCGACCAGGTGTGCTGCAGCGGCGTGGAGGCCGCGCCGCCGCCCGCGTAGTAGTCGACCGCCTCGGCGGCCAGCACCCAGTTCTGCACGTGCAGCAGGCTGCCCCACGCGTGGCCGAACAGCTCCTCCCAGCGGCTGGGCGGGAACAGGGCGAGCACGGCCGCGAGCACGGCCAGCAGCACCACCGCGAGCGGACCGAGCAGGCGGGAGAACGTCCGCAGCCAGTACGCGCGCAGCTCGAGCGGCCGGCCGGCCTCGGCCCGGCGCACGAACGTGCCGGTGAGCAGGAACGCGGAGAGGACGAAGAAGACGTCCACCCCGCCCGAGACCCGGTCGGTGAACACGTGGAAGGCCACCACGAGCAGCACCGCGACCCCGCGCAGCCCCTGGAGGGACGGGCTGCGCGGCGGGGCGGTCCCCGTGCGGGGGGCGTGCGGGCGGGCGGGGGTCAGCAGTGCCACGGGGAGCGGTCCTCGGGGGTTCAGTGGTCCTGGTTGAGCAGGCCGCCCAGCCGCACGCGCATCCGGCGGCTGGCCTGGTTGAGCCCGGTGATCCGGACGTCCTTGCCGTAGTGCGCGTACTTGTCGGTGACCGCGTCCAGCGCCGCCACCGTCGAGGCGTCCCACAGGTGGGAGTCCTCGAAGTCGATCACGACCCGCTGGGGATCCCCTGCGTAGTCGAACATCGTGTAGAGGTCGTTGGAGGAGGCGAAGAACAGCTCGCCGTGCACGGTGTACCGGGCGACCGGCTCGCCGTCCTGCGCCACGACCTCGCGGTCCACGCGGACGAGGTGGGCCACGCGGCGGGCGAAGGCGATCATCGCCACGAGCACGCCCACGACCACGCCCAGGGCGAGGTTGTGGGTCCAGACCGTGACCACGACCGTCGAGACCATCACCAGCGTCTCGGGCAGCGGCATCCGGCCCAGGGTCGAGGGGCGCACGGAGTGCCAGTCGAAGGTGGCCCAGGAGACGAAGATCATGATCGCCACCAGCGCCGCCATGGGGATCACGGCGACGACGTCGCCGAGGCTGACCACCAGCACCAGCAGGAACACGCCGGCCAGGAACGTCGAGATCCGGGTGCGGGCCCCGGAGGCCTTCACGTTGATCATGGTCTGGCCGATCATCGCGCACCCGCCCATGCCGCCGAACAGGCCGGTGACGGTGTTGGCCACGCCCTGCGCCCAGGACTCGCGGGTCTTGTCCGAGCGGGTGTCGGTGATGTCGTCGACGAGCTTGGCGGTCATCAGCGACTCCATCAGGCCCACGAGCGCCATGGTGAGGGAGAACGGGGCGATGATCCGGAAGGTCTCCAGGGTCAGGGGCACGTCGGGCAGCAGCAGCACCGGCAGCGACTCGGGCAGCTCGCCCTTGTCGCCCACCGTGGGCACGTCCGTGCCGAGGGCCACCACGAGCGCGGTGATCACGACGATCGCGACCAGCGGGGCCGGGACCACGGTGGTGAGCCGCGGCAGCAGGAAGACGACGAGCAGCCCCAGGGCCGTCAGCGGGTACACGGCCCACGGCACGCCCAGCAGCTCGGGGACCTGCGAGCTGAAGATGAGGATCGCCAGCGCGTTGACGAAGCCCACCATCACCGAGCGGGGGACGAAGCGCATCAGCCGCGCGGCCCCCACGAGGGCCAGGACCACCTGGAAGATCCCGGCGAGGATCACGGCGGCGAGGAAGTGGTCGATGCCGTGGGAGGCGACCAGCGGGGCGATGACGAGGGCGACGGCCCCCGTGGCCGCGGAGATCATGGCGGGGCGCCCGCCCAGCACCGCGGTGGTCACCGCCATCGTGAAGGAGGCGAAGAGCCCGAGCCGCGGGTCCACCCCGGCGATGATCGAGAACGCGATGGCCTCGGGGATCAGGGCCAGGGCCACGACGAGCCCGGCCAGGACCTCCGTCTTGAGCCACCGCGGGTTGCGCAGGGCGAGCCGGACGGAGCCGCGCTCCTCGGGGGTGGCGGCGGTGCTGCGGCCCGCGGGGCGGCCCTCGGCGACGGTGGACATGCGTAAGCTCCTGGGGGAAGACGGTCCCGCGGGGACCGGTGAAGAGGAAGAGGGCACGAGGGCGCAGCGGCGCACCGGCCCCCGCAACCCTAACGCAGCGTCAGGGTTGTCGACAACGAGCACGGCGAGGCGACGGCGGACGGCATGGACGGCACCAGGACGAGGACGGGGCGGACGGCCCCGCGGCGGGGCGCGGGCACGGAGGGCTCCCCGCGCCCGGCCGACGACGACGGCACCCCGCCCGGCGGGTCCGGCCACGACGCGCCCGCGCCGCCGCAGGACGGCCCCGCCGCGGAGGAGCTCCTGCAGATCGGCGCGATGGCCGAGCGCAGCGGGCTGTCCCTGCGCACGCTGCGCCACTACGACGCGCTCGGGCTGCTGCCGCCCTCCGGGCGCACCGAGGGCGGCTACCGGGTCTACACCCCGGAGGACCTGCGCCGGCTGATGACGATCAAGCGGATGAAGGCCCTCGACTACTCGACCGCGCAGATGGGCGAGCTGCTGCGGCTGCTGGACGTGGCCGAGGGGACCGGCCCCGAGCAGGCCCGGCGCGAGGCCCGGGAGCAGCTCGAGGCGCTCCTGGCGGACGCGCGCGCCCGCCGCGAGCGCCTCGCGGAGCAGGTCCGCCGCGCGGACGAGTTCCTGCGCGTCCTCGAGTCCCGCCTGGGCTGAGCCGGGCCCGGGCGGGCCC
This sequence comes from Kocuria flava, assembly GCF_001482365.1. Classification (NCBI taxonomy): domain Bacteria; kingdom Bacillati; phylum Actinomycetota; class Actinomycetes; order Micrococcales; family Micrococcaceae; genus Kocuria; species Kocuria flava. The sequence goes on along the minus strand of NZ_CP013254.1, from coordinate 3,434,657 downwards.
CGGCCGGGCGCGGCCGATGGCATAGGCTCGTGCACGGGCGGCGCGGACGGGCTCCGGCCGCCGCCCCGGACGCGAGGAGGGCGAGGGACGCACCATGCAGGACCAGCACACGGCCGAGCCGGCGCCGCCGTACTACCACCGCTGGCTCACGGTCCCGAACGTGGTCTCGGTGCTGCGCTTCAGCCTGATCGTCCCGGCGGTGCTGGCGGTGCTGCGCATCCACGAGCACCCGGTGGCCGCCCTCGTGCTCGTGGCCTCCTTCTCCCTCACCGACTGGGTCGACGGGGTCCTCGCCCGGGCCCTCGACCAGCGCAGCCGGGTCGGGGAGGTCATGGACCCGATCGCCGACCGGCTCGGCACCGTGGCGATCGCGGTCGCCGCGAGCGTCGTCGGGCTCTTCCCGTGGTGGGTGCTCGTCGTCGTCGTGGGCGTGGACCTCGTCGTCGGCGCGGTCGCGCTGCGGCACCGGTCGCTGGGCGTGCTGCGGGTGACGAGGGCCGGGAAGGTCAAGACGGCCACGCTCATGGTCGGCTCCGTGCTGATCCTCGCCGGGCCGGCGTGGGAGAGCACGGCCGTCACCGAGGTCGGCCGGGTGCTCGTGCAGGTCGCCGCCGTGCTGCACCTGGTCGCGGGCGTCCAGTACGTCCGCCAGGCCGCGGGCCGGCAGGCGCCGCCCGCGCCCCGGGACGGGCGGGGCCGGGTCAGGCGGCCGGGGAGCTCCTGAGCCACGCGAGGCAGCGCACCCGCAGGTCCTCGAGCTGCGCCACCGCCTCCGCCAGGGTCAGGCCCAGCGGCCCGTGCTCGTGGGTCTCCGCGTGGACGAATGCGCACAGCGTCACCTGCCCGGTCCCCTCCGGCTGCCAGTCCTCCACGATCCCCGACAGCGCCCCGCCCCAGTGCGGCACCTCGGCGGGGTCGCGGCCGTCCAGGAGGGCGGCGTCCACGCGGAACTCGCCGTAGAGGACCACCTCGTGGTCCGTCACCGTGGCCACGACCCGGTGCAGCCCGCCCAGGTCGTACTGCTCGGGGGTGAGGCTCTGGCCGTCGGCCACCGTCGCGGCGCCGAGCACCGTCGCGGGGTCGCGCGGGAGGTTCCGGGTCTCATGGCTGTCCGGCTCCTCCGGACGGGGCCGGTCGTCCACGCCGGCCGTACGGGGTCCGCCGCTCGGGCGGTGGGGGTCCCGGCCCCCACGCTAGCGAGGCGGCGGGCGCCCGCGCCCGGACCGTGACGCACCGGGAACATATGACGCCCCGGTGACGGGCGGCGGGGTGCCGGGCCGGACGTCTAGCCTGGGCCCATGGGCTGGCACATCGGCACCTCCGGGTGGAGCTACGACCACTGGGAGCACGTGCTGCACCCGCCCGGCACGCCCCCGGCCCGCCGCCTGGCCCTCTACGCCCGCACCTTCGGCACCGTGGAGCTCAACGCCTCCTTCTACCGGTGGCCGCGGGACGCGACCTTCGCGGGCTGGCGGGAGCGGCTGCCGGAGGGCTTCCTGCTCTCGGTCAAGGCGCCCCGCGGGCTCACCCACGCGAAGAAGCTCTACGCCTCCGAGGCGTGGACCGGCCGGATCGCCGGTGCCTGGCACGAGCTGGGCGCCCGGCGCGGGGTCCTGCTCGTCCAGCTGCCCCCGGCGCTGGGCCGGGACGACGCCCGCCTGGAGCACTTCCTGGCCGGGCTGCCGCCCTGGCTGCGGGTGGCGGTGGAGTTCCGCCACGACAGCTGGGTGCACCCCGGGGTCTTCGCCCTGCTGCGCCGGCACGGGGCCGCCTACTGCGTGATGAGCGGCGCCGGGCTGCCGTGCGTGCTCGAGGCCACCGCGGGGTTCGTCTACGTCCGGCTGCACGGGCCCGACCACCACCACCTCTACGCCGGTTCCTATCCGGAGGCCGACCTGCGGTGGTGGGCCGACCGGATCCGGGAGTGGGACGCGGCCGGGCGGGAGGTCTTCGTCTACTTCAACAACGACGGCCACGGCTACGCCGTGCGCAACGCCCTCGCGCTGCGCTCGCTGCTCGGCGGCGGCTGAGCCGGCACGGCGGGCAGGCCCGCGCCCCGCGCCGCCGGGGAGCGGGGGCGCGGGGCGCGGGACCGGACGGTGCGCGTGCCCGGGGTGCGGGGCGGCCCCGGGGCCGCGCGGCGGGCTCAGGAGGCGCCGAGGAGCAGGCCCGTCGTCGCCGGCCGGGCACCGCGCGGCGCGGCGGGCTCGGGGGTCAGGGCCTCGGGCAGCAGCACCACGAGCGAGCCGAGGGCGCGGGAGGTCCAGCCGGCCGGGGCACGCACGGGCGCGGGGGTCGCGTCGGTGCCCTCGCGCTGGCGGCGCACGGCGTGGCCCAGGACGAGCAGCCCGGCGAGGGCGAGGCCGACGCCCACCCACGCCGGGGCACGGTAGCCCCAGCCCGCGGTGATGACGGCCCCGCCGAGGAACGCGCCCACGGCGTTGGCGAAGTTGAACGCCGCGTGGTTCATGGCGGCGGTCAGGGACGGGGCGTCCTTGGCCTCGCGCAGCAGGCGCATCTGCAGCGCGGTGGAGAACAGCGCGCCCAGCGCGCCGATCGCGAAGACCCCCAGCACGGCCGCGACGGGCAGGTGGGCGAAGAGCCCGAAGAAGGCCAGGGTCGCGGCGGAGACCACGCCCGCGCCGACGGCCGTGCGGCCGACCGAGCGGTCCAGCAGCGGCCCGGCCAGCAGTGAGCCCAGGGTCATGCCCACGCCGTAGATCGCCAGCACCCACGGCACGACCGAGAGGTCGAGGCCGCTGAGCTCGGTGAGGGTGGGGGAGACGAAGGTGTAGACGGCGAACATCCCGCCGAAGCCCACGGCCCCGGCCGTCAGGGTCAGGGCCACCTGCGGGCGGCCCAGGGCGCGGACCTCCCGCGCCACGGAGACCCCGCCCTCGCTGCGGGTGCGGGGCACCCACACGGCCAGCGCGGCGACGGTCAGCACGCCGATGACGACGACGAGCCCGTAGCCGGCCCGCCAGCCGAGGGCCCCGCCCAGGGCGGCGGCCAGGGGCACGCCCACGATGTTGGCGACCGTCAGCCCGAGGGCGACCCGGGCCACGGCCGTGCCGCGGCGCTCGCGGGGCACGAGGGAGGAGGCGACCACGGCGGCGACGCCGAAGTAGGCGCCGTGGGGCAGCCCGGAGAGGAACCGGGCGGCGTAGAGCAGGTCGAGGGAGGGGGCGGCCGCCGAGAAGGCGTTGCCGGCGGTGAAGGCGCCCATGAGCCCGAGCAGCAGCGTCTTGCGCTCGAGGCGGGCGGCCAGGGCGGTGATCAGCGGGGCGCCGACCACGACGCCCAGCGCGTAGAGCGAGATGGCGTGGCCGAGGGAGGGGATCGAGGCGCCGAGGTCCTCGGCGATGAAGGGGATCAGGCCCATCGAGGCGAACTCGGTGGTGCCCACGCCGAAGCCGCCCAGGGCGAGGGCGAACAGGGCCAGGCGGGTGCCGGCGCGGCCGGGCGGGTCGATCACCTCGAGCACGGCGGTGCGGGGTGCGGACATGGTGGTTCCTTCCGGGGACGGACGGGGTGCGGTGGAACAGCGCGTCGTCGGGCCGAACCGGATGAACGCACGACGTTACGGGCCGTGACGCGCGCCGCCAAGCCCCGGGCGGTGTGATCTTGGACAGATCGGAAGGGCTGTGATATGACTCGCGCCCCGCCGGACGGACGGGGCGCGGCTCCCGCCGGGCGGGGGAGGAGGGCATGGAAAGAGCGGCAGACGGGAGTCGAACCCGCGACCTCCACCATGGCAAGGTGGCGCTCTACCAGCTGAGCTACTGCCGCATGCGCGCCTCGTTCGAGGAGCACGCGGGAAAACACTACCCCATCCCGGGCGGCGCCGCGTGCGGGGCTGTAGGTTCTCGCGGAACTTGTCATAGGTACCCCGCCCTGACCTGTGGCTCTACCGGAGCTCTCATGGACAGATTCTCACTATCTTGTCGGAATTTCCGGTCAAGCCACTGCTGGCCCAGGACCGTATGGTCCTGGGCCAGCAGTGTTCCACCTGTGCTAGAGCCTGCTCCGCGAATCGGTGAGCTGGCTTGGTAGGTCGGTGTGATTACCGTTGCGCCGAGTCGGTGCTGTGCTCCGTACCTGTCGGGTCAAACGGCCTCGCGGCTGCCACGATCAACTCGTCCCGGAACACGGATCCGTAACCGGCTGCTGTGGCCGTCCATGCCACTCGGACCGGGCCCTGATCATCCGTACTGCGCACGAGGACGACATCATCGTTCTCGCTCCCCCAAGTGGGTTCCGGCGGTAGCGAGTCGAGGTTGATGGTGACGACCAGGCTTCCGTCCTTGTTCTCCCAATCGACGGGATAGCCGACGAGTTTGAAGTCCGTGTTGATGATGGGCTGGAAATCCCAGGGGTGGCGCTGATTGCCGATCGGCTCCACCAGATCGTTCTTCCACTCATCCCGGTCGTTCCTGTCGCGCCACTTCACCCCTTGGGCCCCGTGGAATGTGATGATCACGGTGACCTTCTCGAGGAAGCTGTCCGCGTTGTTGGATATGTGGAAGCGCAGGCCGTCGCCCAGCAGTCCGAGCAGCTTGTCCTCAGTCTCCGGCCAGCCCGCAACAGCTTTGGGGCGCCACGCTTCCAGCCGATCCTCTACTGCTTCTGCACTGGGGTCGAGCGGGCTGACGCCCATGCCCAGCAGCGCGAATGGTCGAGGACGTCCTGCCTGGGCTCTCATCGATTCGCGGTACCGTTCGGCGAGGCGATCCAGGTATCTGTCCCGGCCAACGGCCGAGCTGACCAGGCTGTAGGCCAGGCCCTCAATCTCCAGACTCAGGTCCAGTGCCGGCTCGACCTGCATCCGACGCAGGAGGGCCTTGATCTGGGCGGTCTTTGCCGGGGCGGTGTTCCCGTCGTCCCTGACGTAGATGCCGCCGTCGGCCAGCGACCCGGATTTGCGGTCAGCGTCGTACGCTCGATGGCAGAGATGCATGGGGTCGCCCTGCTGCGGGGGCTCGACGATCAGGAACAGCACCTCCTGGCCGGTCTCTAGGCGTAGCCGATTCAGTGTGAAGCGAGGACCTTCCGGACCAAGATAGGGCTCGACTGCCTGCCGGATGTGCAGAATCTCCATCCCGGGCTCCACACCCGGAGCTTGTCCCTGTGCGGCTCCGATGACCATGACGGCGTACCCGCCGAAGTGCCGCTGGGCGACTTCGGGCAGACGGTTGGCGGCCCCCAGGATGAACTTCGCCAGCTTCGCCTTCCCTGCTGGTCTCCCGAAATCGACCTCCAGCTTGATCTCGAGGTAGTCGCTCTCCAGGACATCTCCGCGGTCGACTACAGCGGTCAAGATCTCTTGAAGATGGTCTTCGCCGAGCGGGGGTTTCTTCGTGTCCATGGGGCCATCCTCGCAGAAAGGACACCCGGCGTATGGAGTCCGTATAGGACGCACATCGTCCAGGGAGGAATGTGCCAGGCTTTGATGGCCGATTCCGCGGACAGAGACCCTAGCGGATCAGTGGCCCCTGAACGCTCGGGTCGGGGCCGGTAGGGTCCGGGGTATGGATTGGGGAACTTTCATCACTGGTGGCCTGCTCGGCGCCCTGGCAACCGTGATCGTCGGTGGCCTCGCCTTCTGGCACAACAGCCGGGACTTGGGGCTGCGGACGAAAATCGAGCACTACAAGATGTTCATGGAGGTCAGCCGCCGCGCCCACGGCTACGCTGGCTCGGGCGAGGACACAGTGGGCATCGGCGAGCAGATCGCGGCCCTGCACCTGCTGGCCGATATCACCAACGGCGACCCGTCCCTGCGCCACGCTGGAGCCGCTCAGCTGGACGCCCAGATCGACTGGTACAAGAATGGCACGACTCCCACCGAGCAGGTGGAGCGGCTGTTCAAGGACGTCGTGGACAGCGGTACGGTGGAAGCCGGCCACGCTGCGGTACGGCAGGCCCGGGTGCGCGACCAGATCCAGAGGGCAGCCGAGGCCGCTCGCGCCCGGATCAAGGATTAGAAATATGTAGTGATCGCCTGGAAGGCCCGATTGTTGCGGGAGGGGTCACGGTGATCCCTCCCGAGTCGGAGGTTCACACGCATGGATTCGACTCAGGTCCGGCCCGCACGGTCATGTACGTTCGTCCAAGGCACACGTCCAGGCGAGTCGGAATGGAAAGATCAGCGCTACGGCCGCGTGTATAGAGGGGAAACACGCCCCGTCAGGGCACAATGTCAGCATGCCCGACAAGACGATTTGGTCTCGAGAAGCGCACACTGCGGCAAAACACCACATTTTGCGCGGGTACCTCGATGCGTGGTTCGCCATCTTTGGCAACACGGACGGCCGAGCCATCTTCTTCGACGGTTTCGCAGGCCCGGGTGTCTACTCCGACGGACAGGCTGGTTCTCCGTTGATCGCCCTGGAATGCCTCCTGGACCACAACCATCTAGAGAAGATGTTGCGGTGCGAGTTCGTCTTTCTCTTCAACGAGCGGGATCCGGAGCGTTTCCGAGCCTTGGAAAGGGTCGTTGAACAAACGAGGGCTCGGAGAGGCGGGTGGCCACCCAACGTCAAAGTCCAACTCCGTCATGGACCCTTCGGCGAACTGGCCGACACGCTCATCCAGCAACGGAAGCTAGCAGGACAACCGATGGCTCCAACGTTCGCCTTCATCGATCCGTTTGGCTACAAGGACGTGTCGATGCAGCAGATCGCAGAGCTGCTCTCCTCCCAACGGAGTGAGGCATTCATTTACCTGGCGACCAACCATCTGAATCGCTTCAGCACTGCCGGCAACGTCGATCCGTTGCTCGAGCAGCTGTATGGAACGGACGAGTTCAAGCAGGCGCCGCCTGCGGGTGACCCGAAGCGCACTCCCTTCTTGGTGAGCCTCTTCGAGCGGCAGCTGCAGGACGTCGCGAATTTTCCCCACGTGCAGTCGTTTCGGATGCGCAACGGCAAAAATATCAACTCTAACCACATGGTCTTCGCATCACGGAGCATCACTGGTTTGGACAAGATGAAGCAGGCTATGTGGAAGGTCGATCCCAAGGGGGAGTTTGAGTTCTCGGACGTACTCGCAGGGCAAACCGTCCTGTTCGGGGATGAGCCCGATATGACCCCTTTGCGGAAGGCCTTGTTAGACGAATTCGGCGGCCGAACCGTGCCTATTCAGTCGGTGATCGACTTCGCGGTCACCAAAACGCCCTACCACTCGAGCCACGTAAAGACCCGAACGTTGAAACCGATGGAGAACGATCAGTTGCTCATCGGCCATCGCCGGAAGCGGAAGGGGTCTTATCCTGACGGATCCTTGGTGGAGTTCTTCCCGAGGAGCTGAGCATCAGATCGCGTATGCGTCGGGGTACTCCTCCCAGGTACGTCCGTCGAGCTCCCGTCCCAGTTTCTTCGGCGTGCGACCGCCCCACTGCTTGAAGAAGAACGGTACCTGCGCCCCGAGGCAGGCATCGCGGATGTCGCGCGCCCACGAGACCTCCATCGGACGGTAGTGCGGACCGGACTCTCCGCCGGCGATCACCCAGTCGATACCGGACAAATCGATGCCTTTGAGAGAGCCGAGCAACGGTTCGCAGGAGAGGAAACGGACCGCTGCTGGAATGGCGCGCAACTCCTCGACCCGGTTGAAGTAGTCCTGCGTCTCAACTGAAACGCCGAGCCAAAGGTTGTCAGGCCATGGGAGCTGATCGGCCATCTTGCGGGCGCGCGCTGGTCTCTTGGTGAGCAACTGATAAGTGTGACGGGGAGTGTTCGCGATGACGTCGAATACATCGCGCACGAACTCTTTCGGAACGCGGGCGTGGAAGAGGTCACTCATGGAGTTGACGAACACGAGGCGCGGGGCCGCCCAGGACTGAGGCTGCTGCAGGGCCGTCGGATGCACGGTCACTCCAAAGCCGGGCCCCGATGTCCGCGGGTCGCCGTCGTTCTGATACTTTGGCGCGCCCATGGCTTTCAGCCGCTTGGAAAGTGTGAGGGCATAGCAGTGATCACAGCCCGGAGACACGCGGTCGCACCCTGTGACAGGGTTCCACGTGACTTCGGTCCATTCGATGCCGCTACGGTCAGCCATGATTTGGAGGCTACCCCCTTCCGAAGCTCAGAACATGTATTCGAGTACTCGGCGCGCTGGAGCTGCCGACGACGGGCAAGTACTGGGCGGACGCGACGATTCCTATCAACGCCGAGTGAAAATTGACCCCTATCGCCGGGTGGATTCAACGGATCTCGTTGGTCCGTTTCAGCTGGGCGACCTCGCGTCGTAACCGGGCGTGCTCCTCATCGCGGGGCTTGCCAGCCACAGGCGTGGTGCCTTTCCCCTGCGCCCGGCGGAACCAGTTCTGCAGTGTGGCGGGGTTGATTCCGAGCAGCTCACCTACTTGTTGGCGGGCCTTTAGCTGCGAGATCACGGCTTCGGGGAGCCGGTCAGCGTACATCCTCCCGGCCCGCGCCTGGGTCTCCTGATCGCACTTCCGTGGTGGTGGCATGATCCTCTCCTGGTTAGATCATGCCCTCTATTAGTACTACAGTCGCGCTTGTGAAGGGGTTGTGGCCCGGCTCATCATGGTGTGATGAGCGAGGACGTGGCGGTGGCCGAGGTTCGGCAGTGGGCCGAGGGTCTGGAGGAAGTCGCGGAGCTGATCGGTGGGCGGTTCGCGAGGGCGGAGCCGCGGGCCAACGCGATGGCCTACCTGCAGGGGTTGCTCTCAGGTGCGGAGCGGAAGAACTCGTGGACGATCTCGGAGCAGGCCGGCCACGCCACCCCGGATGCGATGCAGCGGTTGCTCTCGACCACGGACTGGGACCCGGACGCGCTGCGCGATGACCTGCGCGCCTACGTGGTGTCCTATCTCGGGGACTCGGACGGGGTGCTGGTGGTGGACGAAACAGGGTTCCTCAAGAAAGGAACCCGCTCGGCCGGGGTCGCCCGGCAGTACTCGGGCACGGCAGGGCGGACGGAGAACTGCCAGGTCGGGGTGTTCCTCACCTACGCCACCCAGTCCGGGCGGACGTTCCTGGACCGGGAGTTGTATCTGCCCAGGGCCTGGACCGAGGACTCCGACCGTTGCGCTGCCGCGGGCATCCCGGAGGAACGGGGCTTCGCCACGAAGCCGGAACTGGCCGCGACCATGCTGGAACGGGCGGTGGCCGCCCATGTACCGGCCGCATGGGTGACCGCCGATACCGTCTACGGCCAGGCCTGGGCCTTCCGCCGGGCCGTGGAGGAGACCGGGCTGCACTACGTGCTGGGCGTGCCGGCCAGCCAGGCCGTGTGGCCGAAGGCCGGGCCCCTGGCCTTCCACCAGGTGCGGGCCAGGGAGCTGATCGCGTCCTTGCCGGCCCAGACTTGGCGGGTGCGCGCGGCCGGGGACGGCGCCAAAGGGCCCCGCCGCTACGGATGGGCCCGGGTGCGGGTCAACGGGATGCTCGACCCGGTCGGTGAGTACTGGCTGCTGGCCCGCCGGTCTCTCACGGATCCCACCGAGCTCGCCTACTACCTGTGCTTCGCCCCGCCCAGGGTGAGCCTGGCCGAACTGGCCCGGATCGCCGGAACCCGGTGGGCCATCGAGGAGACCTTCCAGACCGCCAAGGGCCAAACCGGACTCGACCAGTACCAGGTGCGCCAGTACACCGGGTGGTACCGCCACATCACCTTGGCGATGCTCGCCCACGTTTTCCTCACCGTCACCCGCGCCCGGGCAGCGGCAAAAAGGGGGGCCACCCCGGCGGAGACAGCCAGCTCATCGCCTTGAGCCTGCCCGAAATCCGGCACCTGCTCGTCCTGCTGATCTGGGCCGCACCACCAGAACCACAGATCGTCCTGAACCGTTCCCGCTGGCGCCGCAAACACCAGCATCGCGCCAAAGAACACCACTACAGAGCGCACGGCCATGCCTCACAAGTGCGACTGTAGTACTAGACCCAGGCCGGTTCAGGGCACCTGCGGACGGGGGCAGCTCTGTGTCAGGAGCGGACGAGACGGGCGATGGCGTCGGAGGCTTCCTTGATCTTGGCTTCGGCGGCGGCGTCGCCGAGCTGTGCTGCGTCCAGGACGCAGTGCTTCATGTGGTCGTCGAGCAATCCCAGTCCGACGTTGCGCAGCGCGGAGGTCAGGGCGGAGATCTGGGTGAGGATGTCGATGCAGTACTGCTCCTCGTCGATCATGCGGTGGATGCCTCGGGCCTGGCCCTCGATGCGCTTGAGGCGGGCCAGGTACCGGTCCTTGTCGCTGATGTAGCCGTGGGCGGTGTGGCACTCGTTGGTGGTCTCGGGGACAGAGGTGGCGTCCATGGTGGTGGTGTCGTCTTTCGGTGGGTGTTGTATGGGTCGGCGGTCCCGGGCCAGCCGTGGGGCTGGTCCGGGACCGCCGGCGCAAGGGGGCGCTGGGTGGGATCAGGCCGCCGTGTACTTGGCGGGGTCGGCGTCGAAGGCTGGGCCGCATCCGGCGCAGCAGAGCCAGTATCGCTGACCCTCGTAATCGCGGTAGTAGCCCTTGGCCTCGGCCTCGGCCTTGACGACCTGATTGCCGGGCATCACCGGGCACTCGGCAACCTCGTCGCTGGAGGATCCGGCCTGGTGGTCGTCGTCCGCGAGTCCATGGTGATGACCGTGCTGGTCGTGGTGGCACATGAGGGTGTTCCTCTCGATAGGTGGGGGTGGGTTCAGGCGTCGATCGGCTGCCGCGCCCGGGGGCGGGAGGCGGCCGGTGACGGGGTGGTCGCCTGGCTGGTGAAGGTGCGCAGGCGGAGGCTGTTTCCGACCACGAAGACGGAGGAGAAGGCCATCGCGGCGCCGGCGAGCATCGGGTTGAGCAGCCCGAGGGCGGCCAGCGGGATCGCGGCCATGTTGTAGGCGAAGGCCCAGAACAGGTTGGTCTTGATCGTGGACAGGGTCTTGCGGGACAGGCGGATCGCATCGGCGGCCGCACGCAGGTCCCCGCGCACCAGGGTGAGGTCGGCGGCCTCGATGGCCGCGTCGGTGCCGGTGCCCATCGCCAGGCCCAGGTCGGCCTGGGCCAGGGCCGCGGCGTCGTTGACGCCGTCACCGACCATGGCCACGACCTTGCCCTGGGCCTGCAGCTCGGTGACCACCCGGACCTTGTCCTCAGGCATCACCTCGGCGATGACCTCCTCGATGCCGACCTGGGCGGCGACCTCCTTGGCCGCGGCCTGGTTGTCCCCGGTGAGCAGCACCGGGGTCAAGCCTAGGGCGCGGAACTGGGCGATGGCCTCGGCACTGGTGTCCTTGATCGCATCGGCGACCACCAGCACTCCGCGGACTGACCCGTCCCAGGCCACGACCACGGCGGTCTGCCCGCCGGCCTCCGCGGCAGCCTTGGCCGCGGCCAGCTCGGCGGGCATGGCCAGTGCCCACTCCGCCAACAGGGATTCCCGGCCCACGGCCACCAGGTGGCCCTCGACCACGCCCTGCACACCCTGGCCCGCCAGGTTCTGGAAGGACTCGGGGGTGGGTAGGGTCTCGACCCGCCCGGTGGCGCCGCGGGCGATGGCCTGGGCGATGGGGTGCTCACTGGAGTTCTCCAGCGCCCCGGCCAGCCTCAGTAGCTCCCGGCGGTCGACGCCCTCGGCGGTGATGACGTCGACGACCGTCATCCTGCCGGTGGTGACGGTGCCGGTCTTGTCGAGCACGATGGTGTCGACCTTGCGGGTGGACTCCAGGACCTCCGGGCCCTTGATGAGGATGCCCAGCTGGGCGCCGCGGCCGGTGCCCACCAGCAGCGCGGTGGGGGTGGCCAACCCGAGGGCGCAGGGGCAGGCGATGATCAGCACCGCCACCGCGGCGGTGAAGGCGGCGGAGGCGGGGAAGCCGGCGCCCAGCCAGGCGGCCAGGGTGGCGACGGCGATCGCGATGACGACCGGGACGAACACCCCGGAGACCCGATCGGCCAGGCGCTGCACCTCGGCCTTGCCGGACTGGGCGTCCTCCACCAGCTGGGCCATCTGCGCCAGCTGCGTGTCCGAGCCCACCCGGGTCGCGCGGACCAGCAGGCGGCCGCCGGCGTTGACGGTCGCACCCGTCACCGGGTCGCCGGCGGTGACCTCGACCGGCACGGACTCGCCGGTGAGCATCGAGGCATCGACCGCCGAGGTGCCCGAGGTGATGACGCCGTCGGTGGCGATCTTCTCCCCGGGACGGACCACGAACTCGTCGCCCGCGGCCAGCTCCTCGACCGGGATGCGCACCTCGGCCCCACCGCGCATGACCGCGACGTCCTTGGCCCCGAGCTCGAGCAGGGCGCGCAGGGCGGCGCCGGCCTGCCGCTTGGAGCGCTTCTCGAAGTAGCGCCCGGCCAGGATGAACATCGTCACCCCGGCACCGACCTCCAGGTAGATGTTGCCGGCCCCGTCGGTGGGCGCGACGGTCAGCTCGAAGGCGTGGGTCATCCCCGGGACTCCGGCCGTGCCGAAGAACAGCGCGTAGAGCGACCACAGGAAGGCTGCCAGCGTGCCCATCGAGATGAGCGTGTCCATGGTCGCAGCACCGTGGCGCAGATTGACCCACGCCGCCTTGTGGAACGGCCACGCCGCCCACAGGATCACCGGTGCGGCCAACGTCAGGGACGCCCACTGCCAGTAGGTGAACTGCAGCGCCGGGATCATGGCCATCGCGATCACGGGCACCGTGAGCACGACGGAGGCGATGAGCCGATGGCGCAGGCTCACCAGCTCGGTATCCGGCGCTCTGTCGTCATCGCCGGTACCGTCTCCGGCGACCTGCTTCTCGGCGGGCAGGGCAGCGGTGTAGCCGGTCTTGACCACCTCGGCGATCAGCGCTGCGGGATCGTAGCCGGCCGGGGCGCTAACGTGGGCCTTCTCGGTGGCGTAGTTGACCGTGGCGGTGACGCCGTCGAGCTTGTTGAGCTTGCGCTCGATCCGGTTGGCGCACGAGGCGCAGGTCATCCCGCCGATCTCGAGCTCGAGGTCGGTGCCCAGGACCTGTGGCTGGGCCGCGGATGCAGACATGCGATACTTCTTTCTTCCCGAGGTGAGTGCAACCGGTCCGGTCGCGCTCGGTCAGTGGTGGATCAGTAGTCGTTGTGACCGCTGGCCGCGGTGTCGACCGGATTGTCGTCGTGCCCGCCGTCGGTGTGCTGGCTCGTGCGGGCTCCTTCTGCCCGCTGTGTCCAGGCCGTCACCGTCTCCTCCGGCACCACGGCTCCGGCCGTGGCGAAGGCCGCGGTGAAGATCACTGCCAGCCCCGCCGCATAGAGCCCCAGTCGTGCGGCGGCGTTCACGCCGACCGCACCACCTGGTAGCCGGCCTCCTCGACCGCGGCGATGACCGCCGCCTCGTCCACCGGCTCGGCGCTGGTGACGACCAGCTGCCCGCTCTGGTGGCTGACCTCGACGCCGGTCACGCCCGCCACCTCCTGGACCTCCTCGCGCACGGACATCTCGCAGTGTCCGCAGGTCATCCCGGTCACCTGGAATTGAGTAGTCGTCATGCTCATGCCCTTCTCATCGTCTACGGCGTGGGGGTATATCTGTACATAGATATACCCCCCTGGGGTACCTGTGTCAACGGGTGAGAGAGGGAAACTGCGGCGGGTGGGGAAGAAGGGGTGCGGCGATCGCGGGACTTCCCGCTTTGCTCCTCGGAGACGGCCTGTGTCGCCTTTGGTGGATGAGGCACGGCGATCTTCATTCAATCTTGAGGATTGCTCGACGTGGGCTCGAACTGCAGCGGACACCCTCAGTACAGGTGATCCCGGATGTGCCGGGACATCGGGCCCGGCCACTGGCCGGGCCCAGTACATCAGGGGGAACCATGAGTAGGACATCAAGGGCGGGAGGTTCCGCCCGGCTGGACCTCGGCCAGGTGATCATCAGACCGACGAGGCGGCTGGTGGGCATCGACGCCGCTCGGGGGCTGGCCTTGATCGGGCTGATGGCCATTCACCTGCTGCCGGCATGGGATGAGGACACCGGTGAGGCGAGTTGGTCGTGGATCCTGTTCTCGGGGGACTCGGCGGCGCTGTTCGCCCTGCTGGCGGGGGTGGGATTGGCCCTGACTTCCGGGGGTCGTCACCCGCATGAGGGCAGAACAATGGCCGCCGACCGCGTGGGGCTGGTGGTGCGGGCGGTATTGATCGCCGTGGTGGGGTTGTGGATCGGGACCTTGATGCCCGAGGATCCGCCGGCGTACAACATTTTGATCTACTACGGGGTGTTCTTCCTCTTGGCCATTCCGTTCCTGCACCTGGGCCCAAAGGCGTTGTTCGCCTCCGCGGCGGTCTCCGGGGTTGTGGCTCCGCTGCTGATGCAGGGGCTGCGGAACTCCTTGCCCGAGTTCGTCTCCTACAACCCCACCTTCACGGACCTGCTGACCGAGCCGGGGGCCGTAGCCGCCCAGTTGCTGCTGACCGGCACCTATCCGGCCTTGCCGTACATGACTTACCTGCTGGTGGGACTGGGGCTGGGGCGGTTGAACCTGCGCAGGATCGAGGTCCAGGTCCGTGTGCTCGTGGTGGGGATCGGGCTGGTGATCTTCGCTCGGGTCGCCTCGTATGTCCTGCTCTACGCTTTCGGCGGCTACGAGCGGTTGCTGCACAGCGCCTCGATGAGCGAGCACGACCTGGAGGAGGCCTTGATCTGGGGACCGGACGTGCTGCCGACGACCACGGGGTGGTGGCTGGCGATCACCACCCCGCACACCAACACCCCACTGGCCATCGCGGCGAGTCTGGGAATGAGCCTGGCGGTGCTGGGGGTGTTCTTGCTGATCGGCCAGAAGATCGGGCCGTGGTTGCTGCCGTTGTCGGCGATGGGTGCGATGACCCTGACCCTGTACACGGCTCACTTGGTGGGGCTCTCCTTCGAGGTCCACTACGATCTGCCCTACCTGTGGTTCGTGATCAACCTGGCGGCGGCGGCATTGTTCGCGGTGGCCTGGCAGCGGGCGCTGGGGCAGGGTCCGCTGGAACGGGTGGTCAGCACCAGCGTGAAGGCCATCCGACGACTGATGCTGGCGGGATCCTCCGGAAGCCCCCGGGAGTAGACAGATGTGTTGACGGGGCAGTGCCCGCTACCGCAGACCATACGCGGTCGCGGGTACAGCCTGTTATCGATGGGAGCTTGCCAGTGGCCGCTGTGGGATCAGCCCGAGGCCGCGCGCCGGGGCAGACGGATCCGGAAGCTGGCCCCCCGCCCGGGTCCGGGACTGGTCGCCTCCAGTGTCCCGCCCTGGGCCTCGACGAGGGCCTTGCTGATGGCCAGCCCCAGTCCTGACCCGCCGCGCTGAGCTTCACGGCCCGTGTTGGCGCGGTAGAAACGCTCGAAGACGTGCGCCAGGCTGGCCGCAGGAATGCCTTCTCCGGTGTCGGTGACCGTGAAGGTGACTTCTGTCGGGCGGTGGTCGGTGTGCACCGTGATGGCACCTCCGGGTGGGGTGTGGCGCAGGGCGTTCTCCAGCAGGTTGCCCAGTACCTGTCCCATCCGTTCTCGATCCACCAGCACGGGTGCCACCGGGCTGCCGGTGCTGATGTTGGTCACCGAGACGTTCTTGTCGACCGCGGCCTGTTCGACGGCGTCGACGGCTTGGGCCGCCAACTGGTCGGGGTCCTGAAGGGTGAGCTGGAGATGGGTCATGCCCTCCTCCGCCTGGGTCAGCTGGCGGATGTCGCGGGCCAGCCGCTCCAACCGGGTGATCTGGGCGTGCAGAATGGCGGTGGTCCGTTCGTCCAGATCCACGACCCCGTCCTCGATGCCCTCCAGGTGGCCCTTGAGGCTGGTCAGGGGGGTGCGCATCTCATGGGCCAGATCGGCCAGCATCTGGCGCCGGGTGGTGTCCACGGCGTTGAGCTTGGCGGCCATGTCATTGAAGGAGGCGGCCAGGGAGTCGAACTCCGGGCCCAGCTTGGGGGAGGTGACGCGGACGCCGTAGTTGCCGGCGGCCACCTCGCCGGCGGCGGTGGTGAAGGAGGCCAGGGACTTCCCGATCGTGCGGTAGAGGTAGAAGCTGAGCAGCCCGGCGATGTAAAGAGCGGGGATCCCGCCGATGGCCAAGGCGGTGAGGCTCACCGAGCGGAAGGCATCTTCCAGGTGCATCAGCCCGGAGGCCTCATCGGCGTGGCCCGCCCGGATGAGCTCGTGGTAGAACATCGACGGGCCGACCATGACCGCGGTGATCACCACGATGACCAGACCGACCAGCAGCACGGCGGTCTGGGCCAGCATCAGCCGCACAGTCAGGGGGCTCCAGGGCTGAGGACGGTCCGAGACGGTGCTCATCGCCCGGTGCCCATCCGGTAGCCGATCCCGCGGATAGTGTGGATGAACCGCGGGTTGGAAGCCTCGTCGCCGAGCTTCTTGCGGATCCGCCCGATGTGCACATCCACCAGGTGGGCGTCCCCAGTCCAGTGGGTGTCCCAAACCATCTCCACCAGTTGCCGGCGAGACAGCACCCGCTGGGGACGGGCGGCCAGAGAAGCCAACAGGTCGAACTCGATCCGGGTCAACACCACCGGCTCCCCAGCCAGATGGACCTGCCGGGAGGACGCGTCCACCACCAGGTCCCCGATGACGAGGATCTGCCCGTGGGGCTCTGGCGCCTCGGTACGCGCCCGACGCAGCATGGCTTGCACGCGGGCCACGAGCTCGCGCGGGCTAAGACCTGGTCTCATAACTCTTCTACCTGACGCAGTCGGCGGAAGTTGATGAGCGTGACGGCGAGCAAGAGCAGCGGGAGCAGCGTGGCTGCAGTGCGGTCGTAACGGATCCCGAGACGCTTGAACCGCAGGACCCAGGAGATGGTGCGCTCCACGACCCAGCGGTGCCGGCCCAGGTGGGTCTTGGCCTCGATTCCGCGCCGGGCGATCCGGACCTTGATGCCTCGCCGGTGCAGGTAGCGGCGGCACCTCGGGTAGTCGTAGCCCTTGTCCGCGTGCAGCTTCTCCGGCCGGCGGCGGGGCCGCCCCGGACGCCTTCGCCGGCCACGCACACTCGGGTTGGTCTCCAGCAACGGCTCGAAGAGTTTGCTGTCGTGGACGTTTGCGGCTGAGGCCAGCACATGCAGGGGCAGCCCGGCCGCGTCGGTGAGCAGGTGGTACTTCGTCCCCGGTTTCCCGCGGTCGGTGGGGTTCGGGCCGGTCAGCTCGCCCCCCTTTTGGCACGTACGGACACCGCGTCGATACTGGCCCGCGACCAGTCGAGGATCTCCTGCTCGGAGAGCTCCTCGAGCACTGCCCGGTGCAGCTTCTCCCACACCCCGGCCCCCTGCCACTGCCTGAGCCGGCGCCAGGCGGTGTGCCCGGACCCGCAGCCCAGGGCCGGGGGCAGGTCCCGCCAACGGCACCCGGTGTGCAGCACGAACAGGATCCCCTCCAGTGCCGCCCGGTCCTCGATCCGGGGTCGCCCCCCGGGCCCTCGAGGTGGTGGCTGGGGTGGGATCAGCGGGGCGATCAGCTCCCACAGACGGTCATCGACCATCCACGACTGCGTCCTCGTCGTCATGCAGGCACTGTGGACCGTTCCCAGGCAGGTGGGCAACGACCGATCAGGTTTTGAGACCAGGTCTAATACTACAGTCGCACTTGTGAGGCATGGCCGTGCGCTCTGTAGTGGTGTTCTTTGGCGCGATGCTGGTGTTTGCGGCGCCAGCGGGAACGGTTCAGGACGATCTGTGGTTCTGGTGGTGCGGCCCAGATCAGCAGGACGAGCAGGTGCCGGATTTCGGGCAGGCTCAAGGCGATGAGCTGGCTGTCTCCGCCGGGGTGGCCCCCCTTTTTGCCGCTGCCCGGGCGCGGGTGACGGTGAGGAAAACGTGGGCGAGCATCGCCAAGGTGATGTGGCGGTACCACCCGGTGTACTGGCGCACCTGGTACTGGTCGAGTCCGGTTTGGCCCTTGGCGGTCTGGAAGGTCTCCTCGATGGCCCACCGGGTTCCGGCGATCCGGGCCAGTTCGGCCAGGCTCACCCTGGGCGGGGCGAAGCACAGGTAGTAGGCGAGCTCGGTGGGATCCGTGAGAGACCGGCGGGCCAGCAGCCAGTACTCACCGACCGGGTCGAGCATCCCGTTGACCCGCACCCGGGCCCATCCGTAGCGGCGGGGCCCTTTGGCGCCGTCCCCGGCCGCGCGCACCCGCCAAGTCTGGGCCGGCAAGGACGCGATCAGCTCCCTGGCCCGCACCTGGTGGAAGGCCAGGGGCCCGGCCTTCGGCCACACGGCCTGGCTGGCCGGCACGCCCAGCACGTAGTGCAGCCCGGTCTCCTCCACGGCCCGGCGGAAGGCCCAGGCCTGGCCGTAGACGGTATCGGCGGTCACCCATGCGGCCGGTACATGGGCGGCCACCGCCCGTTCCAGCATGGTCGCGGCCAGTTCCGGCTTCGTGGCGAAGCCCCGTTCCTCCGGGATGCCCGCGGCAGCGCAACGGTCGGAGTCCTCGGTCCAGGCCCTGGGCAGATACAACTCCCGGTCCAGGAACGTCCGCCCGGACTGGGTGGCGTAGGTGAGGAACACCCCGACCTGGCAGTTCTCCGTCCGCCCTGCCGTGCCCGAGTACTGCCGGGCGACCCCGGCCGAGCGGGTTCCTTTCTTGAGGAACCCTGTTTCGTCCACCACCAGCACCCCGTCCGAGTCCCCGAGATAGGACACCACGTAGGCGCGCAGGTCATCGCGCAGCGCGTCCGGGTCCCAGTCCGTGGTCGAGAGCAACCGCTGCATCGCATCCGGGGTGGCGTGGCCGGCCTGCTCCGAGATCGTCCACGAGTTCTTCCGCTCCGCACCTGAGAGCAACCCCTGCAGGTAGGCCATCGCGTTGGCCCGCGGCTCCGCCCTCGCGAACCGCCCACCGATCAGCTCCGCGACTTCCTCCAGACCCTCGGCCCACTGCCGAACCTCGGCCACCGCCACGTCCTCGCTCATCACACCATGATGAGCCGGGCCACAACCCCTTCACAAGCGCGACTGTAGTACTAAACGGTTTAGTGACGTAGTCATCAGCACCCACCGACAGACCCACGATCTTGTCCACCTCGTCGTCACGAGCGGTGAGCATCAGCACATGGCAGTTCGAGAAGGTCCGCACCTGACGGCACACCTCAATCCCATCCATTCCGGGTAGACCGAGGTCGAGCACCAGCACATCCGGGCTGAAATCCCGCACCGCTGCCACCGCTTCCAGACCGCCATGGCGCACGGCGACCTCCAGCCCGGCCTTGCGCAGATAACCCTCGATCAGCTGTGTGAGGTCGGCTTCGTCGTCGACCACCAGGATCCGGCCAGGGAGAGGTGCAGACATTCGGGTTCCTTCATCGTCGGATGGGACATTCTGCTGGATACAGCGAACCGTCCCGGTGCGGCAAGGACAATTGACCGT
This sequence comes from Kocuria flava, assembly GCF_001482365.1. NCBI lineage: Bacteria > Bacillati > Actinomycetota > Actinomycetes > Micrococcales > Micrococcaceae > Kocuria > Kocuria flava. Next base: position 3,415,335 of record NZ_CP013254.1, on the reverse strand, counting down.
GGTACCGCCGCCCACGACGACGCCCGTCAACGCAACCACGGCCGCACGGGCCTGCTGTGCGATCTATAGTTTCCACCTTGAGCTTGTCCTGGGAGCCGTTCTGCGCTGGTCGCCGCCGCTGGCCTGCCCCAGCACGAAATCTGCACGCTCAAGGCCATCACCGCAGCCACCCACGATGTGTCGTCCACTGAAATGCTGAAAAAGCGGGTGCGCGGTCCCCGTCTGGTCGAACAGGTTCCACGCACCCGGAGTGTGTGCTCGCGTGGGTTCAGCGCACGCGAATATAGACCGGTCCGGAGCCGACGTTGACGCTGTCCAAGACGGTGGACCCACCGTTCCAGCCACCGTGGACGGCCTTGCCGCCGCCGACGTAGACGCCGATGTGCGGAGTGCCCATGCCGCCGTCGGCGTAGTAGACGAGGTCACCGGGCTGGGCCTGGCCCGCGGTGACCGGGGCACCCAGCTTGAAGTAGTCAGCCGGCCAGCCGCGGAAGTTGATGCCGGCGGCACGCAGGGCGTTGGTCACCAGGGCGGTGCAGTCCTGGCCCACGCCGAGCTGGCCCCTCGCCGCGGAGGCGATGGTCGCGCCCTGGCCCGAAGCCGACACCTGGGGCGTGATTCTTTCTGCGGTCTTCGAAGCCACCTTCGGGGCGGCCTGGGCAACAGGCTGAGCCTTGGCAGCCACAACCTGCGCCGGGTCATCGGGCTTCGGGGTGGGGGCCTCGATCTGCGGGGAGGGCTTCGGGGCGGCCTGGGCCACGGGTGCGGCCCGGGGGTGGCCACGGCCTGCGCCGGGGCAGCGGGCTTTGGGGCCTCGATATCCGGGACGGGTGCGGCCACCGGGGCCGGGATGGTGGGAGCGGCGATGGCGGCCGGGGCCTTCTGCTCGGCCCGGGGCTGCGCCTTCTTCTCGGCCTTGGTCACGTGGGCGACCGGCTCGAGGGAGACGGCCGGGGCCGCCGACGGGGACGCGGCGGCGAGGGCCGTCAGCGGGGCGTCGGCGGTGCCGTCCTGGGCCGGGGCCGCCTGCACGGACACGGTGGTGGCCAGGGCCAGGCCGGAGAAGGCGGCGACGGCGGCCACGGTGCGGGCCTTGCCGGTGAAGAAGGAGCCGATGCCGTTCGAGGAGGTCAGGTCACGAGCCATGAGAGGTTCAGGAGCGTTCTGCTGGGTTGAGCAAATCCACCGGAACATCGCGGAGGGCAGTACAAGCCGCAGCCCGCGGAAACCCCGGCTGGACCGGTAGCTGCCAGGACGACCTATCCGGGATCTGGAAGACCGCCCGCGACGACCGAGGCCGTCGCGGGCGGCGGGTGCGGATCAACGGAAGGTGACGTAGCCGACCACGGGCATCGCGTTCACGTCGTGGATGAAGGTGCCCTGGGTGGGGTTGAGAGCGGAGATCATCTTCCCGCCACCGAGGTAGATGCCGATGTGACCGCCACCGTTCTGGACGACGAGGTCGCCGGGCTGCGGGTTGGTAGTCGGGGTGCCGGCCGCCCACTGCTCCTGGCTGGTGCGCGGCAGGTCGATACCGTTTTGCGCGTAGACCCACTTGGTGAAACCGGAGCAGTCCCAGGCACCGAACGTAGTGCCACCCCAGACGTAGGCCCCGCCGAGGCCCTTCATGGCCGTGCCGACGAGGCCACCGGCCGACGAGAGCGACTGGGTGGAAACCGACTGCGTGGACAGCCCCGCGGTGGACGCGCTCTGCTGCGCGGCCGGAGCCTGCTCGGCCGTGGTCGCGGCGGCGTCCGGAGCGGCAGCCGGGGCGGCGGGGGCCTCGTAGGTGTACGAGGTGTAGTTCGCCAGCGAGGCGGGGGCGGGGGCCGAGGACACGGCGCCGGAGGCCGCGGGGACCTCTGCGTAGGCCTGGGCGGGGGCCACGGAGCCCAGGATCGCGGCGCCGGCGGCGGCGGCGATGGTGGTGTTGCGCACGGCGTGCGAGGTGGTCTCGGCACGGTGGCGGGCAGAGCTGTGCTTGAAGAAAGCCATGAGCGTGTGTTCCTCCCTTTGCCTACGAGGTGAGCTGTCGGATGCGGGTGGGAGACACCCGGCCGCGGAGCGCACGCGCTCCGAACGACTTAACCCCTAGGTCCCGGTGGACGGGACCGCATGTGGTTCCCCCGCTTCTGCCAAGCGATTTCTGTGTTTGGGACCCCGGGCACCGGCAGAATTCGGCGATGTGCACGGGGATGCCGACCGGATCGGCGATCGGCACGCAGATGACAGTAGCGAAGAGATAACGAAAACGTCACATTCCGATTACGGGTTCATTCCGGCTCTTGAGGCCGTTCGACGAAGAGCGCCAGGACGGAAGAGACGCAGGGCTGAGAGGATCCTCCAGGGGTCCCCGCGCGCTCCGCAGCGGACCCCGAAACCACGGACTGACCCGCCTTGACCTGCGGTTCTCCCCGGGAATCCGCGGCTGAAGCTGTGGCCCTCCACCAGGAGGAAGGAGGAGGCCACCGGCGCGCAGCCCACGCTGACATCCGAGTACCTCAAGGAAAAGCTCGGGAAACCTCCAGTTCGCCATGAGGTACTTCGGTGCTTCACCGCCGGACGAGACGATATTTCTTCATTCAATCTTCATAATCCCGGGGAATCCGTCGCGTATCGGAACACTGATACGAATGCTGACCACCTCAGCCTGCGGCGCATCTTCATGGAATCTTCACGATTGAGGGCTTCATCCGGTCGGGTCCGCAGTCTACTGTCGATTCCATGGCGGGCTGGCTCCGGTCGGTTCGTCTCCCATCGGACCGACGAAGGAGCACGCCATGACCCACCACGTGAGCGCGATGCTGGAGGCCTACCCGAAGGATCTGGGTGGGGTGGACCAGGGCAAATTGGCGGCTTGTATCGAAGCCTGCTTCGAGTGCGCCCAGACCTGTACCGCCTGTGCCGATGCGTGCCTGTCCGAGGACATGGTCGCGGAGCTGACCAAGTGCATCCGCACCAACCTGGACTGCGCGGATTTGTGCGAGGCCACCGGGCGGGTGCTCTCCCGGCACACCGGCTACGACGCCAACATCACCCTGGATGCGATCCGGGCTTGCCAGATGGCCTGCAAGGCCTGCGCCGATGAGTGCGAACGCCACGCGGACATGCACGAGCACTGCCGGATCTGCGCCGAGGCCTGCCGGCGCTGCGAGGCCGCCTGTGCTGAGCTGGTCGCTGCCCTGGGCTGAGCCCGACCGCGCTGACCCATCACTCGGGCGGCGGGGGTAGTGAGAAGGCCCGTGGCCGGTGGGATCGGGGCCGCGGGCGAGTCTGCCCCTGTGGGCTACAGGCCGCCGCCATGACGCACCCGCCGCCCGGGTGATGCTGGGCTGACTGAGCCCGTGGAAATGTTCTTCAACGGGACCGAGCCTCTTCTGAAGGCCGATGCTGACCTACGGACGCCCTTGGTGGGCCTTCGTCGGTGAAAGAGGAATTTGATCCGCTGACCGGGCACCTCTGGAGGCGGGGTTCACTCTTCCCCCCGTATCTCATTAGCACAGCCCCGCCCGCGCGGATCGTTCCCACCCAGGCGGCGGGGTGATCACCGAGCCGGCACCTCAGGGTCGAGCTCCCTCGTCGTGGAAGCGAGACATCGTCATGTATTGCACCCCATTCCGTGGCCGCCGCACGGCTGCCGCCACTATCGTCGCCGCCACCGCCTTGCTGGGCGGGGCGACCGCCCCGGCCTCTGCCCACTGGGAGGCCACCCCGGTCTCTGCCCATACCCAGACCGAGACTCTCCAGCCCGAGCCCACCTCCCCGACGGCCTATGAGTTCGGCGAGACCCTGGCCGGCCTCGAAGGCGAGGAGCTGGAGATCACCTTCCTGGCCGAGATCATCGGCCACCACCAGGGCGCCATCGAGATGGCCCAACTGGAGCTGGAGCGCGGCACCAGCCCCGACATCCGCACGCATGCGGAGAACATCATCGCCGACCAGCAGCACCAGATCGAGCAGTTCACCCGGTGGCTGGATCAGTGGTACGGACTGACCCCGGACGAAGCCAAGGCCCAGGCCCCGGAGGAGGCCCGCCAGGAGATGGCGACCATGGAGGAGGAGATGCAGATGATGCACGAGGAATTGCTGGCGGTGGAAGCCGGTGAGGGCTTCGACGTCGCCTTCGTGCAGAAGATGATCCCGCACCACTCCAGCGGGATCATCGAGTTCCTCGAGCCCCAGGCCCGGGCACCGCACGCAGAATTGCGGGTGGCCTCCACCGCCGGGATCACCACCCAGCAGGCTCAGGTCGCCGACTTCCGTACCTGGCTCGCCGGCCAGGATGGAAACGTCTGACCCTCGGACGCCGGGGGCGCACAGGGCTGAGAAGTCATGGCGGTGAATGCCCGGTTGCTCGCTCATGTGCTGTTCCTGCGAGCCATCTGGCGGCAGAGGGACCGGTGGGACGCGGCACGGATCGTGTCCCACCGGTCGCACGCCCTGGCCCGGGTGCGAGCTGAAACCTATGCCCGATCTGCGTTCTATCGTCGTCATCACGCCGGTCTCCTACACGCTCCGTTGGAGGCCTTGCCCCCAGTCACCAAGAGCGATCTGATGGAGCACTTCGATGAGGCGGTCACCGTCCCCGGATTGCAGCGCACCGACCTCGAAGCGCACCTGACCCCCCTGGCCGGCGGTGACGGCAACCCGGGGGGTGCCCTGGCGGGGACGGTGGTGGGCTACGGCCACGGCCGGGACCACCGGCACCCCCGGAGTGTTCGTGTGGGACCGCACCGAGTGGGCCACGGTGCTGGCCTCCTACGCCAGGGCCACCACCTGGGCGGAGATCCCGGCGGGGCTGACCAGGCCATTGCGCATGGCCGTGGCCAGTTCCCGGGTGCCCACTCACCAGTCGGCGGTGGTGGGGGCCTCGATGCAGTCCCCGCTGGTGCCAACCCTGCGCCTGGACGCCGCCAGCCCCCTGTCCGAGATCGTGACCGCGCTCAACGCCTTTCAACCGCGCCTGCTGGTGGGCTATCCCTCCGTGCTGGGACCCCTGGCTGCTGAACAGCAAGCCGGGCGCCTGATGATCGCCCCACAGGCGGTGATGGACGCCGCGGAAGTGCTCTCCGCCACCGCGGCCGCCGACATCGACGCCGCGTGGGGGAACGCCCCTTCGACGTCTATGCGGCCACCGAGACAGCAGGGATCGCCTCCCCGTGCCGGTACCGCACCCGCCACGTCTACGAGGACCTGGTCATCGTCGAACCCGTCGACGAGCATGGGAGTCCTGTGCCGCCGGGCACCGTGGGGACCCGGTTGCTGGTGACGGTGCTGTTCGCCCGACCGTTGCCGCTGATCCGCTACGAACTCTCGGACCGAGTCGCTCTTGCGGAAAGGAGGTGCCCCTGCGGCCGGTCCTTCCGCCAGCTCGCCGCTGTGGAAGGTCGCCAAGAGGACGTCCTGGAACTGCCCACGACATCGGGGCGCACCCAGGTCCACCCCAACGTCTTCCACCGGGTCCTCGACGAAGTGTCGGGGGCGGGTGGCAAGTCGTCCAGCACCCTGGCCGGTTGCAGGTGCAGTCGGTGGGCCTGGCACCGGGACATACCACCGAGTCGATGAGGGAGAGGGTCGCTGCGGTCCTGGCGGAAGCCGGTATGGTGGACACTCCGGTGCAGGTAAATGTGGTGGCGAACCTCGACCGTACTCGGTTGGGCAAGGTGCGCCTGGTGTGGGCCCTGGGCCAGTAATCGCCGTGGGACCCGTGAGGCCGGGGTAGGCCTTCCACGAGGGAGCGCAGCTGTTCGCGGAACCCCTCAGCGCTGGCCTCCCCCGGGCCTAGCTGTGCAACTGACGGAGGCTTATGACAGTGGGTCTTGGGTTTTCTGGCGTAGTCGTTCGTAGGGTGTCTGACCACCCAGGGCTCCATGGGGGCGGTGGTCCCTCTGTATTGTCAAGCGGCCAGGGCGACCGTCTCGGGAACCTGGGTCGAACGCGCAGAGCAATCTTTGATCATGGTCCGCCAGACGGTGCTGGCCAGCTGACGTTTCAGGCAGCGGATGGCTTCTCGCGGCGCTTTCCCTTCAGCACGTTTCTTGGCGTAGTAGGCGTGTCCGGCGCTGGAGCGGGTGCGGATCTGGATGATGGCCACGGAGTGGATGGCGGAGTTCAGGTCCCGGTTGCCATAGCGGGAGAGCCGGTGGCGGCTGTGGTCGGCACTGGCGATCTGGATCGGTGCGGTGCCGCTGTAGTTGGCGAAGGCCGCCGCGGTAGGGAATCGCCGCGGATCCCCGGTACCGGCCAGGATGCGCGCGGCCAGGACAGGGCCGATGCCGACAATCTCGGTCAGCGTCGTGGGCTGCTCGCTGAGCAGCTCCTGGATCTGCTCCGTGTTCGTCGCCACGAGCCGGTCGTGGTGTCGGACCTCGGCGATCAGGTCGCGGGCCAGCTGGCGGCGGATGCGGTCGGCCGTGCTGATCGGGCGCACCCGGCGCAACAGTTGCGCAGCCCTGGTGGCGGTCAAGGATCGGGGCGCACCGCCGGGGACCAGCTCGCGCAGCAGGGCGTGCAACTGGTTCAACAGGCGGGTCCTGTGCTGACTGAGACTCTGACGACGTTCGGCGAGCAGGGCCAAGGCGTCAGCATGGCCTTCTGGGAACACGCGACGACTGTCACCGTGGACGGCTGCCGAGCCGGCAGCTGCCGCCGCGTCGATACGGTCGTTCTTCCGTCGCCCGCCGCGCGAAAGGCTGCGGAACCGGGCGGTTGCGGTGGGAGGGACGTCGAGGACTTCCTCGCCGTGGGCCAGCAACCACTGGGCCAGATGGTGGCCCAACCCCTCGGCATTCTCGATCGCCCATTGCCGTGGCGCCCAGGCGTCGGCCCAGGCCAGCAGGCGCTGATAGTCCTCCAGGGACGCGGTGATGCGCAGGGTGCCCAGCTCGGTGCTGGTGGCCCCCTCGAGGACCGTGGCGGTGTGCGTGGTCTTGTGCGGGTCGACTCCGATGATGATCATCTGAGGATCTTTCTCGTCGTGCGCGGGTGGGGTCACCGCGGTCGACAAGCCGACTTCCAGACCTCCTGTGGGCTGGTGTGGTCATCCCTCTGTTGAGTCAGGCCGCAGCGGGAGCCAGGACGGTGACCAGACCATCGACGAGTCAGTCCTGCGAGGGGCGACAGATAGTTGTCGAGCCAACCGCCTCCGGCCCCCTGACAGTAAGCCCCGGGAAGCTACCCCGGGAACCTGCTGCTGCCCTGAACATAAGTCGATAGTTGTAGTAGTCCTCCCACTCCTGGAGCTTCTCGGTGAACAGCTGGGCGTCGTCGATGACCTGCCCCTCGAGCAAACGGTAGAACTCTTCCGAGTCGATGCGATGGGAGCGTTCCACCTTGCCGTTGAGCCGCGGGGTACGGGGCTTGATGTAGATGTGGCCGATGCCCTTGTCGAGGATGTGCCAGTGCAGGGCCGAGCCGAACTCCTGTCCATTGTCGGTCTGGATCCGTTCCACGGCGAAGGGCAGCTTGGCCAGGACGTAGTCAATGAACTGGATGGCGGTTTTCTGGTCATTGCGCGGATATGCACGCAGGACCCGCAGCCGGCTGCAGTCATCGATGGCGGTGTACTGGTAGTACTTCTTCGCCTTCCCAGCCTGTCCCAGAGGCTCGAGGAACTTCACGTCCACCTGTAGTTGGTGGCCGGGGCGCTGCTTCTCGTAGCGCTTCCACCGGGTCTCTGTGCGTTTGTGGCGCTGGGAGGCCGGCAGCCGGCTGATGCCGGCCTTATGCAGGATCCGCCAGACCCCGGAGACGCTGATCGTGACGTCGTGATACCGCTGCAGATACATGGAGATCTTCTCGGGGCCGAAATGGTACTGCTGGCGCAGCCAGAGGACCTTCTCCACCACTTCAGCCGGGGTGGCGGTGGGCATGTGGTGCGGGGCACTGGAGCGGTCCTCCAGCCCCTTCAACCCCTCCTCTTCGTAGCGGTGCAGCCAGGTGTAGTAGGTGGGCCGGCTGATGCCGTAGTACCGGCAGGTGGCCGCGACGTTGCCGCTGACCTCCTCTACGTGCCGGATGATGGCCAGCCGGTGGTTGGCCTGACGTTGACGTGCAAGGTCGTCTCGAGTCATGGCAATCTTCCTAGAATCGGAAGACCCGAGTGTCAACAACCTCTGTCAGTTTTAGACCTAGCCTTCCTCACGGAGCGGACGGGCCCGTCCCGATCCTGCCCCGCACCTGAGGGCGCGGGCCAGCTTTCGGGTCCCTTCGTTGCCGCTGGTGTTGCCGGCGAATGCCGTGACCAGCACGAGTACCAGCAGAGCCGCGCTCGGGACCAGCAGGGGTCACAAGATCCGCATCCAGCCCACGCCCCCACATGCCATCGCCGTGCATCAAGGCGTCATTTACTCGGTGATGGTGTGATGCCGGGGCCCCGCCGGCGAGGCGGGGCCCCCGGAGGGCGCCCAAGAGCTGCGCTTAGAGCTCCTGGAGCATGGTCTCCATTTCCTGGATCTCGGCTTCCTGATCCTCGATGACCTTTTGTGCCAGGGCCACGGCCTGCGGGTTGGTCCCGTTGGCGACCTCCTCCTTGGCCATGTCCACGGCGCCGCGGTGGTGGGCGGTCATCTGTTCCAGGTACAGCCGGGCGGCCTCGGTGCCCTGGGCGTCCTCCAGCTGTTGCATGTCCTCCTCGGTCATCATCCCGCTCATTCCCGAACCGGAGCCGTGGTCCATGCCTTCCATGCCGCCGGACTCGCTCGTGGGTTCCTGGCCCCAGGCGGTGAGCATGGCGTTCATGCGCTCGATCTCCGGGCCCTGGGCGTCGATGACCCCTTGGGCGAACTCACGCACGTCAGCCGGGATGCCGTCCTTGGCCAGCAGCATCTCACTCATCTGAACGGCCTGCTGGTGGTGGGGGATCATCATCTGGGCGAACATCACGTCGGCGTCGTTGTGCTCCTCCGAGATTTCCTGGGCGGAGGAGGAGCCAGAGGGGGCGGTCGTGCCGGTGGTCTCGGTGCTTCCGGCACCTGCCGCCGCAGACGTAGCGGCCTCGGAGGCCGCCCCGGTGTTCTCCTCGCCGTTGGTGCCGCAGCCGGCCAGGGCCAGGGCCGAGGCCAGGGCGAGGGTGATGAGGGTGGTGGAACGCTTCACAGTGTGTCCTTCTCTTCTTGTTGAGGGGTTGGGGAAAGAGTGGCTCAGGAGGTGGGGACGGTCGCGGGTTGCTCGGCGGGCCGGCGGTCCTCGGTGCTGGTGGCGGCCAGGTGGGCGGGGTCCAGGTCGAGCCGGCGCAGCAGCTGGGCGTTGAGCGCCACCACGATGGTGGAGACCGACATCAGCACCGCCCCGACCGCCGGGGACAGCACGATCCCGACCGGGGCGAGCACACCGGCGGCCAGGGGCACGGCGATGATGTTGTAGCCGGTGGCCCAGGCAAGGTTCTGGATCATCTTCCGGTAGCTGGCCCGGGACAGCTCGATCATGGACAGCACCGCGCGCGGGTCGTTGCCGGCCAGCACCACCCCGGCCGACTCCATGGCCACGTCGGTGCCGGCGCCGATGGCGATCCCGACCTCGGCCCGGGCCAGGGCCGGGGCGTCGTTGACCCCGTCACCGACCATCGCCACCGTCATCCCGCGGGACTGCAGCTCGGTGACCTTGGTGTCCTTGTCCTGCGGGAGCACCTCGGCGAAGACCTCGTCGATGCCCAGATCCGCCCCGACCGCCTCGGCGACCTGGCGGGCGTCGCCGGTGATGAGGGCGACCTTCACCCCGCGCTCCTGCAGCGCCGCCACGGCGGCGCGGGACTCGGGGCGCACCTTGTCCTCCAAAGCCAGGGCGCCGATGATCCGCCCGTCCCGGACGACGTGGAGCACACCGGCGCCGCGGTTGGTCCACTCGGCCACGGTGGCGCGTAGCGGAGCGGGCGTGTCGAGAGCCAACTCGCGCAGCATGTTCGGCCCGCCCACGACGATCTCGGCCCCGTCGACGGTGGCCTTCACACCGCGGCCGGCGGCCGCGGTGAAGCCGGTGCCGCGCAGGCCCAGCCGTTGTGCTTCGGCGCTGCGGGCGGCGGCGGTCACGATCGCCCGGGCCACGGGGTGCTCGCTGTCGGCCTCGGCGGCCGCCGCCACGGCGAGCAGCTCGGCCTTGGAGGTGCCGGGCACCGGCGTAGCACCGGTAACGGCGTGCGCGCCCTCGGTCAGCGTGCCGGTCTTGTCGAAGAGCACCACGTCGATGGTGCGCATCCGCTCCAGGGCCATCCGGTCCTTGATCAGCACCCCGGCCTTCGCGGCGCGCTCGGTGGAGATCGCGATCACCAGCGGGATGGCCAGGCCCAGGGCGTGGGGGCAGGCGATCACCAGCACCGTGACGGTACGGACCACGGCGTCGTCGGGGCTGCCCAGCAGGGTCCAGGTGATGGCGGTGAGCACGCCGGCGGCCAGGGCGAACCAGAACAGCCACGCGGCGGCCCGGTCGGCCAGGGCCTGGGCGCGGGAGGAGGAGGCCTGGGCGTCGGCGACCATCCGCTGGATCCCGGCCAGGGCCGTGTTCTCGCCCACCGCGTCGACGCGGACCCGGACCGCGTTGTCGGTGGCCACGGTCCCCGCCACCACCGTCTCCCCGGGCCCCCGGGAGACGGGCTGGGACTCGCCGGTGATCATGGACTCGTCGAACTCCGCGGCGCCGTCGACGATCTGCCCGTCGGCCGGAACCCGAGCCCCGGATCGGACCAGGACCACATCCCCGATCGCCAGCTCGGCGATCGGCACGGTGACGGTCTTGCCGTTCACGATCTTCTCGGCCTCGTCGGGCAGCAGTTCCGCCAGGGCGTCCAGGGCGGAGGAGGCCGCCCCCAGCGCCCGCATCTCCATCCAGTGCCCCAGCAGCATGATCACCACCAGCAGCGCCAGCTCCCACCAGAAGTCCAGCTCGAACCCGCCGATCCCCAGGGTGGTCACCCAGGAGGCCACGAACGCGACCGTGATGGCCATGCTGATCAGCAGCATCATCCCCGGCTGCCGGCTCTTGAGCTCGGTGAGCCCGCCCTTGAGGAACGGCATCCCGCCGTAGAAGTAGATGACCGTGCCCAGCACCGGAGCGATCCAAGCCGACCCGGGGAACTCGGGGATGTGGTAGCCCAGCAGGTGCCCGACCATGGGGCTGAACACCACCACCGGGACCGCCAGCACCAAGGAGAACCAGAACTTGTTCTTGAACATCGCCGTGGAGTGCCCGGCATGTTCGCCGTGGGTGTGGACGGTGTGGTCCTCGTCGAGGGCGGAGTGGGCGTGCCCGTGCGGCATGGCCTGCCCGTGGGTATCGGCATCGCCGTGCTGCCCGTGACCGGCGTGGCCGCTGTGGTCCATGGGTTGCACGGCGTCGGGGTCGGCGTGCGGGTGGCCGTGGTCATGATGCGGGGTGCTCATGATGCTCCTTCCGCGAAGATGGTTGGCTGGTCGGTACGGCGGTGGGGTTACTCAGGCCGCGACGACGGCGTAACCGGCCGCCTCGACCGCGGCCCGCACGGCCTCCGGGGTTGCCATACCGCTCACAGTCACAGTGGAGAGGCCACCGGCCACCAGGTCGATGCGCACATCGGTCACACCCTCCAGGGCGGTGATCTCCTCGGTGACGCTGGTCGCGCAGTGGCCGCAGGTCATGCCCTCCACCTGATACGTGGCGGACGTGCCGGCCGAGGGGGCCGCTTCGGCGGCGGGAGCCGTCTGGTCGGAGGCCGGGGCGGGGGTGCAGCAGGCGCAGCCGGTGGAAGCCATCGGCAACGGCTGACGGGTCTCGGGGGTCATCTGGAGCTCCTTCGATCGGGTCATGCGATACCGCAGGGACCCAAAGGATCCCTACCGCTCTAGGGTATATACCCCATGGGGGTATAAAGCAAGTGGGTCATCCGGTGACCTCTGCTGCCGGGTAACCCACGCGGTGACAGGTGGGCAGCTCCATGGTGAACACCGCACCCTGACCGGGTCCGGGGGAGGTGGCGGTGAGGGACCCGCCGTGGGCCTCGACCAGGGCGCGGGAGATGGTCAGGCCGATCCCGGAGCCGCCGTGGTCGCGGTCGCGGGCGGTGTCCCCGCGGTAGAAGCGTTCGAAGACGTGGGACAGGTGCTCGGCGCTGATGCCATCACCGGTGTCGGCCACGTGGATGGCGATCCGCCCGGGACCCTGCCGGGCCGCCATCAGGATCACCTTTCCGCCCAGCGGGGTGTGGCGCAGGGCGTTGGTGAGCAGGTTGCCCAGTACCTGGCCCATCCGTTGCCGGTCCACGTCCACGGTCCCGGCCGACTCGTCGACGTCGAGCTCCAGGGCTACGCCCTTGGCGGCGTAGCCCTCCCGGTGGGCCTCCACGGCACTCCGGAGGAGCTCACCGACGGGCTGCTCGGTGCGGTCCAGGTCGATCCGGCCCTCCTCGGCGCGGGAGACGTCGTTGATGTCGTCCACCAGCCGGGTCAGTCGGGCCAGTTGCTCGCTCATGAGCTCACTGGTGGTCTCATCCCAGTGGGTGACCCCGTCCTGGAGGGCCTCGCAGTAGACGGTGAGCACCGCGATGGGGGTGCGCATCTCATGGGCCAGGTCCGAGAGCATTCGCCGGCGGGTGTCCTCGGTGCTCTGCAGACGGGCGGCCATGGTGTTGAACGAGGAGGCAAGGGCCTCGACCTCCGCCCCGGCGCCCATCGCCGGGACCCGGGTGTCGTAGCGGCCGTGGGCCATGCCCTGGGCCGCCTCGGTCAATCGTTCCAACGGCCCCCGGATACGACGGGAGCACCAGGCGCTGACCAGCAGGGCGCAGACCAGGGCGGTGCCCAGGGCCACGCCCAGGGTGATGAGGTTGGTGTCGCGGTAGGCCTGCTCCACGTGCAGCAATTCCGGGGAGTTCTCGGGGTGCCCGGCCATGATCAGGTGCTCGTGGAAGATCGCCGGGCCGGCCACCGAGGCCACCACGACCGCGGCGAGCAGGCTGGCGGCCACCACCAGCAGCTGGGCGAGCAGGAACCGGGAGACCAGCCCCCGGGGGCGTCGGGTCATCGGGCCCCCATCCGGTAGCCGACCCCGCGCACCGTGTCGATATGGGCGGTCGGTTCCTCGCCCAGCTTGCGGCGCAGGTGGCCGATGTGCACGTCCACGATCCGCTCGTCGCCCACCCAGGCCGGGTCCCACACGATGTCGATGAGCTGACGACGGGAGAACGCCTGGTGTGGGCGGGCCGACAGGGCCGCCAGCAGGTCGAACTCGGTGCGGGTGAGCGCCACCGGATCCCCGCCCACCCGCACCTCGTGGGCGGTCAGGTCGATGACGAGGTCCCCGAACACCCGCGCCGGTTCGGCCGGGGCCACGGTGGTGCGGGGCCGGCGCAGCACCGCGGCCACCCGGGCGACGAGCTCGCGCACGCTGAAGGGCTTGGTGAGGTAGTCATCGGCCCCGGCGGCCAGCCCGGCCAGCTTGTCCTCCTCGTCCCCGCGGGCGGTGAGCATCAGCACGTAGCACTCCGAGAAGGCCCGCAGCCGCCGGCACACCTCGACCCCGTCCAGCCCCGGCAGCCCCAGATCCAGGACCACGACGTCCGGGTGCTCCGTGCGGGCGGTCTCGAGGGCGGCGGGGCCGGTGTGCGCCTGGGCGACGGCGTAGCCGGCGCGGGACAGGTAGGTGGCGACCATCTGCGCCAGAGGCTTTTCGTCGTCGACCACCAGCACCCGCCCGGCCGAGGACGCATCCCTGTCTGCGGAGATCACCATGATCCCAGTGTGTCCCGCCGTCCCGACGTAGAAGCCACTCGAGGGCCGGATGATCCGCAATCTTCGCCAAACCTTCAAGGAATCTGGGCTCCCGCCTGCCGGTGGCCCGCCCAGAATGGTTCTCAACCCCCGCATTTTCTGGTGACCCGAAAAGGAATCATGGACACCCTTTCCCGTAGAAGCCTGCTCGTCGCCGGATTCGGCCTGCTCGGCTCCGGCGCCCTGGCGGCTTGCTCCTCACCTGCCCCGTCCCTCCCAGCAGGGGTGGGGGCCGGGACGGCCTCCGCCGGAGCCGGTCAGCGCATCGTGGACACGGCGCTCACCGCCCGGCCGGTCACGCTCGATCTGGGCGGATCGACGGTGGCGACGTGGGCCTACGGCGACAGTCTCCCCGGTCCGCTCATCCGCGCAACCGCCGGGGACCGGCTGCGCATCCGGGTCGAGAACCGCCTGCCGGCGGACACCACCGTGCACTGGCACGGCATCGCCCTGGCCAATGGCGCCGATGGGGTGCCCGGGGTGACCCAGGATCCGATCGCCGCCGAGGCGACCTACACCTACGACTTCACCGCCCCGGACCCGGGGACCTACTTCTACCACCCGCACGTCGGGGTGCAGCTGGACCGCGGTCTGTACGCCCCGCTGATCATCGACGACCCCCGGGAACCCGGCGCCTACGACCACGAGTGGATCCTCGTCCTCGACGACTGGGTCGACGGCACCGGCCGTACCCCCGATGAGGTCCTGGCCGCCCTGACCTCCTCCCGGGACAACGGCGGGATGCCCGGGATGGACCACGGCAGCATGGGTGGTATGGAGGGCATGGACATGTCCTCCGGCTCCTCGGAGGGCATGGCTGGGATGGACCACGGGGCGATGAGCGCCGGGGACTCCCCGTACGGCGATGACGCCGGAGACGTGGCCTACCCGCACTACCTGGTCAACGGGCGAGTTCCCGCGGACCCGGAGGTGCTCACGGCGAAGCCGGGCCAGAAAGTGCGGTTGCGGATCATCAACGCCGCCGCGGACACCATCTTCACGGTCGCCCTGGGCGGGCACCGCATGACCGTCACGCACACCGACGGGTTCCCGGTGCAGCCGCAGGACACCGATGCCCTCTACCTGGGCATGGGAGAACGCTACGACGCGACCGTCACCCTGGCCGAAGGGGTCTTCCCCTTCGTGGCCGCCCCGCTGGGCAAGGACGGGCAGGCCATGGCCCTGGTGCGCACCGGGGCCGGCAATCCACCGCCGTCGTCAGTACGACCGGCGGAACTGGACAGATCCGTGCTCATCGGCGCCGACCTGACACCAGCGGACAGCGCCCGGCTGGAGGCCCGGGACCCCGACGTGTCCCTGGACCTGGCCATGACCGGGCAGATGAACCCTTACGAGTGGGGATTCAACGGGGCACCCTACGGGCAGCACGATCCTGTGCAGATCCAGGAGGGACAGCGGGTGCGGCTGACCGTGGCCAACCACACGATGATGGCCCACCCCTTGCACCTGCACGGGCACACCTTCGCGCTGCCCAACGGCCTGCGCAAGGACACCGTCCTGATCGCCCCGATGCAGTCGATGGCCATCGACGTGCAGGCGGACAACCCCGGGAACTGGCTGATCCACTGCCACAACATCTACCACGCCGAAGCCGGCATGACGACCGAACTGAGATACCGCCCATGACCACCCTCTCCCGCCGTTCCCTGCTCACCTTCGGCCTGGTCGCCGGCACCGGACTGGCCGTCACCGCCTGCTCCCCACAGTCCGGGAACTCCACCGCCCCGGCCTCCAGCACGGGCACCGCCATCACCCACGTCCACGCCATCACCCGCGATGCGGCCGGGACGATCCTGCTGGCCACCCACGAAGGCCTGTTCCGCCTGGACGACCAGGACCTGACCCAGGTCGGCCCGGTGGTGGACCTGATGGGCTTCACCACCACCGGCGAGGGGCGCTACCTCGCCTCCGGCCACCCGGGTCTGGGCGTGGACCTGCCCGAACCGGTCGGACTGATCGAGTCCACCGACGCCGGTGAGAGCTGGAGAGTGCTCTCGCGGGCCGGGGAATCGGACTTCCACGCCCTGGCCGCCGGCCCGAACGGGGTCATCGGCTTCGACGGGCAGCTGCGCATCAGCGCCGACGGCCGCAACTGGGACACCGCCGCCATCCCCTCCGCCCCCGCTTCTCTGGCGGTCGCCCCGGGTACGGGCACAGTGCTGGCCACCACCGAGGACGGCCTGCTGCGCTCCTCCGACAACGGCACGACGTGGACGACGGTGGACACCCCGCAGCTGATATCCCGGGTGGCCTGGGCCGACGACGAAACGATGGTGGGCGCCGGCATCGACGGGCGCCTGCTGACCAGCCGTGACGCCGGGGACACCTGGACAGCCAGTCGGGACCCGGTCGGCGAGGTCGTAGCCCTGGGAGCAGGTCTGACCGACGGCGGGGAGGTCGAGGCGCTGCTGGTGGAGGGCACCCGGGTGCTGCGGAGCCTGGACGGTGGAGCCACGACGGAGCAACTGCTGTGAACACGACTGTTCGAAACGACACGACCGATGAGAACCCACGGTGGAGAACATGCCATGGACCAGAGGATTAGGGGGGACACCATGAGCGACGATCCTGGACATCAGAAAGCCGCCCATGCCGCGGTGCCGGTGGAAGCCGGACGTGTCCCGCGGAAACGGCTGCCCGGCATCGACGCGGCGCGCGGGCTGGCGCTGATCGGGCTGACCGCCATCCATTTCCTGCCCGCCGAGAACGAACAGACCCACGAGGCGACGCTGAGCTGGACCCTGTTCTCCGGAGACTCCGCCGCCCTGTTCGCCCTGCTGGCAGGGGTGGGCCTGGCCTTCTCCACCGGTGGCCGACACCCCCGAACAGGCCGACGGATGACGGGAGCGCGGGTGGGCGTGGCGGTGCGGGCCCTGCTGATCTTCGCCCTCGGGGTGGCGATCAACTCCCTGATGCCCGAGGACCCACCGGCGTTCAACATCCTCACCTACTACGGCGTCTTCTTCGTGCTGACCATCCCCTTCCTGCACCTGCCCGCCCGGACGCTGTTCCTCAGCGCTGCGGGTTTCGCGGTGGCGGCCCCGGTCCTGATGCTGGAGCTGGGCGACCAGGTCCCGGAATTCTCCTCCGGCAATCCCACCGTCATCGACGTGCTCACCGACCCCGGCGCCACCCTCGCCCAATTGCTGCTCACCGGCACCTACCCGGCCCTGCCCTACCTGACCTACCTGCTGGTGGGACTGGGCATCGGACGCCTGCACCTGCACCACATCGAGATCCAAACCCGTCTGCTGGCGATCGGGGCGGGCCTGGCGGTCACAGCCCAGCTGGCCTCTTGGTTGGTGCTCTACATCTTCGGCGGCTACCACCAGCTCACCCACGCCGCGTCCTTGGACGAGGAGACCCTGGACGGGATCCTGATCTGGGGCCCCGACGACGCGCTGCCCGCGGGCTCCTGGTGGTGGCTGGCCATCACCACCCCGCACACCAACATGCCCCTGGCCATCGCCTGGAGTCTGGGGGTGAGCCTGGCCGTGCTCGGGGCGTTCCTGCTGCTGGCCCGCAAGGTCGGTCCGTGGCTGCTGCCCCTGTCGGCGATGGGGGCGATGACCCTGACCCTCTATTCCACCCAGCTGGTGCTGCTCTCCTTCGAGCTGCACTACGACCAGCCCGAACTGTGGTTCCTCGCCTATCTGGTGGCGGCCGCCGTCTTCGCGATGGCCTGGCAGCGCGCCGCCGGGCAGGGACCTCTGGAACGTGTGGTGGCCATGGCCTCTCGCGCGGCTGGACGAGCGGTGGTCGGCGCCTCGGCGGATCCCGGTCGTCGCTGAGCCGGAGCTAGCCCAGGGCGGGACGCCGGTCCTGGCCACCGGGGTCTCCGTGCAGGCCCGGTAGTGAGATGGGCACCTGCGGCGGCCCCCTGTTCCCGGGGATCGGAGACAGGCACGCCGGGACGCCCCTGCGGCGGGCCCACCCCAGCAAGTTGTTACTGTGCTCCGGCACCGTGCGGTTGACCATCACGTCCGTGATCTCCTGCTGGCCCCCCCACCGGATGCGACTGCTTCTGCCGGGTAGTCTCCTCTCCAGGACGAACAACCAGCCGTTGCCCCGGAACGGCGCAGGACCGACGATGGAGCGCACCATGCAGATGGGACTGGTAGGGCTGGGCAAGATGGGCGGGAACATGCGCGCACGTCTGCGCCTGGCCGGTCACACCGTGATCGGGTTCGACACTGATCCTGAGCTCTCCGATGCCGAGAGCCTCGCGGACATGGTGGAGCGGCTCGACACCGGTCCCCGGGTCGTGTGGGTCATGGTGCCGGACCGGGTCGTCGACGCCGTGGTCGCCGAGCTGGCCGGACTGCTGGGGACCGGCGACGTGATCATCGACGGCGGTAACTCGAAGTGGACCCATGACGGCCCGCGGGCGCAGATGCTGGCGCGGGCGGGCATCGAGTACCTCGACTGTGGGGTCTCCGGGGGCGTCTGGGGCATCACCCAGGGCTACGCGCTGATGGTCGGAGGTGAGGAAGGAACCGTGGTCAAGGTCCGGCCGATCTTCGACTCCCTCAAGCCGGCGGGTGAGTTCGGCTTCGTGCACGCCGGCGGGCACGGGGCCGGGCACTTCGCCAAGATGGTGCACAACGGCATCGAGTACGCGATCATGGAAGCCTACGCCGAGGGCTGGGAGCTGCTGGAGGCCGCCGGCCACGTGAGCTCGGTGCGGGAGACTTTCAATTCCTGGCGCGAGGGCTCGGTGATCAAGTCGTGGCTGCTGGACCTGGCGGTGAACGCCCTGAACGAGGACGAGCACCTGGAGCGGCTCGCCGGCTACGCCGAGGACTCCGGGGAGGGCCGGTGGACGGTCGAGGCCGCCCTCGATCTGGCGGTGCCGGTGCCGAACATCGCCAACGCCCTGTTCGCCCGTTTTGTCTCCCGGCAGGACGAGTCCCCGGCGATGCGGATGATCGCGGCGATGCGCAACCAGTTCGGCGGCCACGCGGTCAAGGACGTGGCCGCCGGACCCGAGCACGTCGCGTCCCGCCCCGGCGAGGAACCGGCCCACCCGGCTGAGCAGTAGCTTCAGGCACCGACCGGGCCGATCGGCCCCACCACCGGCTTCCCTGGATGGCCGCTCGGAGCGACAGCATCACGGGCCGGGGGGCTGTGTCGGCGCAAGGTGATGGGCCAGCACGATGTGGTCACCGCCTGCTTCCTGGCCCACGTCACCGGACAGACCCTAGCTCAGTTGCACGGGCTGCACCACGTTATGCAGCTCGATCGAGGGCATCCGCCGGTACCCAAGGAAAAGCGTCGAGGACGGGCTCCCCAGGGACGGAGAGGATCAGTGGGCAACTGCCCATGCTGTCCACCCCGACCACCGCCCGGTCATCACCGCCCCGACGGTGCCGTGATCCGGTGGCCGCCCACCCCGGCATGTTGTAGCTCTTGGGGCGATCGTCACCGCGATGTCAGCCGGTGTGGCGAGTGGGATCGCGGTCGGCGCCCACAGCGCGGAGGACACCCAAGGCGTCGTCGCCGCCGCAGTCCATCGGGTGAGCCGCGCTGGGAACGGTGATCGTGTGGCGTCGAGGGCGCTGGTCACGGTCCCGGGGAGATTCACCCGGGACCGTGACCGGCCACACCGTGGACGCCGAACGCCAGCCAGGATCCCTCACCGCCTCTGAGCACCCGGGGGCGACCATCGGAGACGGCCATGGGGCGGCGCCGGGCTCTACAGGCGGGCCTGGTGCCTGGGTTTGACGACCAGGACGGGGCAATGGGCGTGGTGGACGACCTGGTTGGAGATGGAGCCCAGCAGCAGGCCGGTGAAGCCTCCGTAGCCGTGGGCGCCCACGACCAGCAGATCGGCCTCGTGGGAGGCCTCCAGCAGCACGGCGGCCGGGTGCCCCTGGACCACCTCGCCGGTGATGTCCACGTCCTCGACGCGCACGGCCCGGAGCGCGTCGTCCTGGAGGCGCTGGGCCCTGGACCGGTACGTGTCCGGATCCCGGTCCAGGTCGTCGTTGTATCCGACCACCACGGCCGGGTGCTGCCAGGCGGTCACCACGTGCACCGTCCCGTGTCGCAACCGGGCCTCGGTGGCGGCCCACTCCAGAGCCCTCCGCGATTCGGGGGAGCCGTCCACCCCGACCACGATGCGGAAGGCCTCTGCGGCGGTCACGACCGTGGCCCTTCAAAAGCGTGGGCCGTGGTCTGGGCTCCGACAGGGCGCTGGGCGGGCGTCAGGAACTCGGCGCGCACTCCCAGGGCGGCGTCGGTGCGGCGGATGGATTCGGCCCCGTCACGCACGGTGCCGGTCAGGGCGCGGATCGCGTCGATGTTCTCCGGGATGACCACCGCCTGGTTGTCGACGGTGTAGGTGTAGAACAGTTCGGTGCCGTGGACGGTGAGGATATCGGCCCACACGGCGACCTCGTACATGTCCCCGCGGGGCCGGCCCAGATCCCGCATCAGCTCGATGGTGCTGTTGAGCGCCACGATCCCATCGGCCCGGCGAACCAGGGCGATCCGGGGCATGGCCTCCAAGGCGTCGAGGATTTCCTCCTGGGCGGCGGGCCGGGTGAGTTCGACGGTCCAGTAGTGCAGGTGGTTCTGGGTGTGCGAGCCTTTCGCGGCCATGGTGACGACGTCGAGATCCGGGACGACGGTCTGGGCGTCCGGTCCCTGATGGCTGGGGATGGCCGCTTCGGGCACGACGGTGTTCATGATCCCGGAGTGATCGGACTCCCAGGGGTCGGTGGCCCGGCGGATGAGCACCCCGCGCGCCTTGGCCAGCAGCCCCGCGTCCTTCAGCGCCGTGAGGGTCCGGACGGTGGCGGTGGTGTTGCAGGAGACCACCCGGGTGGTGTCCCGGCCCAGGGCCGTGGCGTAGTTGGCGTGGGCGACGAAGGAGTGGCCGGTGAGGGCGTGCTTCTCCCCGCCCTGGAAGATGGCCTTGACCCCGTGGGCCCGGTAGTGCTCGAGGTTGCTCGCCCCGATCTTGGCCGGGGTGCAGTCCACGATCACGTCCACGGCGTCGAGGAGCTGGTGCAGTTCCCCCGCCAGGGTGATGCCTGCTGAGCGCATCGCCGCGGCCCCTTCGGTGGTGGAGGCGTAGACGGGGATGCCGCGGCAGACGGCGGTGGTGAGCCGGTAGTCGGAGATCACGTCACTGACCCCGACCAGTTCCATGTCCTGTTGGGCGGTGACCGCATCGGCCACGCGTTTGCCGATGACCCCGTAGCCGTTGACGCCCACTCGTATGGTCTGGTCCATGATCGTTCCTTTCAGGGAAGGGATTGCTGGTGGTCGGTGGTGTGGAGAGGTACTGGTCCGGGGTCAGGGGCGGCGCCGTCGTGTCCGGTGCGCCGACCAGGCCAGGTAGGCGCCCAGGGAGCCGGTCGCGCCCAGGCCCGTGCTCAGCAGCGGTAGCTGCCAGGCTCGGCGCCGCGCCGGGTCCGTGGCGGCCACATCCCCGAGGCCGCGCACGAACGCGGCCGCCAGGATCGTCAGGCCCAGGCGTTGGGCGGCCGATTCGATGCGGTCGACGAGGGGGTCCAGTTCCGCGGTGCGCAGGTGCAGTTCGGGGCCCCCGGCCTCGAGCATGGCGTGGACGCGGCGCACCTGGTCGGGGAGCTCGGCGGCCAGATCCAGGAACCCGGTCCCTGTCTGGGAGAGGCGTCCGGCCACTGCGGAGGGGGAGTAGCGCTCCAGCAGCAACCCGTGGGCGTACGGCCGGAGGACTACACCCAGCTGGAACCGGGGGTCCAGCATCGTTCCCATGCCCTCGGCCATCAACAGCATCTTCAGCAACAAGGAGAACTCCCGCGGCAACTGCAGGTGATGGCGGCGCAGGACCGCGAGAACTACCTTGATGAGCTCCCCGACCTGGACCTCGCCCAACGCCCGGCCAGCGTAGAGGGCCACCACGGGGCCCAGATCCCTGGCCAGGGCGGGGAGGTCAACGCGGTGGCGGGAGGTGGCCAGCTCGGCCAGGGCGGCGGCGATCCGCCGGGGATTTTGGCGTACCAGGGCCAGCAGCAGGGCCCCGAGGCGGTCACGCAGCTGCTCGTCGATGGTCCCGACCATGCCGAAATCGATCAGGCCGATGCGCCCGTCGGGTTCCACGAAGAGGTTGCCCGGGTGCGGGTCGGCGTGGAAGAAGCCGTCCCGGAACACCATCTGGGCCACCGCACCGGTTGCGCGCGCCGCCAGGGCCGCACGGTCGATCCCGGCGGCATCCAGTCCCGTCAGGTCGTTGATCTTCAGCCCGTGCATCCGTTCCAGGGTCAGTACCCGGGAGGTGGTGGTCTCCCAGAAGACCCGCGGGACGTGGATGTCGTCGTTGTCGGCGAAGTTCGCCGCGAAGCGTTCGGTGTTGCGCCCCTCGGTGAGGTAGTCCAGTTCCGCGCGCAACGTGGCGGCGAACTCCTCGGCGATGCCCGTCAGGTCGTAGTCGGCGGCGGCCGCCCACTGGCGGCTGGCGCGTGCGGCCACGTTCTGCAGGATCTCCAGGTCTTCTCGGACCTGGGCGGTGACCCCGGGCCGGCGCACCTTGACCACGACCTCGGTGCCGTCGGCCAGCCGGGCAGCATGCGCTTGTCCCAGTGAGGCAGTGGCCAGAGGATCCTCATCGAAGGCGGCGAACACCTCCGACGGGGCGGCGCCGAGCTCGCCCGCGATCACCTCCGTGATGATCCGCCCGGGCACCGGCGGGGTCGAGTCTTGTAGCAGGGACAGTTGCTGCCGGTACGGTTCGGGCAGCAGATCAGGGCGGGTCGACAGCACCTGCCCGAGCTTGACGAACACCGGCCCCAGTTGTTCCAGGGCCAGGCGCAGGTGCTCGGGATTCGTGTACGGTTCCGCGCGCTGGTCGTGCCCCAGCAGACCGCGCTCGAAAGGCACCCACCGTTGCAGGCCCGCCGCCCCCACCAGGAAGCCCAGTCCGTGACGAGCCAAGATCTCGGTGATCTGCCGGTACCGCTCGACGCGATGGTCGGTCATGGCCTCAGCTCCTTACTAGGAGAGGTGGTGCGCCCGCTGGAACCGCCAGGCTGGGCCGGGGACGGAGCTGGGGTGAGTGGAACCTTCCAGAGCTGGCCGGGGCGCAGCGTCCTCTCCAGGCCTTCGGCGCACACCCGGATGGGTGCCGCCGAGCAGGGATGAAGGCGCATGGCCATGGTGTGCCGGCTGAGGCTGATGCTGATCGGCTGACCCCGGTACCTGAGCTGGAAGGAGGCCGCGGTCAGCCCCTCGGGCAGCACCGGGTGCAGCCACAGGGCATCCGCCCGGGTCTCCACGCCCCCGTAGCAGCGGATCACCATGTCGGCGGTCCCGGCCATGGCCCCGAGGTGAATGCCTTCGCGGGTGGTCCCGCCCTGCGTGTCGGCGAGGTCAGCTTGCAGGGCTTGTGCGAACAGGGCCCAGGACCGGGCCCGATCGGTGCGGGCCAGCACCCAGCCATGGGCCAGCCGGCTCAGGGTCGACCCGTGGCTGGTGCGGGCCAGGTAGTAGCGGATGGTGCGGGGAATGAGTTCTGGGGGCAGGTCGTAGCCCAGGCGCGCGAAGAGACCGCGCAGCTCCTCGGCGGAGAACAGGTAGAAGAGCATCAGCACGTCGGCCTGCTTGGAGAGCTTGTAGCGGTTGGTGGAGTCGCCCTCGGCCTGGAGGATGAGGTCCAGCCGGCCGATGTTGCCGTAGCGGGCACGGTAGGTCTGCCAGTCGAACTCTTCCAGGTCCTCGTAGCCCTCGAACTGGCTGATGATCCCGTCCGCGTGCCAGGGGATGCGCACGCGGCGGCTGATCCGGTCCCAGCGGTCGATCTCCTGGTGCTGCAGGTGCAGCTGGCGCCACAACGGGTCGCAGTCGTGGCCGGCCAGCAGCTCGACGATCTCCCCGGCGCGAGCCAGGACCCAGGCGGCCAGGACGTTGGTGTAGGTGTTGTTGCGCAGCCCTTGGCCCGGGGCGTCGGGGTAGCCGTCGTGGTATTCGTCCGGGCCCATCACCCCGGTGATGTCGAACCGATCATCGACGGGGTCGTGGACGGCCAGGCTGCTGAACAGCCGGGCCACCTCGATGATCAGCTCCGCGCCGTAGTCGGTGAGGAAGCCGATGTCGGCGGTGGCCTGGTAGTACTGCCACACGCTGTAGGCCACGGCCAGCCCGACGTGGCGCTGTCGATGGGAGTTGTCCGGCATCCACTGCCCGTTGCGGAGGTTGAGCAACGCCTCCGGGGTCTCTTCTCGGCCGTCGCTGCCGGACTGCCACGGGAACAGCGCCCCCTCCAGCCCTGCTTGACGGGCCGCGGTCCGGGCCGCCCCGAGGCGTCGGTGGCGGTAGAGCAGGAAGGCCCGGGTCAGTTCGGGTCGGCGCAGGGTGAGCATGGGGTAGACGAAGAGCTCATCCCAGAAGATGTGGCCGCGGTATCCCTCGCCGTGCAGGCCACGGGCGGGCAGACCCGCATCCAGGTCCGGGCCCGCTGCTGCGACCGTTTGCAGCACGTGAAAGATGTGCAGGTTCAGCGCCAGCTCCTGGGTGGCCCCGGCGTCCAGGTCGACGCCGAAGCGATCCCACAGCTGCGCCCAGGCCCTCTCCTGCGCCACCAACAGGGAGGAGAACGCGGGGACCTCCCTGATGCGCTGTGCGGCGTCCAGGGCGGGGGTGGAGATGGCGCGGTCCCGGGAGGTGGCCACGACCGCGGTCTTCTCGAACGTCACCGGGTGCCCGGGGCGCACCACCACGGTGATCTCGTGGCCGAGGCCGTGGTCGGTCACCAGCCGCCGGCCGGCCTGCACGTGCCGGGGACCAACCCGGGTGCGGGCGGCCGTGGCCACCCGGATCCCGGACTGGGTGGTGACCGCCTCGTGCAGCACCGTTTCCGCGTCCAGCTCCCTGGACTCGACCGAAGCCCAGTGCTCGCTGGCCAGCCCACGATCGGCGATCACGTTGCGGTTGGCCACCGCGCCGTTGACGGCGGATTCGACGAGCAACTCCCCGGACCAGTCCTCGGCCTCCACGGTGACCTCCACAGCGGCCACCTGCGGGTCGGCCAGGAGGTGCAGCTGCCGCGAGGTGACCCGGGTCGTGCGCCCAGCGGCGTCACGGTACCGGTTGGTGCGGGTCAGCACCCCGTGGCGCAGATCCAGGACCTGCTGGTGACGGAGCATCTCCGGGCCACCGGGGTGCAAGGGGGCACCGTCCGCCGGGCGCACCCTCAGGTACGTCCAGTCGGGGGCGTTGACCAGGTGTTCCACCTCGGTGCTGCGTCCTGCCAGATCGGTGGTGAGGCGGTTGTAGACGCCGGCGAGGTAGGTGCCGGGGTAGTGGACCCCATCAATGGTGCTGCCCGGCACCGCCCCGCGGGTGGCCCAATATCCGTTACCCAGCGTGCACAGGGCCTCCCGGGTGCCTTCCTCGGCGGGGTCGAACCGGTCGTAGACCAGTCGCCACCCGTCGGTCGCGGCGGTGACCGCCCCGCCGCACCAGGAACCAGGCCGTGTCGCCTCGAGATCCTCCTCGGGAGGGGAGGCCAGTGGCACCTCCCTGAGGTCTCTGACCACGGGGTGGGCGCCGGCGGACACCAGCTCGGCCCCCACCCCGGCGCGATCCACCCCCACCACCTGGCCGAACCCCCCGGCGACGGCTGCCGTGACCCCGACGGTGGAGTCCTCGATCACCACGGCCTCGGCCGGTGCCACCTCCAGACGGCGGGCCGCCTCCAGGAAGACGCCCGGATCCGGTTTGCCCGGCAACCCCAGCTGCTGCGCATCGGTTCCATCGACGCGCACCGTGAACAGGTGTCCCACCCCGGCCGCCTCCAGCACCGCGGCACTGTTGGTGCTGGAGGTCACCAGAGCCGTGGCCACGCCCCGGGACACCAGGGCGCGCAGGACCAGCAGGGCATCCGGGAACACCGACACCCCGTGACGGGCCAGCTCCGCGTCGAAGAGCTCCTGTTTGCGGGCGGACAACCCGTGGACGGTGCGCAGCTGCGCACCGTCACCGGGCCCGCCCTCGGGCACGCTGATCCCGCGGGCGGCCAAGAACGTGCGCACCCCGTCCTGGCGGGGCCGCCCGTCGACGAAGGCCCGGTAGTCCCCGTCCACGTCGAAGGGCGCCTGCCCCGTGGGGGAGAGGACGGGAAGGACCTCGTCGAAGAGGGCCTTCCAGGCGCGGGCGTGCACCCCGGCGGTGTCCGTGATGACCCCGTCCATGTCGAAGATGACCGCGCGGTATCCCTCGTCCGTGCGCGCCGGGGCCGGGGGAAGGTGCTCCAGATGCATCAGTTGTCCCTCTCCGCGGACAAGGCGCTGGAGCTGGCCGGGGCGTAGGGCCAGCGCCAGTTGCTGATCCTGGGGTCGTCCTCTCCGTGGGCCCGGGTGTAGGCGCGGGCCCGCAGCCGTTCCTCGACCATGCGTTGCCGCAGCGGGGCGGCGGCTTCGGCCAGGCCCGGGACGCGGTCGATGACGTCGATGACCAGGTGGAACCGGTCCAGGTCGTTGAGCATGACCACGTCGAAGGGGGTGGTCGTCGTTCCTTCCTCCTGGAAGCCGCGCACGTGGAAGTTGCCGTGGTTGCTCCGGCGGTAGGTCAGCCGGTGGATCAGCGACGGGTAGCCGTGATAGGCGAAGACCACCGGGCGGCTGGTGGTGAAGATCGCGTCGAACTCCGCCTCGGGCAGCCCGTGCGGGTGCTGGCTGGCCGGTTGCAGGCGCATCAGATCCACCACGTTGACCACGCGCACGCTCAGCTGCGGCAGGTGCTGGCGCAGCAGGTCCACGGCTGCGAGAGTCTCCAAGGTCGGGATGTCCCCGGCGCAGGCCATCACCACATCGGGCAGCACCGGGGCGCTGCCCGGCTGGTTGCCTGCGGATGGGGCGGTGCCGGGAGAGGTTGACGCTTCGTTGCCGGCCCACTCCCAGATGCCCACACCACGTCGGCAGTGCAATGCGGCCTCGTCCACGGACAGATAGGACAGGGCCGGTTGCTTGCCGGCGACGATGAGGTTGATGTAGTCGCGGCTGCGCAGGCAGTGGTCGGCCACCGACAGCAGCGTGTTGGCGTCCGGGGGCAGGTAAACGCGCACGATCTCGGCTTTCTTGTTGACCAGGTGGTCGATGAAGCCGGGGTCCTGGTGGGAGAAGCCGTTGTGGTCCTGGCGCCACACGTGCGAGGTCAGCAGGTAGTTCAGCGAGGCGATCGGCCGGCGCCACGGGATCTCCCCGGCGACCTTCAACCACTTGGCGTGCTGATTCACCATGGAGTCCACGATGTGGATGAACGCCTCGTAGCAGGAGAACAATCCGTGCCGACCGGTGAGCAGATATCCCTCCAGCCAGCCCTGGCACAGGTGCTCGGAGAGCACCTCCATGACCCTCCCGGAGCGCCCCAGCCCCTCGTCGGTGGGCAGCATCTGCGCCTCCCAGACCCGGTCGGTGGCCTCGAAGACCGCGCTGAGCCGGTTGCTGGCCGTCTCGTCGGGTCCCATCAGGCGGAAGGTGCGCGGGTTGTTCCGGATCACGTCCCGCAACCAGGTGCCCAGCACCCGGGTGGCTTCGTGCACCGTCGTACCCGGGGACAGGACGTCGACGGCGTAGTCCCGGACATCGGGCAGGCGCAGGGGCTCCAGCACGGTGCCGCCGTTGGTGACCGGGTTCGCGCTCATCCGGCGGGCCCCCGCCGGGGCCAGCTGGGCCAGTTCCGGGACCAGCGCCCCGTCGGCGTCGAAAAGTTCCTCAGGCCGGTAGGAACGCAACCACTCCTCCAGCTGGCGCAGGTGCTGCGGGTTCTCCCGCAGGCCGGCCAGGGGCACCTGGTGGGAACGCCAAGTGTTCTCGGTGGGCAACCCGTCCACCTCTGCCGGGCCGGTCCAGCCCTTGGGGGTGCGCAGCACGATCAGCGGCCACCGCGGGCGGTCCGTGGCGGTGCCCCCCCGGGCCTGGTCCTGGATGTCACTGATGTTCTCGAGGACCTCGTCGAGCACGGCCGCGAACTGCTGGTGCACCTGGGCCGGATCGCTCCCACTGACCAGGTACGGTTCGTGCCCGTATCCGCGCAGCAGGCTCATCAGCTCCTCCTCGGGGATGCGGGCCAGCACGGTCGGGTTGGCGATCTTGTAGCCGTTCAGGTGCAGGATCGGCAGGACGGCTCCGTCGTGGACGGGGTCGAGGAACTTGTTGGAGTGCCAGCTGGCCGCCAGCGGCCCGGTCTCGGCTTCCCCGTCGCCGATGACGCAGGCCACCAGCAGATCCGGGTTGTCGAAGGCCGCCCCGTAGGCGTGCATCAGCGAGTAGCCCAGCTCCCCGCCCTCGTGGATGGACCCGGGGGTCTCCGGGGCCACGTGGCTGGGGATCCCCCCGGGGAAGGAGAACTGCCGGAACAGGCGCCGCAGCCCGTCGGCGTCCCGGCCGATGTCCGGGTAGACCTCGCTGTAGGTCCCGTCCAGGTACGCGCAGGCCACCAGCCCCGGGCCCCCGTGGCCGGGTCCGGTCACGTACATCGCGTTCAGGGCCCGGGCCTTGATCACCCGGTTCAGGTGCGCGTAGATCAGATTCAGCCCCGGGGTGGTCCCCCAGTGGCCCAGCAGCCGGGGTTTGATGTGCTCCAGGGCCAGCGGCTCCTTGAGCAGCGGGTTGTCCAGAAGGTAGATCTGCCCCACCGACAGGTAGTTCGCCGCCCGCCACCACGCGTCCAGCCGGTCCAGTTCCTCCTCGCTCAGCGGTGCCCGTGCCACCGGGGGAGGGAGCGTTGTCTTAGGAGTCGTCATCAGGTTCTTCCTCTTCCTCTCGCACGAACAGTGCATGGTCATCGCCAGGCGCCGGAGCTGTCCTACCGGCTTCCCGCGGGGGCCAGGTCCGGTTGGACCCGGGCTGCCGACGTCGACTCCGGCGGTTCCGGCAGCCGCAGCCGCTTCAACAGCAAGGCATTCACCGCCACGATGACGCTGGAGCCCGACATCGAGATCGCCGCGATTTCCGGACTGAGCATGATGCCGTAGGCCGGGTAGAAGACCCCGGCGGCGATCGGCAGGGCGACCACGTTGTAGCCGATGGCCCAGGTGAGGTTCTGGCGCATTTTGCGCACGGTGCCAGCGCCGATCCGCAGGGCGATCGGCACGTCCAACGGATCGGAGCGCATCAGCACCACGTCGGCGGTCTCGATGGCCACATCGGTGCCGGCGCCGATGGCGATGCCCAGGTCGGCCTTGGCCAGGGCCGGGGCGTCGTTGACGCCGTCCCCGACCATGGCGACCCGTTTGCCCGCCGCCTGCAGTTCCGCCACTTTGGCGGATTTGTCCTCGGGTAGGACTTCGGCGATAACGGTGTCGATGCCCAGCTGGGCGGCGATCCGCTTCGCGGTCGCCTCGTTGTCACCGGTCAGCATGACGACTTCGACCCCTGCCTCGTGCATCGCGGCCACCGCGGGAGCGGCGGTCTCCCGGGCGGCATCAGCCAGGGCGATCACCCCAGCGGCCGCCCCGTCCACGGCCACCAGCACCGCGGTGCGCCCGGTCGAGGCCAGGGCCTCGCGCTGTTCGGCCACCGGGGTGATGTCGACGCTCTCGGCCACCATCAGCTTGCGGTTGCCCACGAAAACCTGCCGCCCGTTCACGGTGGCCCCGGCGCCGTGGCCCGGGACGTTGCGGAAATTGCTGGCAGTCAGGGCCGGGACGCCGCGGTCCTCGGCGTAGTTCACGACCGCGGCGGCCAACGGGTGCTCAGATTCGCGTTCGACGGCCGCCACCAGGCCCAGGAGTTCGTCCTCGCCGATCCCGTGGGTAATGAAGTCCGTGACCTCCGGCTCGCCCTTGGTCAGGGTCCCGGTCTTGTCGATCACGACCGTGTCGATCCGTGCGGCCGTTTCCAAGGCGGTGGCGTTCTTGAACAGCACGCCTCGTTTGGCGCCCAACCCCGTTCCCACCATGATCGCGGTGGGGGTGGCCAGCCCCAGGGCATCGGGGCAGGTGATGACCACCACGGTGATGGCGAACAGGATCGCCTGGGCAATGCTGGCCCCGGCCAACCACCAGACGAGGAAGGTGCCGGATCCGCCGATCAGCGCCACGAACACCAGCCAAAACGCGGCCCGGTCCGCCAGACGTTGCCCGGGTGCCTTGGAGTTCTGGGCTTCCTGGACCAGCGCCACGATCTGCGCCAGGGCGGTGTCCGCCCCGACCTTCGTCGCCCGCACCCGTAAGGTCCCGGTGGTGTTCACCGAGGCCCCGATGACCTCCGAGCCAGCGGACTTGGCCACCGGCAGGCTTTCGCCGGTGACCATGGACTCGTCGATCTCCGACTCGCCGTCCTCGACCACACCGTCGGTGGGGACCTTCGAACCGGGGCGTACCAGCATCAGATCCCCGGGCATGACCTCGGCGGTGGGGATTTCCACGGTATCCCCGTCGCGGATCACCAGCGCCTTGGACGGTGCCAGCTCCAGCAGGGTGCGGACCGCGTCGTTGGCCCCGCCCCGGGCCCGCATCTCCACCCAGTGCCCCAACAGCACGAAGGTGGCCAGCACGGTGGCGGCCTCGTAGAACACCTCCCCGCCACCGGTCAACGTCACGATCAGGCTGTAGACCCAGCCGGCGCCGACCCCCACGGCCACCAAGACCATCATGTCCAGGGTGCGGGCCTTCAGCGCCCGGTAGGCGCCGTCGAAGAAGATCCAGGCCGAGTAGAAGATCACCGGCAGGGAGAGGATCAGCGCGAAGACGTCATCGCGTAATCCGAACGGGGCCGGGACCGTGAACCCCAAGACCTCCCGCCCGATCGGGGACCACAAGGTGATCGGCACCGACAGGATCGCCGCCACCAGGAACCGATTGCGCATGTCGCGGATCATCGCCTCCATCGACATGCCCCCGCCGCCATGACCCATGACCTCCTGGGCGTCACGAACACCGTGCTGCCCGTGCCCGGCGGGAGCGTCCTGACCAGGACGCGCCGGGGTGTCACCATGTGTGCCCTCGGCATGAGCGGGGGCCGGTGAGGCCTTCACTACCCTGGTGCCATGGTCGGCAGGATCCAGCCCCGACCCGGACCGGTCGCCGGTGCCCCGGTGACCGGTCCGCCCAGCGGCGGTTCCGTCCTCCTGGAGCGGGTCGCACACGTGGTCGGGCACCGACTGGCCGGCGCAGTGATAGCCGCACTCGCGCACCCACCCGGTCAGATCCTTGATCGAGGTCCGACCAGGATCGTAGGTGACATTGGCGGTCTGGGAGACAGGATTGGCCTCCACCCGCAGCACCCCCGGTCGGCGCGACAGCGCGGCTTCAGCGACGGCCTTCGACGAGGCCCAGCGCACCCCCTTCACCTCCATGACGGCCGTGGTCTCGTGCTCGCTCATCCTGTGCTTTCCTCTCGAAGTCCGAATCGTTGCGGGGTGTTCTATATCTCGTTGTCTGTGGGCGTCCTCCCCAGGTGGTCTACGCCGGAGCAGTCAAGCTGAGCTTTGGGTCGATCGCCCGGGCCGGGCCGCTCCGGAAGGCTCTGGCCGGCGCTTTTGCGGACGCGGCCATCTCTGCAGGGCGTCGGGGTCCAGTTCCGCGACCAGTGGCCGCCTCCTGCGTGGTGCCACGGGCGCATACCGGCCTGGAGCCTCGTCTTCGACCCTCATCAGTGGTCCTTCCTCAGCGACGGACCAGCCGGGCGATGGCCTCCACTGCTTCTTGGAGCTTGGCTTCCTGCTCGGGGCCACCGGTGCCGGCGGCCTGGACGAGACAGCGGCTCACGTGGCCCTTCAGCAAGGCCAGCGCCACCTCGTGCAGCGCCCCGGACACCGCAGCGACCTGGGTGAGAACATCAATGCAGTACCGGTCTTGCTCGACCATCCGGGTGATGCCGCGGACTTGTCCCTCGATGCGGTTCAGGCGCCGCACCACAGCTGCCGTGTCGGTGGTGATTTCCATAGCGATTCCTGGTGGGTGATGAACCCAGGCTGCGTCCGCGGCCCAGGAGGGCGGGCGCAACCTGCTTCACGTGGAGCTGATGTATTTGGCCGGGTCGTCCCGGAAGGACTCGGCGCAGCGGGTCGAGCAGAAGTAGTAGGTGCGGCCCTCGTGCTCGGCGCTGGTGGCCGCGGTGGCCGGGTCGATGCTCATCCCGCAGACCGGATCGACGACCGTCGTGGCGTTCTCGGACACGGCTTCCTCCTGAGGGGGTGTTCCGGGGTCTGCGGCGTCCTCGCGTCCGACCTCCACCACCGGGTCGGTGGCAGTGGGGGCGTGGGCGAGATCGGGGACGGGGCGGGGGGTGAAGGCGCGCAGCCGGTTGGCGTTGGCCACCACCGACAGGGAGGACAGGGCCATCGCGGCGGCGGCGATCATCGGGCTCAGCGTCCAGCCCAGGGACGGGTACAGCACACCGGCGGCGATGGGGATGCCAATGCCGTTGTAGACGAACGCGAAGACGAGGTTCTGGCGGATGTTGCGCATGGTGGCCCGGGACAGGTCCACGGCGGTGACCACCCCGGACAGCGCCCCGGAGATCAAGGTGATGTCAGAGGCCTCGATGGCCACGTCGGTGCCGGTGCCGATGGCCGAGCCCACGTCGGCCTGGGCCAGGGCGGGGGCGTCGTTGATGCCGTCCCCGACCATCCCCACCACGCGCCCCTCCTCCTGCAGGCGCTTGACCTCGCTGGCCTTGTGCTCGGGCAGCACCTCGGCCACCACCCGGTCGATGCCGACCTGGCGGGCGATGGCCGCGGCGGTGGCCCGGTTGTCCCCGGTCATCATCACCACCTCGATGCCGCGGTCGCGCAGGGCGGCGACGGCCCCCACGGACCCCTCCTTGAGGGTGTCGGCCACCCCGATCACCCCGGCCGGGCGCCCGTCGACGGCGGCCAGCATCGGGCTCTTCCCGTCCGCGGCCAGCTCCTGGGCGGGGGCGGTGAGCCCCTCGGCGTCGATGCCCGCCCCGGTGAGCAGGCGCCGGTTGCCCACCAGCACCTCCCGTCCGCCCACCAGGGCGCGGACCCCTTGGCCGGTGACGGAGTCGAAGGCGGTGGCCTCGGGCGCGGCCACCCCGCGCTCCTGCGCCCCGGCGACGATGGCGGTGGCCAGCGGGTGCTCCGAGGAGCGTTCCACCGCCGCCACCAGAGCCAGCACCTCGGCGTCGGTGAAGCCCGGGGCGGGCAGCACGTCGGTCAGGGCGGGAGCCCCCTTGGTGATCGTGCCGGTCTTGTCCAGCACGATGGTGTCCAGCTTGTGGGCCGTCTCCAGGGCCTCGGCCGAGCGGATGAGGATCCCGGCGGTGGCCCCCTTGCCGGTGCCCACGGTGATCGACAGCGGAGTGGCCAGCCCCAGCGCGCACGGGCAGGCGATGATCAGCACCGACACCGCGGCCACCAGGGCGAAGACCACCGCAGGCGGCGGACCGACCAGCGCCCAGACCACGAAGGTCCACAGGGCGATGAGGATCACCGCGGGCACGAAGTAGCTGGAGACCTGATCGGCCAGCCGCTGGATCGGCGCCCTGGAGCCCTGGGCCTGCCGGACCAGGGAGATGATCTGAGCCAGCATGGTGTCCGAGCCGACTTTGGTGGCGGTGTAGCGGAAGGACCCGGTCTGGTTGATGGTCGCGCCGATCACGGTGTCCCCGGCGGTCTTGGTCACCGGGATGGGCTCACCGGTGACCATCGACTCGTCCACCGCCGAGGTGCCCTCCAGCACCTGCCCGTCCACGGCCAGCTTCTCCCCGGGGCGCACCACGACGACGTCGCCGACCACGACCTCTCCCAGGGGGATCTCCCGCTCCTGCCCGTCGCGCACCACCCGGGCGGTGTGCGGCTGGAGCCCGATCAGGGTGCGGATGGCCTCCCCGGTCCCGGCCTTGGCCTTGGTCTCCAGCAGGCGCCCGAGCAGGATCAAGGTGATGATCACCCCGACCGCCTCGTAGTAGACGTACCGGGCCTCGGCCGGCACGAGGCCGGGGGCGATGGTGACGACCAGGCTGTAGCCGTAGGCAGCGATCGTGCCCAGGGTGATCAGAGAGTTCATGTCCGCGGTGCGGTGGGACAGCGCCAACCACCCGGTCTTGTGGATGGGCCAACCGGTGTAGAGCATCACCGGGGTGATCAGCGCCAGCTGCAGCCACGGATTCATCAGCACCGGCGGCACCCAGGCCATGCCGAACAGCTCCATGGCCATCACCGCCACCACCACCGGCAGGCTCAGCACGGCCCCGACGATCACCCGGCGGCGCAGATCGGCGATCTCCGCCGCCCGCTCCTTCGCCTCGGTGTCCTCCGGCTCCTCCACCGGGCCGTGTCCGCGCGGAGGCTCCTGCCCCGGCAGTGGGGCCGTGGAGGTTCGGGTATCCTCCTGGACCACGACATGGTCGTGGGAGTGCTCACCAGCCCCGCCAGCAGAGCCTTCGACGTCGGCTGAGCCCTCGACGGCCTCGAGGGTGCCGTGCAACATGTTCATCCCGCAGCTGACCTCATGGCGCCCGGCCGGTAGCCCGGGGATCTCGACCACGGTGCTGCCGAAGGCCGGGACCGCGGTGTCCACCCCGGCAGCGGGCACCACGAACCGTTCCGAGCACGCGCCGTCCTCCTGTCGCAGCAGCTCCAGCCGCAGCGGCACCTCGGCCGCCACGCGCAGCAGCTGGGGGTGGTAGCCCCCGCGGATGCTCAGCTGCGCGGTCTGCGCACCGTGGTCCATCCGGGCGTGGGTCACCTCCGCCACGGCGGCGCGCGCCGACCCCGTGGCAGCGGCGTCGCCGGGGTTGGCCGTGCCCGCGGCGTGAGCCGGCGCCGACGAGATCGGGGCCGGCGAGGCGCTGTCGTGCTCGTCGACGACGCGTAGGCGGCCGTGCAGCATGTTCATCCCGCACGCGAAGCCGTACTCGCCCGGCTCGGTGGGAGTGAACTCCACGGCCGTGCGTGCATAGGCGGGCAACGGCTGGTTGATCTGGAAATCCGGGATGACCACCCGGGAGGAGCAGTCCCCGGTCTCCTGCCGGTTGAACACCAGCCGGACCGGCACCCCGGGGGCCACCTGGATCAGGTCGGGGCTGTACCCGCCCTTGACGGTCACCGTGACCGTCTGCACCCCGGCCTCCAGCTCGGCCCGGCGAGTCTTCTTCGGGCCGAAGAAGAACCACAGCAGCGCGACACTCACGACTACCGCCGCTGCCACCAACACCCAATCCTGGACAGTCATCACTCCGCCTCCTCCATACCCCCGACGGGTATGAGGCCAGTCTAGGTTGGACGAACACGAGTGCCAGCAGGGTAACGGTGAAGTTTTCATGAAGCTGGACGGCGGGCAGGTCGTCGTGGAAGGCCGCGCATTCTGTGCTGGTCACCGGGCTCGGAGAGGGAAGCTCGTGAAGATTCGGCGAAGATCCGCGGCGAAATGGGCCCGTGGCGGTGAATCAGGGCTGGGAACCGACCACCATGGAACTGCGCTGAATCCCGCAGCCGGCACCCTCTCGTGGAACGGAGCTGGTCGTAGCGGGTCTTCCTCTACGGTTCACACCGAAAGGTCTGACGATGATCTCGATGAAACGACGGCTCGCCGTCACCAGCCTCGCAGTCTTGACGACGGCCGGTTTGGCAGCCTGCTCCAGTGACACGCCTCAGGGCGTCACGGCGACGGCGCCCTCATCGTCTGCCCGCCAGGGCATCGCCGGGACGGTGTGGGTGGCCAACGAGGAGGGCAACAGCCTCACTGTCCTGGATGCGGCCACGAACGAGGTGGTCACGACGTTGACCGGGGTGGAGTCCCCGCACAACGTGCAGGCCGGGGCCGACGGTGCGGTCGGATACGCCGTCAGCGGCCACGACAACACGACCATCGCCATCGACGCGGAAAACTACCAGGTGTCCGCCGCCGCCCCCAGTGGACCGGCTCCCGCGCACGTGATCGACACCGCCGACGGCACCAAGGTGTACACCACCAACGCCGGTGACGGCACCGTCTCGGTCTACAGTGCACCCGGTCTGGAGCCGACCGGGACCGTCGACCTCGGGGGGATGCCCCACGGTCTGCGCCCAGCAGCCGACGGATCGATCATCGCGGTCGCCAACACCGAGTCCGGTGCGGTGGATCTGATCGATCCGGCCACCGACACCAAGACCGCCTCGGTGCCCGTCGGATGTCCCCCTGTCCAGGTCGCCGTCGACGCCGACGGGACCTACGCCTACGCCAGCATCACCGAGCCGGCCTCGGTGGTGAAGATCGACCTCGCCGCACAAGAAGTGGTGGGCACTGTCGCGGTCTCGGCCCCGCCCGTCCAGGTGTATCTGGCACCCGACGGTCGCACCCTGCTCTCGGCCGACCAGGGCACCGAGGCCGAGCCCGGGAACACCCTGTCCGTGATCGACCCGACCGACATGACCGTCCGCGGCACGGTGCGCACCGGCTCCGGGCCCCATGGCGTCGTCATCGACACCACGGGGGCCAAGGCCTGGGTCACGAACATCTACGACGACACCGTCTCCGTCGTCGACCTCGACGCCCTCGAGGTGTTGGAGACTGTGCCGGTGGGAGACATGCCCAACGGCGTCAGCTTCTCCTCCCGCCCACCGGCCGAAGCGAACGCACCCTCCATAGCGCTCGACATCCCGGAGCCCTCAGGAGCAGCCACCCAGAAGATGGATCAAATGGAAGAACACGCGCACTGAACCCCGGTGAACGTCCCCTTGGCTGCTCTGGGACCAGTAAGGGCGCCCACCGATCCTTGGTACTCGACCCGACTCGCCAACCGCCCGGCCGTCATTCGCGGGCTGCTCCGCCCAAATTCTGTTCGGTCGGACGCGACATCTCCGCAGACCTGAGCCACCGGGGCGGGTCGATCGAGAGCGCACCAGACCCGCCGTGGTGGATCAGGTCCGTGTCCACCAAGCTATCCATCCCGCCACAAGGCTCGCCTGAGCCCCGAGCAGGCCCGAGAGGTTGGGACCATGCCGCCGATGTCTTACCTGGAAGCGTCGTTCTGTCGCAGCGCACCGTGGAATCTCCTGGCGCGTCGAATCGTCTCCTGGGCGACGCAGGGATTCGCGCTCACGGGAGACGTACTCGAGATCGGCGGTGGCAGCGGGGCAATAGCCGAAGAAATCGTGCGGACCAACCATCAGGTCCGGATGACCACCACCGACCCCGATCCCGCGATGGTCAGCGCCGCCCGTCAACGACTTGCCGGGTTTTCGCGGGCTGAGGCGCGCCAGGCCGATGCCAGGCATCTGTCCTTCGAGGACGCCTCCTTCGACGCGGTTGTGAGCTTCCTGATGCTTCATCACGTGATCGCCTGGGAACATGCGGTGGGCGAGGTGGCGCGCGTCTTGCGACCGGGCGGGTCCTTCGTGGGATACGACCTGATGGCCTCCCGCACAACATGGTGGTTGCACCGGATCGACCGTTCTCCACACCGACTCATTGAACCAGAGGCCCTCGAACCGGTCCTACGACAAGTCGGTCTCGAGACGCTCAGCCTGAAGTACTCCTTCGGCGGTCGAGTACTTCGCTTCATCGCCCGCAAGTCCTGTGAGACGAGCTCCTGACCATTGATACGTAGGGCACTGAGGCGTGAGGACCACCCCGACCGCGGCTGCCACCGAGGCCGCCCTGAAGGCACTGGAGGAGAAGTGGGGTTTTCGGTACCCGGCGATCATCCCCCCCCGGGGGGGCGCAGTACGTGGGCGGAGTTCGTGCCTATTCGACCGGAACCGACACCGGCGCTGAACGCCTTCACCATCACCGTCGCCGAGCTACTTACCCGCGGCGAAGAACCACTGAGAATGGAAACTGCCTCTTACACAGTTGGAGCGACAATTCCCCCGACCATCACCTCGATTCCCTCGGTGAGGTATCGGTAGGCGGTGGGTGGGGAGATGTCGGTTCCGGTCGAATAGGTAGCTGAAGTTCCGGTCGAAAAGTGAGCAGCTCGTCCAACGATTGGAGAGTGATCACTGTGGAGGATTGGGCGCTGATCCGTCAGCTGCATCGGGTGGAGGGCTTGTCGCAGGCGGCGATTGCCAGGAGGTTGTCGCTGTCGCGGAACACGGTGGCGAAGGCGCTCCGTTCCACGGACCCGCCGTCCTATTCACCGCGTCCGCCGGTGGAGGGGGCGTTCAGCGAGGTCGAGGCCGCGGTGCGGGATCTGCTGGGCCGGTTCCCGTCGATGCCCACCGCGGTGCTCGCCGAGCGGGTCGGCTGGGAGGGGTCGAGGTCGTGGTTCTACGCCAACGTGGCCCGGTTGCGCCCGGGCTACCGGGTGGCGGATCCGGCGGACCGGCTGGTGCATCATGCCGGGGAGCAGATCCAGTGCGATCTGTGGTTCCCGGGCCGGCTGATCCCGGATCATGCCGGGGTGGTGCGGGACTTCCCGGTGCTGGTGATGGTCGCCTCTCACTCCCGCTACGCGGTGGCCGCGGTGCTGCCCAGCCGGAGGACCGGGGACCTGCTGGCGGGGATGTGGTGGTGTGTGGCCGAGGGTTTCGGGGCGGTACCGCGGCAGCTGTTGTGGGACAACGAGGCCGGCATCGGCCGCGGCGGCAAGCTCGCCGAGGGCGTGGCCGCCTTCTGCGGGGCACTCGGGGTGCGCCTGGTGCAGGCCCGCCCCTACGATCCCGAGACCAAGGGTGTGGTCGAGCGGTTCAACGGGTACCTGGCCACCTCGTTCCTGCCCGGGCGCACCTTCACCGCCCCGGTCGACTTCCAGGCCCAGCTCACCGACTGGCTGATCACCGCCAACCAGCGCACCCACCGCACCACCCGCACCCGCCCGGTTGAGGCCATGACCACCGAGCGGGAGGCGATGGGGCCCCTGCCGCCGGTGGACCCGGTGATCGGGCACCGCTTCACCACGCGCCTGCCCCGGGACTACTACGTCACCGCCGCCGGGGCCGCCTACTCCGTGCACCCGGGCGTGATCGGGCGCCTGGTCGAGGTGGTCGTGGACCTGCACACCGTCACCGTGACCTGTGCTGGGCGCACGGTGGCCACCCACCAGCGGGCCTGGGGATCCGGGGCCACCGTCACGGACCCGGTCCACGTGGCCGCCGCGGCCCTCATGCGCCGGACTCACCAGCAGCCCCGTACCGAGGGCGCTGCCGGCGGGCAGGTCGAGGTCGCCGATCTCGGGGTCTACGACCGGCTCTTCGGGATCGAGGTCGCCTGATGCGACCGGCCACCGAGCCCGCTGGGCGGACGCTGACGGATGCGGACAAGCAGATCCTCCACCACGCCCGTCAACTCAAGGCCCCCAGGATCGCTGCCGACTACGCCCGGATCGCTGACACCGCCCGGGCCCAGCAGTGGAGTTTGGAGGAGTACCTCGCCGCGGTACTGGGGACCGAGGCCGCCGCGAGGGCCGCCTCGGGGGCCGCACTGCGGATCAAGGCCGCCGGATTCGAGGCGATCAAGACGCTCACCGACTTCGACTTCACCGCCCAGCCCTCCCTGGACCGCGGTGTGATCGCGCGCCTGGAAGCCGGGGCGTACCTGGTGCAGGCCGGCAATGTGGTGCTGCTCGGGCCCCCGGGCACCGGCAAGACCCATGTGGCCACCGGGTTGGGGATCGCCGCGGCCCAGACCGGGCACCGAGTCGCGTTCAACTCCGCCACCGGCTGGATCACCCGCCTGCACACCGCCCACGCCACCGGGCGCCTGGAAGCGGAACTGGCCAAGATCGCCCGGATCCCGCTGGTCATCATCGACGAGCTGGGCTACGTTCCGATCGAGGCCGAGGTCGCGAATCTGTTCTTCCAGCTGGTCTCGACCCGCTACGAGAAGGCCTCGCTGATCATCACCTCGAACCTGCCCTTCTCGAGATGGGGCGAGGTCTTCGGCGACACCACGATCGCCGCGGCGATGATCGACCGCATCGTCCACCACGCCGAGATCATCACCACCAAGGGCACCAGCTACCGCATCCGGCACACCAGCATCGAGACCCTGCCTTCCGTCACCGAGACCGGACCGGCAGACTAGAACAACCCCAAGAGGTGCTCACTTTTCACACGGACAAACAGCTCAAACTTCGAGCGGAACCGACAGGAGAGGCCGTGATCGCGTGGCCCAGTTCACCGCGCGGGTGGCGTCGCGGTACCACCGCAGGACGCACTTGGCCTGGGGAGCCGTGCCGCCCGCTGGTACGGCCGGTGGTCATGGCCGCCGCTGTCGGTGCAGCAAGCTCGTGAGGAAGTTCAGGGTTTCAACCGGCACGTGACGTGGTGAGAGAATTTCGCTATTCCATGCTGTCCCGCGCTGAGGACATCTTGGCGGGCTGGTTGAGCGCCGGATCTGCACACCACCCGAGCTCAGCGAAGTCCTTCCATCTGAGGGAGTCGGGTGAGGTGTCGATGCCTGCGGCGGCCAGGAGCCGCTTCGTGCAGGGCCGTGCCTGCTCAAGCTGGTGTCTCATTTGCTGCCCAGGCGTCATGGACCCCCACAATGGGCGCGCCATCCGGATGTCGTTGGGCAGCAGCAGATCGAGCAGGTGGTACGCCTGGCCGATGTTGTGGGGCGCCATTTCAGCGGATTTGAAATGGGACGCGTCTCCTCATGGGGGTTCTACCCTCGTTCCTGGCGCGAGAAGGATTTCCGCACGCTGGTCCAGCTCCTCTGCCAAGTGTTCGAAGCCCTCGTGGCACTGTTGCAGGGCGTCTTCTCGCAGGTTGGGGTAAGCCGGGCCGGGATCTGCGTTCTGTCCTATGGCAATCCGGGGTGGCGCGAAGAGCGCGTGGCCCCCCGTGTACTGTTCCCAGAACACCAGGCGCAGGACGGCCAGCGGGGTGTTTGTCTCTGTGCCGAGCTGCTCGGCCAGCAGGGTCTGTAGCAGGAGCGGGTCGTTGGCGACCAGTCGTCGGGCTCGGTAGTTGATGGGCGGTGGGTCGTGGAGGAGCTGGTTGAAGTAGTCCTCCATGGACCTCAGGAGGTCGCTCCACTGTCGTTGGTGGACGCGTCTGAGTCGTCCTGCAACATGGTGCTGGAGCCGGCGGGGGAGGCCGAGCTCGACGGCGGCGTGAGACCAGGGATTGCCTCGGCCCAGGTTCAAGAAGCACATCGAGCCCAGGGCTCGTCCTAGCGGGTCTGAAGCCCAGGGGAGGGCGAGGACCTGCGGGGGCATGAGTTGAGGGATCCACTCCGCGGGGGGCCGAGCCGGTTCGCTGCCGTGCTCGACCAGCGTAGCCGGTAGGGGTTCCCAGGCCTCTCGTGACTGGGCGGGCAGGGAGGGGGCCGCACGCTCCGTCCGGCACGCCAGTTGCATCCGGTAGGACAGGCGTCCGCGATGGCGGTTGATGTACCAGGCCAAGATCACGGGCTCGCCCAGCGCAGCATCAGTGCAAGTGGAGGGGTGCAGGAGCCGGTGCACGTTATCAGACCCTAGTAGCTCGTCGAGCGCTGGGGCCTCGTCTTCCCAGACGTGGAGGTCGAGGAAAGCGTGGTAGGCCAGCAGCACCCGCTCCGGTAGTCCAACCCCACCGCGCTGGGGCTCGTAGTAACGGATGGCCTCTCGCAGCAGTGTGGCCAACAGGTCGTTTGCCGAGGTCGGGTCGAGCGTGAACGGACCGAAGGACTCCGTGCCTCCTTGGTGTGTGGAGGTGTCGGCGAACCTGTCGCGAATGGTGTCCTGCGCGGCCAGGAGGTCGGGCGACGCCGGCACTTCGGGGGCGAGCCGGAGGTCGCCGAGACACCATGAACGGACCCGCCGCCGGGCCGGGGATGGATCGGTGCGTTGGCGTTCGGTGCACTGGTGCGAGGCGGCCGACTGGCTGTACCACGAACGTGATCGCCAGGGGCGCTGACCACACGACGGGCACCGGCTCTGGTAGAGCGTGTGGTGCCGGGGGCAGGCCAGAGACCATCGACTTTCCCATTCCAGACGCCAGGTGCTGTCTTCTGCCAGACACTGAGGGCAGAACCGGCCGGTGTCCGGGTAGAAGCCGGCGTCTGGGTAGAAGCAGGCGGCGAGATCGGGACGCCACTTGTTGTCGGCCGGCAAGTTCTGGGCGATGTCTCGCGGGTCTACCCCGAGAGCCGCACTGGCGTCCTGGGCGCCTTCCAGAAGAACGGTCAGGGGATTTCGTTGGGAGTCCTGCGGGAGTCCTAGCGCCTGGTTGAGCTGACGAGGGGTAAGACCGTAGCGGTAGCTCAGCCGTCTGACCCAGCTGCGCAGAGGCTCATCCGGGTGCGGGGGCACGGAAATGGGCCAGCGTTCGATGTCGTATCCGGAGAAGACCTCCTGAAGGCGTCTGCGCCGGCCGCCTTGCTGCCACGGATCACTCGGAAGGCTGTGACAGTTCGGCCGCATTGTCGATGACCACGTCGTCGATGATCTCTTTGGTGATCGTCTCCGCGCCGCTGGTGATGGCCCGATAGCTCACACGGTCGATGAGAGTGGTCAGGGAGGCGATGTAACCCTGGGTACGTCGGAAGATCTCCTTGCTGTGATCGACCAGCATTCCTGGACGCGCGTCGGCGAGCTTCAAATGGCGCTCCATGGTGGTCAACAGCTCAAGCCATGCGCGCATACTGGCGTCGGTGTTGATCTGGAACGGCGCGACGGGGCATCGGGTCGCTCGGCGGCTGGTCTGGGAGTAGACGGCTTGCTCGCCGATCAATCCTTCGTCGAAGAACTGCTTGTCTGCCAGGTTGACACCGATGTAGATGAAGGTGGCGGGCAGCTCGTTGGCGAGACCCTTCAAGTGGTTGGAAACCTCGACTCCGTTGCGGTGCCGGAAGTCGACGAAGTGGAGGTCATCGATCACGATCAGCTTCGTCTCACAGCTGGTGACGCAGTCGACGACCAGTCGGGTGAGGTCGGTTCTGGTAGCCCGGCCAGTAGCCGGATGCCCGAAAAACTCCAGGATCTTCTCGTTCAAACCCTTCAGGGTGGTGCCGGCGCTCAACGGCACAAAGGCCACCGGCAGGCGCTGGTGTCCTTGCTCGGTCAACGGGCCGTGCCGCCGGTAGGTGCGGAGGTGGAAGTCCCGGGCGTAGCGGGTGGCGATCGTGGTCTTGCCCAGACCAGGTTGTGCATCGATCACCACGGAGCCCCGCAGCTTGCTGCCATCGCGGCGGCTGGAAGCCATGACCTCGTCGATGACCTGGTACGCCCTGGCCAATTGGGGCGTCTTGACCGTGGGGGGATTGGCGTGCCATACGATCCGCGCCTCGTTGTAGTCGGCCAGCTCCTCCTCGCTCAGCCGGTCCATCTGGGCGCGGGAGAGGACCTCCAACTCGGTGCGCGGAATGCTGTTGACGAAGGCGTCCCAACCTTGTTTGCGGGACAGCTGGTAAGGCTGGGTGTCGTTGGCCTGTAGCCAGGCGGCCCCAAGGTTGCTCACTCGTCGAACACCTCCAGGCCCTCGGCGTCAGGGTGCTCAGCGTAGTACTTGTCGAACACGTCCAGGTCATCGGTCAGCTCCGCCGCGTCCATCCGGCTTTTCCGGTGGGAGAAGAAGTCGATGACGCCGGGGTC
The DNA here is from genome assembly GCF_001482365.1 of Kocuria flava. Lineage (NCBI taxonomy): Bacteria > Bacillati > Actinomycetota > Actinomycetes > Micrococcales > Micrococcaceae > Kocuria > Kocuria flava. Next base: position 3,372,188 of record NZ_CP013254.1, on the reverse strand, counting down.
GGAGGCGATCTCACGGGCGGAGCGGTCGGTGTCCGGCCCGACAACAGTTCGTTGGGTGCTCAACCGCAGGGCGAGGTTCTTGGCGCGCCGGTCGGTGACCTGCTGCTCCGACCAGTCCCGCAGCAGATCCTGCAGAGCCTGGGCCGGATCGACGTGCCGGTTCGCCTGCACGCTCAGCCGACGGGTGTACTCCGCGGCGTCCTGGGAGAACGGAGCATCGATGTAGTGGGCATGCTCCCACTCCAAGCGATGCCATGAGGCGGTGTCGGGGTCCTTGAAGTAGACCCAGCGCACGTCATCGGGGTCGACCATGAAGGGCCACTTGCTCGCATGAGCGCCCCCGTAGTGGGACTTGCGGCCTCGATGCAGGTTCAAGCCCGGGCCGTCGTACCGCCGGCCATGGATCTCCACTCCGTAGTGCTGGATGGTCCGCCATTCGACCTGCAGGAACTCCCTGACGAGATCTTCGGAAGCGGGAAGGAGCAAAACGCCGGAGGTAGCCCTCCCGCGGGAGAACATCTCGATCGGCGACAAGTCCACCTCGGGGAGCCGGGGATCCCGGAGCCCATCATGCGGGGTGTGGTGATAGATGCCGATCCATTCCCGGATGATCTGCTCCAGCTCGGCGACGTAGAGGAACGCCTGCTTCTCCACGTCCTTGCCCCGGGAGTGCACATCAGGGCCTTTGTAGGCGGGCAGGTGTTCCAGGAGCTGCTGCCGGAGGGTGCGGAAGAACCGTTCCACGGTCGGCTTGTCGGAACCGACTCCGGGCCGGGCCGGCTGGATGTTGATGCCGAACCGGTGGCACAAGCCCCGCACATGCTGGGACATGTAGATTTTGCCGTGGTCGACCACGATGGTGTCCGGCACCGCGCCCGTCTCTTTCACCACCAAGGCCTCCGGAACACCGGCGTACGGCCCGTCAGGAGTGTCCTCTGCCGGGCCCCACCGCTGGGGAGTCATGGTCTGGTACAGCACGGCCGCAACGTCGGGGGAGGCGGCGGCAACGGCGCGCAGGGTCGCGCCCATGATACACCGGGAGTACAGATCCATGGCCACGGTCAACTCGACGTTGAGCCACCGCAGCGTCACGGGCTCCATCGCGAACACGTCCAGCCGCGTGGTGTCCAGCACCACGTACTGCCCCGGGCGGTCCGCTCGGAGACGTCCCAACTGCTCCTGCGAAGCACTGGTGCTGGTTCTGCGCGTCTTCGCCGAGTCGAACGTGTGGCGGCCCTTGTCGAGCTCGTGCACTCGCTCGTACGCCACCGACTGGGACGGCAGGGGAAGACCAGGGTGAGCGGAGGAGTACAGAGCGTTGGTGCGAGCGATAACGGCCTTGATAGTGGGATTCGACGCATTGCGGTAGGACGCCAGCACTGAGACGCAGAAGGCGTCCCACCGCGGGTCCACGGACCGGCGGGTGGACTTCAGAAGGCGGGCGTCGACCAGCCCGGCCACCCCTTGGGCGCGGTAGCGGTTCAGCATTCGTTGCAAGGTTCTGAGGTCGGCACCAAGCTCCGCAGCCGCAGCCGTGTACTGCTCCCGGACGTGCGGGAACCCTATGTCGGGCTCCAACAGTCGTCGGACAACTTTGGCATGCGCCTCGACCTTGGCCCTCTGGTTGGGCGTCAGGGCGCTGAGGACGATCGCGCCGAGCTCATCGTCGGCAGGACGATCCCGATCGTGCGACACCACGGACTCCGCCCGGCCCAGTAGCGAGGGGGCATGGATCTTGCGCAGTTCCGTCCCGCATTGGAGGATCACCGCGTTGGCTTGGTGCTCCACGACCTGCCACACCTGTCCCTCGAACCACACGGTGGCACTGACGCTGAGGTCGAGTACGTGCTCGTTCATAGGGCATCCCCACAGTGGATGACGGAGCCGGGCCCGATGGGACGGCGAAGATCGGTGCGCCACCTCCCAAACCACAACAGGCAGAAGCACGCCTGACGGAGGGCCGGACCGGGCAGTGATGCCAAACTGCCTGTCGTCTCCAACGCGCCGAGTGTCATGCCCGAGGAACCGACCTCGTGGACCTGCTTAACCGCGCCGTGAGGGATGAGGCCGAGGCGCCGACCCTCGCTGAGGTACTTGATGTTGCGCAGCACTACAGGATCCCCACCGCTGAACACTTCGTAGCGCCAACTCATTGCCCGGCACCACCGGGCCGTCCACGCGAACTGCTCCTGGACCTCCGGTTTCTCGAGCATCGACTTCGACTTCACGTCCACGAGTACAGTTCCGCCGTTGTCGGTAGCCAGCAGGAGGTCTGGAACATGCCGGCGTAACCTGCTGCCGTCTGGACCGGTGACTCGGAACGGCTGGGTCAGCAGAGCTGTGGTGTGCGTATCGAAGTCCGCCAACCAGAGGCGGTCCAGCTCCAGCAGACTCTCGTAGACGTGTGTCCGGCCGGTCGTGGCCGACCAGAAGTCGCCGGGGTAGTGACGTTGCGACACAAATGAGGGAGGTACCCGCACCGCGACACCGCGCAACACTTCGGCGCTGTTCACCTCAGCCAGCGTTGTCGTGACGAGCTCACTCTCAGCTTCCCGGCGGTACTGCACCTGGAAGTGGGTCAGGTCCATCCCCTCATGGTCCTCCGGCGACAAGAAATCAGGAAGTGTGACACAGGGGTGACAAGAAACCTGGAATCGGACAAGTTATCCCGGAACCTACAGGGGCCGCCCGCGGGGGCGCCGCCCGTTCGTGGGAACAATCCCTGGTCCTCTCGGGTTGAGTGGGATAGACTCAGGTTAGCTGACGTGCCGGTGCGCACCAAGAGTGTGCCGGCCGGGTCCGGCCTGTTCCACCCGCTTCGTCCCGAACCACAAGGAGCTCCCGTGGAGACCAAGTTCACCACCAAGTCGCAGGAGGCGCTCGCCGCGGCCTCGACCAACGCCTCGACCGCCGGCAACCCCCAGGTCGAGCCCGCCCACCTCCTCAAGGCCCTCATGGACCAGCGCGAGGGCGTCGCCGTCGCCGTGCTGAAGGCCACCGGCGCCGACGTCGACGCCGTCTCGGCCCAGGCCTCCGCCGCCATCAAGGCCCTGCCCTCGGCCTCGGGGGCCTCCACCGCCCAGGCGCAGTTCGACCGCGGCTCCCTGCAGGTCATCCAGGCCGCCGAGCAGTTCGCGACGTCCCTGGGCGACGAGTACATCTCCACCGAGCACCTGCTCTACGGCCTCGCCCAGCTCGACGGCAGGACCGGCGAGATCCTGCGCTCCGCCGGCGCCGGGCCCGAGCAGCTGAAGACCACCGTCCCGTCCGTGAGAGGAGACCGCAGGGTGACCACCCCCGACCCCGAGGGCACCTTCCAGGCGCTCGAGAAGTACGGCACCGACCTCACCGCCCGCGCCCGCGAGGGCAGGCTCGACCCGGTCATCGGCCGCGACTCCGAGATCCGGCGCGTGGTCCAGGTGCTGTCCCGGCGCACCAAGAACAACCCCGTGCTCATCGGCGAGCCCGGCGTCGGCAAGACTGCCGTCGTCGAGGGCCTGGCCCAGCGCATGGTCGCCGGGGACGTCCCCGAGTCCCTGCGGGACAAGGCCCTGATCTCCCTCGACCTCGGCTCCATGGTGGCCGGGGCGAAGTACCGCGGCGAGTTCGAGGAGCGGCTCAAGGCCGTGCTCGAGGAGATCCGCTCCTCCGAGGGCCGGATCGTGACCTTCATCGACGAGCTCCACACGGTCGTGGGCGCCGGCGCCGCCGAGGGCTCCATGGACGCGGGCAACATGCTCAAGCCCATGCTCGCCCGCGGCGAGCTGCGCCTGATCGGCGCGACCACCCTCGACGAGTACCGCGAGAACATCGAGAAGGACGCCGCCCTCGAGCGCCGCTTCCAGCAGGTCTACGTCGGCGAGCCCTCCGTGGAGGACACCGTCGCGATCCTGCGCGGGCTCAAGGAGCGCTACGAGGCCCACCACAAGGTCCAGATCGCCGACGCCGCCCTCGTCGCGGCCGCGACCCTGTCCCACCGCTACATCCCGGGCCGGCAGCTGCCGGACAAGGCCATCGACCTCGTCGACGAGGCGGCGTCCCGGCTGCGCATGGAGATCGACTCCGCCCCGGAGGAGATCGACCAGCTGCGCCGCGTCGTCGACCGCCTGACCATGGAGGAGCTCGCCCTGCAGGGCGAGAGCGACCCCGCCTCGGTCGAGCGGCTCGAGGCCCTGCGCGCCGAGCTGGCCGACCGCAGGGCCGAGCTCGACGCCCTCAATGCCCGGTGGGAGGCCGAGAAGGCCGGCCTGAACCGGGTCGGCGACCTCAAGGCCCGCATCGACGACCTGCGCTCGCAGGCGGAGATGGCCCAGCGCCAGGGCGACCTCGCCGAGGCCTCCCGCCTGCTCTACGGCGAGATCCCGGCGCTGCAGAAGGAGCTCGACGCCGCCCAGGAGCAGGAGGACGCCTCCGAGGTGCACGACACCATGGTCTCCGAGGAGGTCACGGCCGACGACGTCGCCGAGGTGGTCTCCGCCTGGACGGGCATCCCCGCCGGGCGCATGCTCCAGGGCGAGACCGAGAAGCTGCTGCACATGGAGGAGGTGCTCGGCCGGCGCCTGATCGGCCAGCACCGGGCCGTGCAGGCGGTCGCGGACGCCGTGCGCCGCTCCCGGGCCGGGATCGCCGACCCGGACCGGCCGATCGGCTCGTTCCTGTTCCTCGGCCCCACCGGCGTGGGCAAGACCGAGCTCGCGAAGTCGCTGGCCGAGTTCCAGTTCGACGACGAGCGCGCCCTGGTGCGCATCGACATGTCGGAGTACGGGGAGAAGCACACCGTCTCCCGGCTCGTCGGCGCCCCTCCGGGCTACGTCGGCTACGAGGAGGGCGGCCAGCTCACCGAGGCGGTCCGGCGCCGGCCCTACTCGGTGGTCCTGCTCGACGAGATCGAGAAGGCCCACCCGGACGTCTTCGACATCCTCCTGCAGGTGCTCGACGACGGCCGGCTCACCGACGGGCAGGGCCGCACCGTGGACTTCCGCAACGTCATCCTGATCCTCACCTCGAACCTGGGCAGCCAGTTCCTCGTGGACCAGACGATCGACCAGGAGGCCAAGCGGGAGGCCGTCATGAACGTGGTCAACGCCTCGTTCAAGCCCGAGTTCCTCAACCGGCTCGACGACGTCATCCTCTTCGACCCGCTGTCCACGGCCGACCTCGCGCGGATCGTCGACATCCAGGTCGCGCACCTCGCCGAGCGGCTGGGCCAGCGCCGACTGAGCCTGGAGGTCACCCCGGCGGCGACCGAGTGGCTGGGCATCACCGGCTACGACCCCGCCTTCGGCGCCCGCCCGCTGCGCCGGCTCGTCCAGCGCGAGATCGGGGACAAGCTCGCCAAGGCGATCCTCTCCGGGGCGGTCGTGGACGGGGACGCCGTGCGGGTGGACGTCAACGCCGACGTCGTGGCCGACGGGCTGACCGTCACCGCGGTGCGCGAGCCCCAGCCCACGGCCGGCTGACCGGGCCGAGGGCGGCGGGCGGGTCCGGGGACACCGGGCCCGCCCGCCGGACGTGGAGCCGGGGAGGGGCGCGCCGCCGGGCGCGGGCGGTGTCCCCGGTTCCGGGGCACTGCCCGGGCGCTTCCCGGGCGCCGGCCGTGAGATCGGCGACAGCCGCCTGTGCAGAGCGGCCGCGGAGCGCGCCGCCCGGGCAAAGCATGTACCCTGGACCCACGAACCATTTCCATGACATTCCGGGGCCGTACTGTGTGCCTACGTACCGCCGCCCGGACCAAGAGACAGAGGGGGTCACGCCATGGGGCGCGGCCGTCAGAAGGCTAAGGCGACACGGCAGGCGCGGGAGATGAAGTACTTCAGCCCGCAGACGGACCTGACCGCACTGCAGAAGGAGCTCCGGGGCGGCGAGCGCAGCCCGGCCCTGGAGGAACCCGCCGAGGAGCGCTTCGCGGCGGACGAGGACGACTACTCCGTCTACCTCGACAAGTACGCCGACGACTACGGCGACGACCGCCGCTGACGCGGCCGGTCCCTCCGCCCGTCTCCACCGGCTCCAGCCGCACGGGGTGCCCACGCAGGTCGGGCACCTTCTTCGTGGGAGCGCGCGAACGCCCCGCCGACCACCGGTCGGCGGGGCGTTCGTCGTGCCCGTTCCCGCGCGCCCGCCCCGGACCCGTCAGGGCCGGGGCGGGCGCGCGGGGGAGCGGGTCCCTCAGCCGGCGTAGGCGCCGGTCATGCGCACCGCGCCGCCGTCCACGCCCTTGGCGCCCTGGACCCGGTCGGGGTCCGCGGGGTCGGCGTCGGGATCGAGCGGGCCCACCTCGCCCATGACCCACGAGCTCACGCCGCGGTCGGTGAGGCGGGCGACGGCGTCGTCGGCCACGGCGGGGTCCACGACCGCGACCATGCCCACGCCGAGGTTGAGGGTGCGCTCGAGGTCGGGCAGCGGGACGCTGCCCAGCTGCGCCACGAGCTGGAAGACCGCCGGCAGCTCCCAGGTGGAGCGCTCGACCGTGGCCTCGAGCCCGGCCGGCAGCACGCGGGCGAGGTTCGCGGCGAGCCCGCCGCCGGTGACGTGGCTGAACCCGCGCACCCCGTGGCCGGTCGTGCCGTCGGGGCCGTTGACGGGGAAGGCGGCGGCGAGGTCGAGGACGTCGGCGGCGTAGACGCGGGTCGGCTCGAGCAGCTCCTCGCCCAGGGTCCGGCCCAGCTCGGAGACCTGGCGGTCCAGGGACCAGCCGGCCACGTTGACGACCTTGCGCACCAGGGAGTAGCCGTTGGAGTGCAGCCCGGAGGAGGCCATGCCGATCACGACGTCACCGGCGCGCACCCGGTCGGGGCCCAGCAGCTCGTCGGCCTCCACGACGCCGGTGGCCGCGCCCGCGACGTCGTACTCGTCGGGGCGCAGCAGCCCCGGGTGCTCGGCGGTCTCCCCGCCCACGAGCGCGGTGCCCGCCTGCTCGCAGGCGCCCGCGATGCCGCGCACGATGTCGGCGATGCGCTCGGGCACGACCTTGCCGGTGGCGATGTAGTCGGTCATGAACAGCGGGCGGGCCCCGACGACCACGATGTCGTCGACGACCATGCCCACGAGGTCGTAGCCGATGGTGTCGTGGACGTCGAGGGTCTGGGCGATGGCGACCTTCGTGCCGACCCCGTCGGTGGAGGTCGCCAGGTAGGGCCGGCGGTAGGACAGCAGCTCCGAGACGTCGTAGAGGCCGGCGAACCCGCCCACCCCGCCGAAGCTCGACGGCGCGGTCGCCCGCCTCGACGTCCACGCCCGCGCTGGCGTAGGTGACGGTGCGGTTCTCGGGGGCGGGCTGCTGGGCCATGGGTCAGGCGTCCTTCGGGGTCTCGGCGGCGGGATCGGTGGCGGGGGCGCGGGTGCCCGCGGCGGACGGGCCCGTCGCGGCGCGGGCCGGCTCGCGGTCCTCGGGCAGCAGGACGTCCTCGAGGTCGGCGTCCGGGCCGGGGTCGCACCCGGTCGAGCCCTGGTGCACGCCCGGGTCGGCGTCGGAGATGCACGCGTCCTCGTGCACGCCGGGGGCCAGGCCCTCCGCGGCGGAGGGGTGGGTGTCGATCGACACGGCCGAGGCGTGCTCGGGCCGCCGCGGGGGACGGGCCGGCCCGCCGGAGGCGCGGCGGCGGGACTCGACCACGTCCTTGCCGAGCTTGTCGGCGTCGGGCAGGCGGGTGGGGTAGGAGCCCGAGAAGCACGCGGTGCACAGCTCGCCGCGCTCCTGGCGGGTCGCGGCGACCATGCCCTCCTCGGAGATGTAGCCGAGGCTGTCGGCCCCCAGGGACGCCCGGATCTCCTCGACGCCCAGGCCGTTGGCGATCAGCTCCGCCCGGGAGGCGAAGTCGATGCCGTAGAAGCACGGCCACTTGATGGGCGGGGACGAGATCCGCACGTGGATCTCCGCGGCCCCGGCCTCCCGGAGCATGCGGATCAGGGCCCGCTGGGTGTTGCCGCGCACGATCGAGTCGTCGATGACGATCAGCCGCTTGCCGGCCACGACCGAGCGCAGCGGGTTGAGCTTGAGCCGGATGCCGAGCTGGCGGATGGTGTCCGAGGGCTGGATGAAGGTCCGGCCCACGTAGGCGTTCTTCACGAGGCCGTTGCCGAAGGGGATCCCGGACTCCTCGGCGTAGCCGATCGCCGCGGGCGTGCCGGACTCGGGGGTCGGCATCACGAGGTCGGCCTCGACCACGTGCTCGCGGGCGAGCCGGCGGCCCATCTCGACCCGGGACTCGTAGACCGAGCGGCCGTTGATGGTCGTGTCCGGGCGGGCCAGGTAGACGTACTCGAACACGCACGCGGCCCGGCGGGTCTCGGCGAAGCGCTGGGTGCGCAGGCCGTTCTCGTCGATGGCCACGAACTCCCCGGGCTCGATCTCCCGCACCAGCGACGCCCCGACGATGTCCAGGGCGGCGGTCTCGGAGGCCACGACCCAGCCGCGGTCGAGCCGGCCCAGCACCAGCGGGCGGATGCCCTGCGGGTCGCGGGCGGCGTAGAGGGTGTGCTCGTCCATGAACGCCAGGCAGAAGGAGCCCACCAGCTGCGGCAGCAGGTGCATGGCCGCCTCCTCGAGGGAGCCGTGCGGGTGCTCGGCCAGCAGCGCGGTGACCAGCGCGGTGTCGGTCGTGTTGCCCTGGGCCATCTCGCCGCTGGAGGGGAAGCCGGACTTGTCCACGAGCTGGTCGAAGAGCTCCGCGGAGTTGGTCAGGTTGCCGTTGTGCGCGAGCGCCACGGTCCCGTGCGGGGTCGCCCCCAGGGTCGGCTGCGCGTTGGCCCACGAGGAGCCCCCGGTCGTGGAGTACCGGCAGTGGCCCACGGCCAGGTGGCCGGTGAGGGTGGTGAGCGTCGTCTCGTCGAAGACCTGGGAGACGAGGCCCATGTCCTTGTACACGGCGATGCGCTCGCCGTTGGAGGCGGCGATGCCGGCGGACTCCTGCCCGCGGTGCTGGAGGGCGTAGAGGCCGTAGTAGGCCAGCTTCGCGACGTCCTCGCCGGGGGCCCAGACGCCGAAGACGCCGCACGCGTCCTGGGGGCCCTTCTCGCCGGGGAGCAGGTCGTGGCTGAGGGTGCCGTCGGGTCGGACCACTCGGATCAGCCTTCTCTCGTGCTCGGGGGTCCGGCGGGGGTCTCCCCGGCCACGACCTCGGTGGTGACGGCCCGGGCGCGGGCCACGGAGATCCGGTCGAGGACCAGGGCCACGACCGCTCCGAGGGCCAGGCCGACGACGACGCCGACCGAGACCATGAACAGGACGACGGCGCCCTGCGTGTACTGCGCGCTGCCGGCGCCGAGCAGGCCCGCGGCGAGCCCGGCCGCCGCGCCCAGCAGGCCGCCGAGGACGACGAAGGCCCACACGTTGGGCGCCCGGCGCAGCAGCATGGGCTGGGTGCCGGACCCGGCGAGGGCGGGGGACGCGGCCTCCTGCCGGCGCCGGGACGTCCGCCGGGGCGGGCGCGGGGAGGAGGGCGAGGGGGCGGAGCTCATGGCGTCCAGGTTACCGGGGAAAGAGGGGCAGCACCTGCGCGAGGTCGGTGCGTGTGCCCGAGGCCACAACCCGCCCCGCGGCGACCGCCTCCGGCCAGGCCACAGCACCGGTGACCAGGCCCAGCCAGGTGGCGGGGTCGGTCTCGACGACGTTGGGCGGGGTGCCGCGGGTGTGCCGGGGCCCGGCCACGCACTGGGTGACGCCGAAGGGCGGGACGCGCACCTCCACGCTGTTGCCGGGGGCGCGCTCGGCGAGCTCCTCGAGGGCGTGGCGCACGGCGGTGGCGAGCACCGGCCGGGGGGTCTCCTCCGGGGCGGCGCGCCAGGCGTCCAGGGCGCGGGCGCCCTCGGCGGGGTCGATGCGGCGGCGGGCCACGGCCTCAGGCCTGCCCGAGGGCGGCGGCGCGCTCGGGGCCCAGCAGCTCCACCACGGGCTCGGCCAGCCGCAGCCGGCCCACGGGCTCGGACCCGCCCATGACCGGGCGCACGACCCGGTCGAGGACGGCCGCGGCGGCCGCGTCCGGGACGGCCCCGGCGTGGGCGAGCAGGCTCAGCCCGATCAGCGCGTTGGCGCGGGAGCCGCCGTCGAGGACCTTCAGGGCCACGGCCCACCCGTCGCGGGTGCCGAGCGCGAGCACGCCCTCGGCGCCGAGCTTGGCGACCACGTCCAGCTCCTCCATCACCACGGTGTTGTACTTCCCGCGGCCCTGGACGTACTCGGGGTAGTCGAGCATGCACTGGGCCACGGTCGCGGCGCGGGCGTCGGCGTCGAGGTTGCCGGCGGCCCGGCCCAGGGTCGAGTAGGCCCGGGCGAGGCCGGTCAGGGAGATCGCCGCCAGCGGCGCCCCGCACCCGTCCACGCCCACGTGGGCGACCGGCTCGCCGGCGAACTCGGCGACCGTCTCCAGGACGGTGCGCTGCAGCGGGTGCTCCGGGTCGAGGTAGGTCGCCGTGGGCCAGTCGTTCTCGGTGCACGCCCACAGGAACGCCGCGTGCTTGCCCGAGCAGTTCATGCAGATCCGCTGCCGGCCCCGCCCCCCGCGCACCAGCTCCGTGCGGGTGTCCTCGTCCTCGGGCCAGTCCGGCGGGCAGCGCAGCGCGTCCTCGTCCAACCCGGCCGCGGCCAGGATCGAGCGCACCGCGGCGAGGTGCTCCGCGGCGCCGGTGTGGGAGGCCGCGGCGATGGCGACCTGCGCCCCGCGCAGCGGGACCCCGGCCTTCATGGCCGCGATCGCCTGGAACGGCTTGAGCGTGGAGCGCGGGAAGGTCGGCGCCTCGACGTCCCCGAGGGCCGCGACCGTGCGCCCGTCCGGGTCGAGGACGACGGCGGAGCCGCGGTGGCGGGACTCGACGAAGCCGCTGCGCTCGACCACGGCGAGGTCCACGGCGCGCTCGGAGGTGAAGGTCTGCATGGGCCCCAGTATGTCAGCCGGGCACCCCCGGACCGGGCCCGCCCCGGCCCGCCCGCGCGGGTGCGCGCGGGGGCTGATGTGCCAATCCCGCCCGCCGAGAACTAGCCTGGGGCTCGTGAAGGTTCTCGTACTGGGCCCCGGCGGCCGCGAACACGCCATCATCCGCGCTCTGCTGGCCGACCCGGAGGTGGAGCAGGTGCACAGCGCGCCGGGCAACGCCGGGATCGCCGAGCTCGTCCCGGTCCACGCCGTGGACGCCAACGACCCGGCGGCGGCCACCGGGCTGGCGCGCGAGCTCGCGGTCGACCTCGTCGTCGTCGGCCCCGAGGCCCCGCTCGTGGCCGGGGTGGCCGACGCTCTGCGCGAGGCCGGCTTCGCCGTGTTCGGGCCCTCCCGCGAGGCCGCCCGCCTCGAGGGCTCCAAGGCCTTCGCCAAGGAGGTGATGGCCGCCGCGGGCGTGCCCACCGCGATGGCCCGCGTGGCCACCGACGCGGGCCAGGCCGCCGACGCCCTCGACGCCTTCGGCGCCCCCTACGTGGTCAAGGACGACGGGCTGGCCGCCGGCAAGGGCGTCGTGGTCACCGCGGACCGCGCCGCAGCCCTCGCCCACGCCGAGGCCTGCTTCGCCGCCGGCGGGTCCGTGGTGGTCGAGGAGTACCTCGACGGCCCCGAGGTCTCCCTGTTCGTGCTCACCGACGGCACCCGCGTGGTGCCGCTGAGCCCCGCCCAGGACTTCAAGCGCATCTTCGACGGCGACGAGGGCCCCAACACCGGCGGCATGGGCGCCTACACGCCGCTGCCCTGGCTGCCCGCCGGCTTCGTCGACGAGGTCCTCGAGCGCGTGGCCCGCCCCACCGTCGACGAGCTGCGCCGGCGCGGCACCCCGTTCGTGGGCGTGCTCTACTGCGGGCTCGCCATGACCTCCCGCGGGCTGCGCGTGATCGAGTTCAACGCCCGCTTCGGGGACCCCGAGACCCAGGCCGTCCTGGCCCGGCTGACCACCCCGCTGGGGCGGCTGCTGCTGGACGCCGCCACCGGCCGGCTCGACGAGGCCGAGCGGCTGCGCTGGCGCCCGGAGTCGGCGGTGACCGTCGTCGTCGCCGCGCAGGGCTACCCCGACGCCCCCCGCACGGGCGACCCCCTCGAGGGGCTCGCCGAGGCCGAGGCCCTCGAGGGCGTGCACGTGGTCCACGCCGGCACCGCCGTGGCCCCCGAGGGCGCCGGGCACGCCGGGGCGACCGTCTCGGCCGGCGGGCGGGTGCTCGCCGTCGTCGGCCTCGGCGCGGACCTCGACGCCGCCCGCGAGCGCGCCTACCGCGGGGTCGGGCTCGTGCGCCTGGCCGGCTCCCAGCACCGCACCGACATCGCGCTGCGGGCCGCCCGCGGCGAGGTCGCCGTCCCCACCGTCCCCGCGTCCCCCCAGGAGCAGGCATGACCGAGCAGAGCACCCGACGCCCGCCCGAGATCCCCGGGTGGACCCACGTCTACTCCGGCAAGGTCCGGGAGCTCTACGTGCCCGACGAGTCGAGCCTGCGCGCGACCGGGGTCGCGATCACCGACAACGCCGAGTACCGCGCCGGGTCCGTGCTCGTGCTCGCCACCGACCGGATCAGCGCCTTCGACGAGATCCTGCCGACCGAGATCCCCGACAAGGGCACGATCCTCACCCAGCTGTCCCTGTGGTGGTTCGAGCAGCTGGCCGCGGTGCCCAACCACGTGCTCAGCACGGACGTCCACGAGTCCGTGCGGGGGCGGGCCGTGATCTGCAAGAACCTCTCGATGTTCCCCGTCGAGTGCATCGCCCGCGGCTACCTCACCGGCTCCGGGCTGAAGGACTACCGGGAGTCCGGGGAAGTCTCCGGGCTGCGGCTGCCGCCGGGGCTCGTGGACGGCTCCCGGCTCGAGCCGCCGATCTTCACCCCCACCGGCAAGGCCGACGTCGGCGAGCACGACCTGCCGATCACCTTCCCGGAGATGGCGAACGTGGTCGGCCACGCCGTGGCGGACCGGCTGCGCGAGCTCACCCTGCAGATCTACACCGCGGCCGAGGAGATCGCCCGGGACCGTGGGATCATCGTGGCCGACACCAAGGTCGAGTTCGGTCTCGACTCCTACCGCGGGGCCATCACCCTCGGCGACGAGGTCCTCACCCCCGACTCCTCCCGGTTCTGGGACGCCGGGACCTGGGAGCCGGGACGGCCCCAGCCCTCCTTCGACAAGCAGTACGTGCGCGACTGGCTGCGCTCCGACGCCTCGGGCTGGGACGGCGCCGGCCCCGTGCCGCAGCTGCCCGAGGACGTGGTCGAGAAGACCCGGGCCCGCTACGTCGAGGCCTTCGAGCGGCTCACCGGCCGCACGTTCGACCCCGCGGGCGGGTTCTTCGAGGTCTCCGGACCCGCGGAGTTCTGACCCGCACGGCGCCGCCGGCGGCCCGTCCCCGGCGGGTGCCGGCGCTCAGCTGCCGTCCGGGTCGTCGCGGTCCGGCCGGTCGGCGCCCAAGCCGTCGGCACCGGGGTCCTGCCCGGGCTCGGGCACACCGTCCTCCGGGGTCCAGCGGGCGCGGGCCAGGTCCACGCGCACGTCCCCGTCCCCGGAGCCCCGCACGGGCGTGCCCTCGTCCCGCCAGCGCTCGCGGGCCTCGGGGCGCAGGTGGGGCGGCAGCGTGCCCTGCGCCGTGACCACCCGCCACCAGGGCAGGTCCGCGCCGGTGGGGTTGCGGGCCATCAGCGTGCCCACGAGGCGCGCGGAGCGGCACTCCGCGAGCTCGGCGACGTCCCCGTAGGTCAGCACGTGCCCGGCCGGGATCGCCGCGACGATCCGTGCGACCCGGACGGCGAGCTCGCCCGGTGCCGTCACAGCGCGTCGGGCCCGTCCCCGGGCAGGACCACGTCCACGACCCACCGGCCGTCCTCCGGGCCGGCCTCGGCCCGGCCGCCGAGCAGCGAGACGCGCTCGGTGATCCCGCGCAGGCCCAGGCCCGAGGACAGCTCGCCGCCCCGGGTCTTGGTTCCCGTGCGGGGGAGCGGGTTGGTGACGCGCAGGTGCAGCTCGTGGTCGGCGGCCGTGACCTCGATCCGGCAGTCGGCGCCGCGCGGGGCGTACTTGATGATGTTGGTGACCGCCTCCTGCAGGATCCGTGCCGCGGTGCCGCGGGCCGTGGTCGGCATCGCCTCGAGGTCGCCCGTGATGACCACCTGCGGCGCGAAGCGCAGGTCGGTCAGGCTCGCCGCGAGCGAGGTGACCACGTGCTCGAGGCTGCCGATGGCCAAGCCGGCGCCCGTGACGTCGCGGGGGTGCTCGCCGTCGTTCTCGTTGCGCAGCAGCCGCAGGAGCACCCGCAGCTCGTACAGCGCCGAGCGCGCCGCGCCCTCGACCGTCTCGAGCACGCCGTGCAGCTCCTGGAGGTCCTCCGAGCGGCGCCGGCTCATCGTCTGCATCGTGATGAGGGTCAGCTCGTGGGCGACGACGTCGTGCAGGTCCCGGGCCAGCGCCTGGCGCTCGTCCTCCCGCAGCCGCTCGTTGAGGATCTCGAGGTCCCGGACCCGCTCCTCCGCGCGCCGACGCTGGGCCCCGAAGTAGCGGATCGCGGAACCGATCAGCGCGCCGACGATGGTCACCGCGCTCAGACTCCAGAAGATGATGGATTCGTCCGGGTGCTTCACCGCGGCGAAAAGGATCCACGCGCCGTACACCGACAGGTGAACGGTGACGAAGCGCCGCGTCGCCGTCGCCACGACCGCCGTGGTGATGACCGTCGCCGTGAGCGCGGCCATGGGGTACTGGTCGATGTGGAGTGAGAAGGCCAGGCACCCGAGGGACACCACTGCTGCCCATGTCGGACGGCTGGCCAGCATCCCGATCGCGACGTAGGCGAGGACACTGTCGATCGCGGACTCGATGTGGTCCGCGTCGATGCTTCCGTCCAGCCACGCCTGGAAGATGTCACGCAGGTCGTCGAGCACTGCAAACGTCGCAATAAGCAAAAGCACCGTGCGCAGCCACCGAGCCAGGGGCTCGGAGTGGAAGAAGGGGATCTTCCGGGCTGCGCGCGGCGCTTGTGCTTGTCGCTCGGCTGTCGTGCTCACTAGGAGAGGTCTAGCACACGGTCACCGTGGCTCAGCACCAGAACGGAACGTAGTAGCAGATCGTGGCGCGGGGGCCCATGGGGATGATCACGCCGGCGGCGTTCGCGGGGGCGACCGGCGCCACGATGAAGGACGCGGCGAGAGCGGCGGAGGCGAGAGCGGTGGTCAGCTTCTTCATGTTCATGGGGGGCTCCTGTGGATCGGCAGTGCAGCACCGGATCGGGGGGAGCGGCGGGAACCGTCGGGGGAGAGTCGTTCCTGCCGCCAGGGGGGGTGTGCTGCCCTGATGTCCACTACTTTGCCAACGCGAACTACCTTCATCCAGCCACCTTTGTCCAGTGCTCGCGTGACTATTGTCGAAAGTTACCCCTTGCGCATGACCCTGCATGGAAAAGAGACTGGTCGGCGTGAGTGATTGCAGAGTCCTGGTCGTGGACGACCAACCCCTGATGCTGGAGGCCCTCAAGTCCTTCTTCTCCGCCGAGCCGGGGTTCGAGGTGATCGGCACGGCCTCGAACGGCAAGGAGGGGGTCGACCGCTGCGCGGCCCTGGACCCCGACGTGGTGCTGATGGACATGAAGATGCCCGTGATGGACGGCATCGAGGCCACGAGCCTCATCACCCGGCACAGCCCGCGCTCGAAGGTGCTGGCGCTGACCACCTTCTCCACCCTGGAGTTCGTGGTCCCCGCGCTGCGCGCCGGCGCCGCCGGCTACCTCGTCAAGGACGCCCGGCCGGAGGAGATCATCACCGCTGTCCACCAGGTCATGGACAACGAGATCGCGCTCTCGCCGGCGATCGCCCGGGCGCTGGCCGACAACGTCATCTCGGTCCCGGACACCCAGTCGCGTCCCGCCGACGACAACCTGCGGTCCCTGCTGACCGACCGGGAGATGGAGACGGTCACCCTCCTGGCCCAGGGCCTGAGCAACCGGGAGATCGCCGCGCAGATGCACGTCTCCGAGGGGAGCGTGAAGGCCTACCTCGGGCGGGTCTGTGAGAAGTTCGGGGTCCGCGACCGGGTCCAGGCGCTGATCAAGGCCTATCAGAGCGGTCTCGTGGAGCCGCAGCTGCGCGACGTCTGAGGCGGTGCCGCCGGTCGCCGCCCCTGGACCTGCGTCCAGCGGAGGTGTAGACGAAAGTGCATTCAAACACATCGTGCACTGGGGCAGACTCGTCAGTGCGAGCAGAGAAAGAACGTCGGTGGATGGGTGAGAGACATCCGCCCGGCGCGCGGCCCGAGTCCCCCCACGAACGGCTGCGCGCAGGACCGGATGGTCCACCGACCTGCTCACGGTAGGGGGCCGCCCCGGACCCGTCCCCCCGGTCCCGGAACGGCCGCGCAAGGCCTGGATCACCTTGCACCCCCCCCCTCGGCCCAGGGCCCCCTACCGTGCATCTGCCCGGCACGACCCCCCGCGTGCACCTCGTGGCGAGAACGGCGGCCCCACCGGAGTCCGGTGGGGCCGCCGTCGTGCTGTCCGCGGCCGGGGCGCGGGCGCTGGGTCAGGAGCCGCCGGAGGCGGAGGGCGTGCCGGCGCTCGGCCGGACCCGCACCTCGCGTGCCGCGCGCCCCTGCCGCTGCTGCTCCTCCTGCTCCACGCGCAGGCCGAAGAACCACGTGATGTGCTCCCGCAGGGCGGCCGCGGCGTCCTCGCCCCGGCGGTCCCGGAACGCCGCGAGGATGGCCTCGTGGTGCTCCTGGAGGGTGCGGCGCACGGCCGGCCAGTCGTCGAGGCCGGCGACCGTCTCCTGCACGTAGCCGATCATCGCCTGGCGCAGCGAGGCCATGATCGTGCCGACGACGACGTTGCCGGCGAGGGAGGCGAGCACCACGTGGAACTCGGCGTCGCGGGCGTGGAAGTCCTCGTCGGGCAGCCCGGGGTCGTCCATGGCCGCCACCAGCTCCGCGGCCCGCCCGAGCGCGGCATCGCGCTCGGGCCCGTCGGGCACGGCGGTGGCCTCGTGGGCGGACTGGGTCTCGAGCAGCAGGCGGGTCTGCACCAGGTCGCGCACGGGCAGGGACCGGGTTGCCACGTGCATCCGCAGCGCCCAGGCCAGCGCGGCCGAGGGCTCGGAGATCACGATCGCCCCGGCGTTCGGGCCGGAGCCGGTCGAGGAGCGGACCAGGCCCATGGCGTCGAGGATGCGGATGGCCTCGCGGACCGAGGCCCGCGAGATGCCGAACTCCTCGGCGAGGGCCCGCTCGCCCGGCAGCTTGTCGCCCACGGCGATCCCCCCGGAGCGCAGGCGGTCCTCGAGCCAGTCGAGGACGACGGTGTAGGTGCGCGATGGCGCGGGCACGGGCCGCTCCTGGGGTCGGGGGTCAACGGTCCATTCTAGGAACCCCGCGGCCGCCCGTCCGCGAGGCGTCCGCAGGGTCCCCGCGGGAACCCACGGTGGCGACGAGCCCCCACGCCGGATGCGCCGGGGCGTGGGGGCTCGTGCGGTCGAGGGGATCTCGCGGGTTGCGAGGGGATGAGGGGAGGCGGCGGGTCAGGAGGTCGGGAGCATCCAGGCCAGCACGTTGGACTGCAGGAACACCAGGGTGCACAGCAGCACGAGCAGGCCCACCGACCACCAGATCACCGAGCGGAAGATGGCGGACTCCTTGCCCTCCATGCCCACGGCCGTCGCGGCGATGGCCAGGGACTGCGGGGAGATCATCTTGCCGACCACGCCGCCGGAGGTGTTGGCGGCGGTCATCAGGTGCGGGTCCAGGCCCGTGCCCTCGGCGGCGGTCTTCTGCAGGTTGGAGAACAGCGCGTTGGCCGAGGTGTCCGAGCCGGTCACGGCGGTGCCGAGCCAGCCGAGCACGGGGGAGAAGAAGGCGAAGGCCGCGCCGAGGCCGGCGACCCAGGTGCCGATCGCGATGGTCTGGCCGGAGAAGTTCATGACGTAGGCCAGGGCGAGCACACTCATGATGGTCAGTGCCGAGAAGCGCATCTTCCAGAAGGACCGGCCGATCTCCGCCACGGCGTTGCCGACCGAGAGCTTGAAGCGGCCGTTGGCGGTGAACACGGAGTAGATCACGGCCACGAGCAGACCGGTGATCAGCAGCAGCGTGCCGGGGCTGGAGAGCCACTGGAACTTGTAGACCGTGCTGGTGATCGGCTCGCCGGCGCCGTCGACGAGGCGCCCGTCGAGCCCGGGCCAGGGCACGGCCACGTCGGTGGCGGCCAGGGCGGCGGGGACGTCGGCGCCGAGGGTCCACAGCTTGGCGATGCCGAACACGGCCACGACGAGCACGTAGGGCAGCACGGCCATCCACACGCGCGCCGGGGTCAGCCCCTCGGGTGCGGGCGGCTTCTCGACGCCCAGGCGGGTGCGCACGCCCTCGGCGCCCTTGGGTCGCCAGAAGCGCAGCAGCACCACGGCCGAGGCCAGGCCCACGAGGGAGGCGACGACGTCGGTGAGCTCGTAGGAGAAGTACGTGGCGCACCACCACTGGGCGATCGCGAAGGAGCCGCCGATCACGAGGGCGGCCGGCCAGGCCTCCTTGAGCCCGCGGGCGCCGTCGATGATGAGCAGCAGGATGAAGGGCACCAGCAGCGCGAAGAACGGCGCCTGGTGGCCCACGACCGCGCCGATCCGGGCGGGGTCCAGGCCGGTGAGCACGCCGGCGGTGGTGATCGGGATGGCCACCGCGCCGAAGGCCACGGGCGCGGTGTTGGCGATGAGCACCACGGTCGCGGTCTTCAGGGGCTTCAGCCCCAGGGCCAGGATCATGGTCGCGGTGATCGCCACCGGGGCGCCGAAGCCGGCGAGGGCCTCGAGCAGGCCGCCGAAGCAGAAGGCGATGAGGATCGCCTGGATCCGCAGGTCCCCGCCGCCGATGGTGTCGAAGATCGTGCGCATGTCCTCGAAGCGGCCGCTGAGCACGGTCACCTGGTAGAACCACAGCGCCATGACCACGATCCACACGATCGGGAAGAAGCCGAAGACCGCGCCCTGGGTCGCGGAGAGCACCGCCAGTCCCAGCGGCATGCCGAAGGCCAGGACGGCGACGACGACGGCCACCACGAGCGCGGTCGCGCCGGAGAGGTAGGCGCGGGCCTTCACGCCGAGGAGCATGACGAAAAAGGTGAGCAGGGGGACGGTGCCGACGAGGGCGGAGAGCGCGACGCTCCCGCCGACGGCGTCCGTCGTCGAGGTGAAGGTGGTCACTCGGACTCCCGGGGTTCGGGGTGGACAGGAGGGCGCGGTCCGTTATGGTCGGACCACAGTGGTCTGACCACGTAGGATACATGACCTGCATCACAGGGCAACTCCGTGCCGGTCCGTTGCGCCGCCTCCCGGAGGGGCGATTGTGGGGTGGATCTCACTGGTCTACTATGGTCAGACCACAGGGGCCGGTGCGCCCCGCCGTCGTCGTCCCGGACCCGGAGGTCGCATGAGAATCGCCCTGTTCGCCACGTGCATCGTGGACGCGATGTACCCCCGCGTGGCCCTGGCCACCGTGCGGGTGCTCGAGCGCCTGGGCCACGAGGTCGTCTTCCCGCCCGGCCAGGGGTGCTGCTCGCAGATGCACGTCAACAGCGGGTACCTGGCCGATGCCCTGCCCGTGGTGCGCAACCACGTGAAGGCCTTCACGGCCGCCGACTACGACGTCGCCGTGGCCCCCTCCGGGTCCTGCGTGGCCTCGCTGGGCCACCAGCAGCCGATGGTCGCCCGCGCCGGCGGGGACGAGGAGCTCGCGGCCGCCGCCGAGGCCGTCGCGGGGAACACCTACGAGCTCTCCCAGCTGCTCACCGACGTCCTGGGCGTCACCGACGCCGCGGCCCAGCTGGGCTCGTGGTTCCCGCACACGGTGACCTACCACCCCTCCTGCCACGGGATGCGCCTGCTGCGCCTGGGCGACCGGCAGAAGGACCTGGTGGCCTCGGTGGCCGGGGTCGAGCTCGTCGAGCTGCCCGACGCCGAGGAGTGCTGCGGGTTCGGCGGGACCTTCTCCTTCAAGAACCCGGACGTCTCCGCGGCGATGGCCGAGGAGAAGATCGGCAACATCGAGGCCACCGGCGCCGAGCTGTGCACCGGCGGGGACGCCTCCTGCCTGATGCACCTGGGCGGGGCCATGGCCCGCCGGGGCACCGGGGTGGGCACCGTCCACTTCGCCGAGATCCTCGCCTCCACCCGCCGGAACCCGCTGGAGGTCTCCGGGCCGGTGGAGCTGTCCATCCCGCGGCGGCCGGCGCGCCCGTCGTCGTCCGTCCCGACCCAGACCGCAGGAGGTCCCCGATGAGCCGCACCGCCCTGGGCATGCCCGCCGTGAGGCCCGTGCACGGGCACGGCCGGCTGCACACCGCCGTCCCGTTCCCCGAGGCCGCCGAGGCCGAGCTGGGCAACACGCAGATGCGGGCGAACATCCGCCACGCCACCCACACGATCCGCGGCAAGCGCGCCCGGGTCGTGGAGGAGCTGCCCGACTGGGAGGAGCTGCGCAGCGCCGGCTCGGCGATCAAGGAGCAGGTGATGGCGCACCTGCCCGAGCTGCTCGAGCAGTTCGAGGCCAACGTCACCGCCCGCGGCGGCACCGTGCACTGGGCCCGCGACGCCGAGGAGGCCAACCGGATCATCACCGGGCTCGTCCAGGCCACCGGCTCCACGGACGTCATCAAGATCAAGTCCATGGCCACCCAGGAGATCGCCCTCGACGACCACCTCGAGGCCCACGGGATCACCGCGACCGAGACCGACCTGGCGGAGCTGATCGTCCAGCTGGGCCACGACCGGCCCTCGCACATCCTCGTGCCGGCGATCCACAAGAACCGCCACGAGATCCGCGACATCTTCCTCGAGCAGATGCCCGAGACCGACGAGAGCCTCACGGCCGAGCCGCGCGACCTCGCCGAGGCGGCCCGCAAGCACCTGCGCGAGAAGTTCCTCTCGACCTCCGTGGCGATCTCCGGGGCGAACTTCGGCGTGGCCGAGACGGGGACGCTGACCGTGGTCGAGTCCGAGGGCAACGGACGCATGTGCCTGACCCTGCCCGAGACCCTGATCACCGTGATGGGCATCGAGAAGATCGTGCCCACCTTCGAGGACCTCGAGGTGTTCCTGCAGCTGCTCCCGCGCTCCTCCACGGGGGAGCGGATGAACCCCTACACCTCGATGTGGACCGGGGTCACCCCCGGGGACGGGCCGCAGGACGTGCACGTGGTGCTGCTGGACAACGGCCGCTCCGCGGTGCTCTCCGACCCGAAGGGCCGCTCGGCGCTGCACTGCATCCGCTGCTCGGCGTGCCTGAACGTCTGCCCGGTCTACGAGCAGGCCGGCGGTCACGCCTACGGCTCGACCTACCCGGGGCCCATCGGCGCGATCCTCTCCCCGCAGCTGACCGGCATCACCTCCGAGCAGAACGCCTCCCTGCCCTATGCGTCCTCGCTGTGCGGGGCCTGCTACGACGTGTGCCCGGTGAAGATCAACATCCCCGAGATCCTCGTCCACCTGCGCGACGAGGACGTGCGCACCCAGCACGGGGAGCGCTCCGACGACGGCGCCGCAGCCGCACCGGCCCGGACCCGGCGCACCCCCAAGGCCCCGTCCCAGATGGACCTCCTGATGAAGGGCGCCTCCTTCGTCATGTCCTCCGGCCGGCGGATGGCGCTCGCCGAGAAGGGCCTGCCCCTGGGGCGGGTCGTCGCCGGGAAGGACCGGGCGATCTCCTGGCTGCCCGGGGTGGTGGGCGGCTGGACCGACGAGCGGGACATCCCCGCCCCGCCCAGGGAGTCCTTCCGCAACTGGTGGGCCGGCCACGCCGGCGAGACCGACCAGCGCCTGGCCGCCGACGGGGCGGCAGGCCCCGCGGACGTCCCGCACGACCGCCCCGGGGATGCCCAGCCCGTGGACGCCCCGCACGACCGCCCGGAGGAGGACCGATGAGCACCGCGCACACCGAGGCCAAGGCCGAGATCCTGGCGCGCATCCGCGGGGCCCTGCACGACGCCCCGGCGCCCGCCCCGGCGGCCCGCACCTACCGGAGGACCTCCGGGCGGGCGGGCGCCGAGGTCATCGAGATGCTCGAGGACCGGCTGGTCGACTACAAGGCCGGGGTCCACCGCGAGACGCCCGAGTCCCTGCCCGGGCGGATCGCGGAGCTGCTCGGCGCCTCGGCCCGCTACGTGGTCCCCGCCGGGATCGACACGGCGTGGCTGCCCGAGGAGACCGCCGCCCGCCGGGCGATCGCCGACCCCAACGACGCCCGCACGCCCTCGGCCCTGGGGGTGCGCGAGCTCAACGCGGTCGACGCCGTGGTCACCTCCTCCACCGTCTCGTGCGCCGAGACCGGCACGATCTTCCTCACCGGCCGCCCCGACGAGGGCCGGCGGGCGATCAGCCTCGTGCCCGACCACCACATCTGCATCGTCCCGCTGGAGACGGTGGTGGAGCTGATCCCCGAGGCCCTGGCCCGGATCGAGCCGACCGCGCCGGTCACGATGATCTCCGGCCCCTCGGCGACCTCGGACATCGAGCTCGAGCGCGTCGAGGGCGTCCACGGCCCGCGCCGGCTGGACGTGATCCTGCTCGGCTGAGCCCGGCCGAACGGGCCGGGGCGCCTCGCCCCGGCCCGCCGGCGGCCGTCCCCGGGCGGCTACATCGACTCCGACGGGGTCATGATGACGAAGACCTCGCCGTCCGGGCCGGCCGCCACCGCCATGCGCCCGTACTCGAAGTCCGAGGGCTCCGAGCTGACCGTGCCCCCGGCGGTGCGCACCCGCTCGGCGGCGGCGTCGACGTCCTCGACCTGGAAGGCCACGCCCCACCCGGGCTGGGCGGCCCCGGCGTTCGGGTCCGGGCCGCCGATCCCGCCGGCCGGCCGGTCCCCGCCGGGGACCGTGAACAGGGCGTAGGGCATCGACTCGCCGCCGATGTCCTGGTACTCGTAGCCGAAGAGCCGGCCGTAGAAGTCCCGGGCCGCGGCCGGGTCGGCGGTCATCAGGTCGCACCAGGCCACCGCGCCCGGCTCCTCGGTGCGAGTGAAGCCGACGTGCTCCTTGGCCTGCCACAGCCCGAAGGTCGCCCCGGTGGGGTCCGTGAGTATCGCCATCGAGCCGAAGGGCCCGACCTCCATCGGCTCGTAGACCTGCGTGGCGCCAGCCTCCACGGCCGTCGTGGCGTGGGCGGCGATGTCGCCGGTCGCGAGGTAGACCGACCACGCGTGCGGGGCGGACTCCATGCCCTCCATCGTGGGGGAGAGGCCCGCGACCATCTCGCCGCCGACCTGGGCGTTGCAGTAGCCGCCGTACTCGGGCTGGGACGCGGTGTAGTCCCAGCCGAGGACGTCGCGGTAGAAGGCCTGGGTCCGCTCCAGGTCGGTGGCCATCAGGTCCACCCAGCAGGGCGTGCCGGCGGGCCAGGGGTTCGAGTGCGTGGTCATGACGATCGTCCTCCGCAGTGCTGCTCACGTTCGGGATGGATGTGCCGGGAGGCCGCGCCGGCCGGTGTGACCCCCGACACTCCTCATGCTAGGAAGCGCCCCGGACGCGCTAACGGCGGCTCCGTCACATCCCGGCGCGGACGTTCCGTGCCGCGGCGGAGGGGGAGGAGCACACTGGGACCGTGCGACTGCTGCTGCTGACCTCGGGCACCCGCGGGGACGTCGAGCCCTTCGCGGCGCTGGCCCACCGCGCGACCGCCGCCGGCCACGAGGTCCGCCTCGGCGTCCCCGAGAACCCGGGGGTGGACCTCGCCGGGCTGGACGCGGTCGGCCTCGACGTCGACTTCCACCGGCTGGTCGCCGAGCACGGCATCTCCCCGTGGACGGCCGTGCGGTACTTCCGCCGCGAGGTGGGCCCGGGCATGCGGCGGATGCTGGCCGCCGCGGTGCGCGAGACCCTCGCCTTCCGGCCCGACGCGGTGGTCCACCACGCCAAGGTCCTCACCGCACCCGCCGCGGCCCGGGCCCTCGGGGTGCCGCACGTGCTCGTCGAGGCGGTGCCCGTGCTCACCCCGACCGGCGAGTTCCCCGCGCCCGGCGTGGTGCACCGGGACCTCGGGCCTCTCAACCGGTCCACCTACGCCGTGGGCCGCGGCGCCACCCGGATGTTCCGCCGCGATCTCCTCCGCGCGTGCGCCTCGCTGCCGGGCGGGAACACCGGCGCCGTGGCGGCCGCCCTGGCGCCGCCGACCGCGACGCTCGTGGCCGCGAGCCCCCAGCTGCTGGCCCGGCCCGCCGACTGGCCGGCGAGCGTCCACCTCACCGGCGCCTGGCACGACTCCTCGCCCGGAGCGGCGCTGGAGCCCGCCGTCGAGGACTTCGCCCGCAGCGGGCCCTTCCTGCTCGCGATCTTCGGCTCGATGGCCGCCGGGGACCCGCTCGCCCGGGGACGTGCCGTGGTCGGGGCCGCCCGGGCCCACGGGCTGCGCACGCTGCTGCTCACCGGCTGGGGCGGGCTCGCCCTGTCCGAGGACTGCGCCGGCCCGGACGTGCTCGTGCGGGCCGGGGCGCCGCTGGACCTGCTGGCCCCGCACGCCGCGGCGGCCGTCCACCACGGCGGCGCCGGCACCGTGCACGCGGTGGCGCGGGCGGGCGTGCCCGCCGTCGTCGTCCCCTTCCTGGCCGACCAGCCGTTCTGGGGGCGGCAGGTCCACGCGCGGGGCCTCGGCCCCGCGCCCCTGTCGCGGCGCAGGCTGACGACGACGGCGCTCACCGCGGCCGTCGGCGAGGCGCTCGGCTGCCGCCGCAGGGCCCAGGAGGTGGGGGAGCGGATCCGTCAGGAGGACGGGCTCGCCGCGGCGCTCGCGGTGCTGGAGGACCTGCCGGCGCACCCGTGACGGCCCGCCCGCTCCTCTGGGACACTGGCGCACAGCAGGACCGGAGCGGAGCGCGGGAGGCGTGGGCATGCGGGTGCTGGTGCTGGGCGGGACGACCTTCATCGGCCGCCGGGTGGTCGAGCGGCTGCACGCGCGGGGGGACCGCGTGCTCGTCGTGCACCGCGGCGGGCACGAACCGCGCCCCTGGGTGCCGGTGGGCCACCTGCACACCGACCGGCGCGATCTCGCCCGGCACACCGACCGGATCCGCGAGTTCGCGCCCACGGCCGTCGTGGACGCCTACGCCCTGACCCGCGCCGACGTGACCGCGGTGCTCGACGCGCTCCCCGAGGTGCCCACCGTGGTGCTCTCCAGCCACGACGTCTACGAGGCCTACACCGGGCTGCGCACCGGCCGCTGCACCGCGGCGGTGCCGCTCGACGAGCAGGCCCCGCTGCGCGCCGAGCGCTGCCCGTACCGCGGTGCCGGCCTGCCGGGGATCCCGGAGGACTACGAGAAGCTCGACGTCGAGGAGGCCTGGGCCGGGCGCGGGGCCGTGGTCCTGCGCCTGCCCATGGTCTACGGCCCGCACGACGCGCAGCACCGCGAGGACGTGGTGCTGCGGCGGATCCGCGCCGGGCGCACCCGCATGCCGATCGGAGCCGGGAACCTGCTGTGGTCGCGCGCCCACGTCGACGACGTCGCCACCGGCGTGCTCGCCGCCCTGGACACCCCCGCCGCGGCCGGGGCGACGTTCAACCTCGCCGAGCCGGCCGTCCTGCCGATCCGGGCATGGTTCGAGCAGATCGTCGAGGCCGCCGGCGCGTCCCTCGAGCTGGTCCGGGTGCCCGACGCGGCGCTGCCGCCCGAGCTCGTGCTCACCGGCGCGCCTGCCCAGCACCTGCTGTCCTCCGTGCACCGGGCGCAGGAGGTCCTCGGCTGGGCGCCCGGCGACCCGGCGGAACGGGTGGCCGAGTCCGTCCGCTGGCACCTGGCGCATCCGCCGGAGACCGGCTGGACCGAGCAGGACACCGTCCTCGACGACGCAGCGCTCGCCGCCGCCTGAACCGCCGGCCGGAGAGGTGCCGGCCAGGGCCCGCGTCTCGTGGTCAGCCGCACGTCTCCGGCATGTCCGGGAAAGGACAATTCTGCTGATTGTGCCGCCTTTCGCCGTGGAATGACGGAACTCGGTATTCCGGAAATCACAATGGTGAGGAAGGATTTGACAGTGCTTTTTGGTGGACCTTTCCGAGACACTTCCAAAATGCCGTCCGACGTGCCGCGACACTTTCGGGTCCGGTCCTTCGGCTAGTGTCGGTGCCGTTCGTCCCCCAGGAGTGGGGACGGCTCCGACCCCGGGCGTCCCCCGATGCGCCCCCGTCCCGCAGGAGCTGATGCGTGGAGACCGTCGTGGGCGCCGCCCCCCTCTGGCTGCTGCTGGTCGCCGCTCTCGCCGGGGCGCTCGTGGGGGCCTTCCTGCCCCGGGTGATCCGCCGTCACAGCCCCGCCCCCGTGCTGCCCGACGGTTCCGCGTCCGATGCTGAATCCCCTGCTTCCAGTGTCGATTCTTCAGCGCTCCTCGCGGTGGTCACTGCGGTGCTCTTCACGGCCGCAGCCTTCGTCTTCGGCCTGTCCTGGCAGCTGCCGGCGCACCTGTTCCTCGCCGCGACCGCGGTCGTGCTCACCGTGATCGACCTGCGCCACCACCTTCTGCCCAACGCTGTCGTCCTGCCCGCCCTGGGCTTCGGGTTCGTGCTGCTGGCCTGTGCTGCCGCGGTGGACGGCATCTGGGGAGCGCTGGTCCGGGCCGTGCTGGGCGCCGTGGTGCTCTTCGCGCTCTACCTCGTGCTGGCCCTCATCTCGCCGGCCGGACTCGGCATGGGCGACGTCAAGCTCGCCGCCGTGCTGGGCCTGTTCCTCGGCTACCAGGGCTGGGGTGCGCTCTTCGTGGGTGCGGTCCTCGCCTCGGTGGTCGGCGCGCTCGTGGGACTGGCCGTCCTGGCGAGCCGGCGGGGCGGGCTGCGCAGCGACGTGTCGTTCGGGCCGTCGATGCTCGCCGGCGCCCTCGTGGCCGTGGTCTGGGGCGAGCAGATCGCACGCAACCACCTTCTGCCGGGCCTGTACTGACCCCGTTCGGGGGACAGGATCGTCCGCGGACGCCTCGATGCGCATGCATGGAGTCTCCGACCAGGTATTACGTCGGACTTTGACGTCCCCCAAAGAGCATGCATACGAATGGTTGTGTCTTTGCTGGAGCAAAGTCTAATCTTCTTGCAGGTCAGTAGCCCGGTACGGGGAGAGCCGCGAGGCACATACCGACAGAGCTGACGGACCCATTTTCCTTAGAGGTTGCGCGGATAGGACCGCGTATGGGTCAGGGGCACCGGGCAGGGCGAGAGTCCCACCGGTAGCGCTTCCAGGACTGCCGGACCAGACGGCGGATGATGATGATCGCGCTGGCCAGCGCCACCCAGGCGTTCTGCACGCACCCTTGCCGGTCGGTCACCCTTGCCAGCGCCGAGAACCCTCTGTTGTGCCATGAGTTGGTCCGCTCGACGACCCATCGACGAGTGTGGCTGATAGGTAGGAAGGCCCCCTTGGGAGTGATGTTCGGGGTGCAGCCCAGCTCGGAGAGCAGATCCCGGGTCCGAGCCGAGTCATAGCCTGCATCCAGGTGGACTGTGATGACCTCAGGAAGCCTGAATCCGAGCACGGCGAGGGTTTCTAGCGTCGGTCGCAGGAGCGGAGAGTCGTTCCTGTTGGCCCCGGCCAGCACCCATCCGACCGGAATCCCGCCGCCGTCCACGAGCACCGATCTCTTGAGACCCGATTTGCCGCGGTCGACAGGGCTGTGGCCGGTGTTATCTCCTCCGCATGGTGCCTTGACGATGCATCCGTCGACCACGAGGTTGTTCAGGTCGAGGCCGACAGCCTGGTCGTAGGCCTCCAGCGCCAGGTGGTGGAGCTGTTCGAACACGTCGGCACGGATCCACTCGTCTCGGCGGGCTCGCATCGTGGTCGCCGAGCAGGTCTCGTCGGCGTGCTGCTGGTAGGTGCCGCCCAGGACGAGGCGGGCCAGAAGCTTGTCGAAGACGACCCGGTCTGGGATGCGCGGGCGGTGGCACCCCAGAGGGTGGTTGATGTTGCGTTCGGGTAGCAGGGCTTGGAACTGCTCCCACAGAGGGTCGGCGATGAAGCCGGGCAGGACGGGCACGTGATCTTGTGATCGTCGTCGTCGGGAGACGGGCGGGGCTGCCGCGGCGTACCCGTCTGGGCGCGGCGCGGCAGCCCCGGTCCTGCTACCCGGCCTGCGGCTGCCCCGCCGCGGTGGACGGCGAGCGGGAGATGACCACGGCACCGACGACCAGCCCGACGACGGCGAGCACCGCAGCGACCACAAACGGGTCCCCGGCGTCGGCGTGCAGGGCCGGTGCGAACCCTAGGCCGACGTAGACGGCTACACCGGCTGCTCCACCGAGCTGGTCGGATGCTCGCTGGACGCCGGAGGCGATCCCGGCGTCCTCCTCGGTGGTACCGCTGACGGCGATGTACTGCAGACCCACGAGCCCGAAGCCCATGCCCGCTGCGATCAGAAGCATCGCCGGGAGCAGCCACGTCGCTCCGCTGCCCAGGACGGCCACGAGCGCGACCACGCCCATTGCGCCGGCAGCAGCCCCCAGGCCGACCAGCACGCAGGCGCGTGCGCCCCAGCGTCCCAGCAGCCGGGGCACGAGCACCGAGGCCACGATCAGTGCCACGGCGAGGGGCAGCATCGTCAGGCCTGCCCCCAGAGGCCCGATGCCGAGCCTGTCCTGCAGGTAGAACGTGAACAGCAGGAACGACGTCGACAACGCACCGCTGAGCAGCATCGTCGTCAGGTTCGCCCGCAGCCGGGCGCGGTCGGCGAAGAAGGTCAGCGGGACCAGCGGGTTCGGCGACCTCGACTCGACCCTCACGAACCCGGCGGCAGCCAGCACCGCGCACAGCAGCGCGACCCCGCTGACCCACAGGCCGGTGGCAGGCTCGCCCGCCTCGACCGCGGCGTAGACGAACAGCAGCGGGCACGCGGTCAGCAGGAGTGAACCGGGAAGGTCCAGGCGGACCCGTCCGCCAGACGCGGGCCGGTCGGCTGGGACCAGGAGCAGCGCGGTCACGATCACGACCAGGATGAAGGGCACCGAGACCAGGAAGACCCAGCGCCAGCCCAGGTGGGCGGTGATGATCCCTGACAGGGCGAACCCGAGAACCAGGCCGCAGCTGGCCACGGCCGCCCACACGCTCAGGGCCCGCGACCGGCGCGGCCCCTCGGGGAAGAGCAGCACGATGGTCGCCATCGCCGCTGGCAGCGCGACGGCCTCGCCCGCACCCTGGAGCAGGCGGGCTGCGACCAGGACCGGGAAGGACGGGGCCAGGCCCGCTAGCAGGGAGGCCGCGCCGAAGACGCTCGTGCCGACCAGGAGGGTGCGGCGGCGGCCGAGAAGGTCACCGATCCGGCCGCCGAGCATCAGCAGCCCGCCGCCGGTGATGGTGTAGCCGACCACGACCCAGGTGAGGGAGTGTCCCGCGACGCCGAGGTCCGCGCCGATCGAGGGCAGCGCGATGTTGACCACGGTCACGTCGACCGCGATGAAGAACTGCAGCATCGACATCGCGCACAGCACGAGCCATGCGCGCACGGGGGCGGGACCGGTCCCGCGTGAAGTGGTGGAAGTGCCTGAAAGCATCAATTGCTCCGTCGCTCTGAAGAGTTACCGAGTAGCACGAAGGGCCGCTCCGGTCTGATCACGAAGCGGCTGGACGTTCCAGGTGAGGTGTTGCTGTGTGCCGGACGTCCCGCCGCTAGCGGGACGTCCTGGTCACTGCCGCGCAAGCGGCCGAGCTCGAAGCGCCTGACATGCTGCACATGCTAGCAGCGGGGAATCGTTGCCTCCGGGCCTGTCCTCCTATCCGCGCGAGCTCTTACCCCCTTCTCTCAAAGGATCCTGCCATGCTGCCTCTGCTCATCACCATCCAGAACGTCTTCTTCGCCGCCGGCGAGCGCCTCAAGAAGGACGAGAAGGGCGCCACCGCCGTGGAGTACGGCCTGATCGTCGGCCTTCTCGCCATTGTCGTCATCGGCGCGCTCACGCTGCTGAACGATCCGCTGCGCGAAATGATCCAGGGCGTGGTCGGCCAGCTCGGTGGCGGCGAGGAGACCCCCGCGACCTGATCGGTCTCGCCGAAACGCTGAAGCGCCGCGGCGTCCCACTGGGAGGCCGCGGCGCTTTGCTTGGAGAACACGTAGTCGTAAGTCCTGTGGCGGAAGGTTTGGCTCATGAACGCATGGAGGTCCGAGCGTGGTGCAGCTGCCGTAGAGTTCGCGCTCATTGTGCCGATCCTCATAGCCCTTCTGCTGGGCATCATCGAGTTCGGCCGGGCGTACAACGTGCAGATCAGCCTCACTCACGCCGCCCGGGAGACTGCTCGAACCATGGCGGTCGGCAACGTGTGGGCCGACGCCGTGAGCCGCGGAACGACAGCCGCCCCGGCCGTCGACCTCGAGGCAACCAATTTTGC
Organism: Kocuria flava; assembly: GCF_001482365.1. Classification (NCBI taxonomy): domain Bacteria; kingdom Bacillati; phylum Actinomycetota; class Actinomycetes; order Micrococcales; family Micrococcaceae; genus Kocuria; species Kocuria flava. Next base: position 3,341,923 of record NZ_CP013254.1, on the reverse strand, counting down.
CGCAGCGCCGGCGACCTGCGCTCCTGGCCAGCAGATTTCGGTCACCGTCTCCCACGAACTCGAGACGCTCACCGGTATCGCGGGCGGTCTGACCCTGACCGGAGAGGCGGCCATGCGATGCGGCGGCTGATCGATCACCTTCTCGACGCCCGGGCGATGCATCGCGAGAATGGCGAGCGCGGAGCCGTATCCGTCATGACAGCCGTCTCTCTCGTTGTAATTCTCGGCTTCGCAGCACTCGCCATCGACGTCGGCATGCTCTACGAGGAGCGCGCCGAGTTGCAGTCGGGAGCCGATGCCGCGGCGCTGGCCATCGCGCAGGATTGTGCGGTGAATCGTGCCGACTGCGCGACTCCGACCGACACCGCCCAAGCGCTGGCCAACGCCAACGCGAAGGACGAGGCGGCTGCCGTCGCCGAGGCCTCCGTCGACATGGCGGCGCAGAGCGTCGCTGTCCGCCTCGCAACAGGCGACGAGAGCGGTGTGGGGTCGCTGTCGCTCGCCTTCGCCCGATTTCTCGGGCAGGACACTGCGACCGTGGGCGCTTCCTCGGGGGCACAGTGGGGTGCGGTGCAGAAGGGGCCGGCGCAGCTGTCCATCGCCTTCGCCCAGTGCGAGGTCGACGCAAAGTTCGACGACGGACCGGTGGTCATCGGCATGCAGGACAACTCGAACTCGGCGGGATGCCCCTCTGGGACGGCCGGCTCCGCCGGCGGCTTCGGCTGGTACAAGCTCGCCAAGAACGACAGCGATCCTGCCTGCGGCGCCGACGTCTCGGTCTCGGTGGTCGTGGCCGCCGACACAGGTTCCAACCTGCCGAGCGTGTGCGACGAAATCCTGGCCCAGATCAAGAGCGGTGCACTCGACAACATCCTCCTCTTCCCCGTGTACCAGAACGTCAGCGGCACCGGCGCCAACGCCGAGTACACCATCACGGCGTGGGTGGCCTTCGAGGTCCTGGGCTGGAAGTTCACCTCGAACGAGGAGTACAACTACCCGGCCTGCACCGGGTCCTCGAACTACTGCAACAAGGGCATCTACGGCCGCTTCGTCGAGTACGTGACCCTCGACGACTACGAGCTCTCGACGCAGCCGCCGTCCAACGGTCTGGCCGTCGTCGAGCTCACCGACTGAATCTCTTTATTTCCACCGATCCTGCTCTGCTCACCCCGTGAGGATGACACTCCCGTGAAGACCCGAATTCTCGCCGGCTTCGTGATGGCAGTCCTGGCCATCGCCGGCCTGGTCCTCGTCACCACCTACGTCGGCACAGCCGACGCCCGCGCCCTCGACGACCAGGAGCCGCGAGAGGTCTACCTCGTCACCGCGCCGATCCCCGAGGGCACGCCCGTCGGCGAGTTCGGCGAGTCCGTCGCCCTGCACACGGTGCCCGCCGCCGTGGTGCCCGACGGCGCGCTGTCCTCCTTCGACGGCCAGAGCGGCAAGGTCGCCGGCGTCGACCTGCAGCCGGGGGAGCAGTTGCTCAGCTCTAGGCTGGTCGACCGCCAGGCTCTCGAGGCGCCCGGCACCGTCCCAGTCCCGGCGGGTCTCCAAGAGGTGACCATCCAGCTCGAGGCGCCTCGCGTGATCGGCGGCCAGCTGGCCGCCGGGGACCGGGTCGGGTTCTTCGTCTCCTTCGAGGGCGACGACGCCCGGGTCTCCCGGACCGCCAAGGACCTGGACAAGGTCCTCGTCACCGCGGTGCAGGGTGCACCCTCCACGGCGACATCGGCCGAGAGTGAGGGCGGAGCCGAGACCACGGGGTCCGAGACCCCTGCCGTACCGGAGGGGACCATGCTCGTCACCTTTGCCGTCAACGCCGACACCGCCGAGAAGATCGTCTACGCCTCCGAGTTCGGCCGGATCTGGCTCTCGCTCGAGCCCGAGGACGCCGAGGAGAACGCCAACGGCGCCACCAGAGAGGACTTCTCATGAGCCGCCTGCTGCTCGTCACCGGCGACCCCGCCTATGACTCCCGTTTCCGCCAGGCCGTCCAGGGCCGGCTGCCCGGCGAGGTGCAGACCGTTCTCGGCACCGCGCTGCCCGCCACCCCGGACGAGCTGCTCGGCCGCTCCGTCGGCGAGCTGCCCACCGTGGTGGTGCTCGGGCCCGGCCTCGACCTCCACGACGCCCTGCACCTGGGTGGTGTCTTCGACATCCAACGGCCCGAGGTCGCTCTCATCCTGGTCGTGCCGCCGGACATGTCGCTCGCCGTGGCCGCGATGCGCGCCGGGTTCCGCGACGTGCTCGACCTCGACGCCGACGCCGACGGCATCCTCGCCACGCTCTCCCGCGTCCTCGACGCCGCGGAGTCCCGGCGCCGCGTGCTGCCGCACGGCGGCCCCGCGACCGGGGTGCTGCCCGCGGTGCCGGCGGCTCCGCGCGACGACTCCCGCACGATCGTGGTGACCTCGCCCAAAGGTGGGGTCGGCAAGACCACGGTCGCCACGAACCTCGCCGTGGGCCTGGGGCGGATTGCGCCCATGAACACGGTCATCGTGGACCTGGACGTCCAGTTCGGCGACGTCGCCGCCGCGCTGCGGCTGGCTCCCGAGCACTCGCTGACCGAGGCTGTGACGGGCCCTGCCGTCGACGACGCCCTGGTGCTCAAGACCTTCCTCACCGTCCACCCCGCCTCGATCTACGCCCTGTGCACCCCGGCCAACCCGGCCGAGGGCGAGCTCGTGGGCGGCGCCCAGGTCGCCCACCTGCTCGAGCAGCTCTCGGGACAGTTCCAGTACGTCGTCGTCGACACCGCCCCGGGCATGGGCGAGCACGCGCTCGCCGCGCTCGAGGCGGCCACCGACGTCGTCTTCCTCACCGGCATGGACGTCCCCGGCGTGCGCGGGCTGCGCAAGCAGATGGACCTGCTCGGCGAGATCGACCTCGTCCCGCCCAGTGCGCAGGTCGTGGTCAACGCCGCCGACCGGAACTCCGGACTGTCGGTGCAGGACATCGAGGCCACGATCCGCGCCTCGGTCGACCTCGTGGTGCCCCGGTCCCGTCTGGCCCCGTACGCCACCAACCGCGGGGAACCCTTGTTGCTGCACGCGCCCAAGGACAAGGCCGCGCGGCAGCTGCAGACCCTCATCGACTCCTTCGCCCCCGACCGCCCCACCCCCCGGCGCGGTCTGCGCCGGAAGGCTCTGGTCCGCTCATGAAGCTCGCCGAACGCCTCGCCGCCGCCCGCGGCGAGATCATCCCCCCGACTTCGGACGCTCCCGCGGCGGCGCCCGGAGATGACTTCGCTCAGCCGCCCGCGCCGGAGTCCGTACCCGCAGGCGCCGAAGGTTTTTCCCACATAGCCGACGACGGACCGGACCTCAGCGCTCTCGTGCTCCCGGCGCGGGAGGCCCCGGCCGAGCCTGCCCCGCGGGTGCAGGTCGGGAAGTTCGACGCCCTCGCCGGGCTCAAGCACCGGGTCAAGCAGGAGCTGCTCGACCGCATCGGCTCCCGTCAGTCCGACTCGAGCCTTACTGACGTCCAGCTCAAGGACTTCGCCACCAAGGAGCTCACGCGCATCGTCGCCGAGGAGCAGGTGCCGATGTCCTCCGAGGAGCGGATCCGGCTGATCCGCTCGGTCAGCGACGACGTGCTCGGCTACGGCCCGCTCCAGGAGCTGCTCGACGACGACTCCGTCACCGAGATCATGGTCAACGGGCCCAACCAGATCTTCGTGGAGCAGAAGGGCAAGGTGTTCCTCTCCGAGGCGACCTTCGCCACCGAGCAGGACCTGCGCCACGTCATCGAGAAGATCGTCACCCAGGTCGGCCGGCGCATCGACGAGTCCTCGCCCCTGGTCGACGCACGCCTGCCCGACGGCTCGCGCGTCAACGCCGTCATCCCGCCGCTCGCGGTCAAGGGCTCGTCCCTGACGATCCGCAAGTTCGCCAAGGACCCGCTGACCATCGAGGACCTCATCCGCTTCGGCTCGGTCTCCCCACAGATGGCCGACCTGCTGCGGGCCTGCGTCGAGGCGCACCTGAACATCCTCGTGGCCGGCGGCACGGGCACCGGCAAGACGACGATGCTCAACGTCATCTCCTCCTTCATCCCGCACGGCGAGCGCATCGTGACCATCGAGGACGCCGTGGAGCTGCAGCTGCAGCAGGAGCACGTCGTCCAGCTCGAGTCCCGGCCGGCCAACATCGAGGGCAAGGGCGAGATCTCTATCCGGGACCTGCTCAAGAACTCCCTGCGCATGCGCCCCGACCGGATCGTGGTGGGGGAGTGCCGCGGCGGTGAGGCCCTGGACATGCTCCAGGCCATGAACACCGGCCACGACGGGTCGCTCTCGACCATCCACGCCAACTCCCCGCGCGACACCATCTCGCGCCTCGAGACCCTCGTGATGATGGCCGGCATGGACCTGCCCCAGCGGGCGATCCGCGAGCAGATCGCCTCGGCCATTCACGTGGTCGTCCAGCTTTCGCGCCTGCGCGACGGCACCCGCCGGGTCACCCACATCACCGAGATCCAGGGCATGGAGGGCGAGACCGTGACGCTGCAGGACGCGTTCCTCTTCGACTGGGACGCCGGCGTGGACCCGCGCACCGGCCGGTTCCGCGGCACGACCCGGTCCACCGGGGTGCGCCCGCGCTTCGTGGACAAGTTCGAGGACTACGGCATCAAGCTCCACCCCTCCGTCTTCGATCCGGGGCGGCACTGATGGCGCCGCTGCTGACCGGGTTCGGGCTGCTCGTCCTCGCGGGGCTGCTCGGGCTCTTCGTGGTCTTCCGCTCCCGTACCCCGCGCCTGCCCATGGACCGCCGCCGGCCCCCGCGGAGCCCTCGGGAGCAGGAGACCTCGCAGCTGTCCCGGCTCACCGGGGTGACCACCGAGGCGGTCTCCGAGTTCCTGGAGGAGCGCGGGTGGACCCGGCGCATCGCCGCCGCCCTGGAGAACGCCGGCATCAAGGCCTCGCCGGCCGACTTCCTCGTCCTGGTCGCCGCAGGGGCGGCCGCGGCCGCGGCGATCGGCACGATCGCCGGGGGCTTTCTGCTGGGCGTCCTGTTCCTGCTGGCCGCGCCGGTTGTCGCGAAGGTCGTGGTCGGATTTCTGACGAATCGGCGCAAACGGGTCTTCGCCGATCAACTCGACAACACGCTCCAGCTGTTCTCCGGATCCCTCCGCGCCGGCCACTCGCTCCTGCGCGCGGTCGACGCGGTGGCGAAGGAGTCCGAGGTGCCAACCTCCGAGGAGCTGACTCGGATCGTCAACGAAACTCGGCTCGGCATGGACCTCGACACCTCCATGAGTCAAGTTGCCAAGCGCATGGGGTCCGAGGATTTTTCCTGGGTTGCCCAAGCCATTGGCATCCACCGTGAGGTGGGCGGCGATCTGGCGGAGGTTCTAGACCGCGTGGCTGGAACGATTCGTGAAAGAAACCAGATACGGCGACAGGTCAGAACATTGTCGGCGGAAGGCAAGTTGTCGGCCTACATTCTGATGGCTTTGCCCCTATTCATCTCAGCCCTTCTGATGTTTATCTCACCGGATTACGGGCCCTTCGGATTTGAGCGGGGTGAGGGGGCTGGGCTCGTCACCGTGAGCAGGGCTCTCGGCGTGTCGGGAACCGGGTAGGCGTCAGGGCTTCCTTGGATGGGAAGCGACCAAGCAAACCCGTCCGAAGAAAGCCCCGACATGCCTGAGAGTACCGACCCTGACCTTGCCGTGTCTGCTTGCACCGAGCGGTGGTGCGTCCGCGCGGACGCGATGCTGGGCGTGGACGGCATCCACGTCGAGTCCGTCGTGAGGACCGAGGACGGGCTGCTGCTGGGCGTGGCCACCGCCCCGGGCCCGACCGGATGCCCGCAGTGTGGGGTCGTAGCCGCTTCCAAGGGTCGCCGGTCGGTCCTCGTCCACGATCTGCCCTGCTTCGGGGCGCCGGTGCGTCTGCTCTGGCGCAAGCGGATCTACCGGTGCCCGGAGGACGCCTGCGAGGTGATGACGTTCAGCGAGGTCCACGAGCTGGCCTCCCCGCGGGCGAAACTGACTCGCCGGGCCATCACCTGGGCCGTGGCGCAGCTGCGTTCCCACGACATCGCCGTCTCGGCCCTGGCCGAGATGCTTGGGGTGGACTGGCACACCCTGTGGGACGCCGCCAAGCCGCTGATCGAGGAAGCCCTCGAGCGGCCCGATCGGCTGGCAGGGGTGGACGCACTGGGGGTTGATGAGCACGTCTGGTCCCATGTGGGTCCACCCGGGACCGGGCTCATCACCGGGATCGTGGACCACTCCCGCGACGAGAACGGCCGCCCCAGAGCGCGACTGCTCGACCTGGTGAAGGGCCGCACCGGAACCGTCTACGCCGACTGGCTCACCACCCAGGGCCTGGGGTTCACGAGCGGGATTCGCACGGCCACACTGGACCCGTTCCACGGCTACGCCAACGCGATCCGCGACGAGTTGCCGGAGGCGATCACGGTGCTCGACGCGTTCCATGTGGTCAAGCTCGGCGGGCAGGTCGTCGATGAGGTGCGTCGCCGCGTGCAGCAGGACACCCTGGGCCACCGCGGCAGGGCAGGGGACCCGCTCTACGGCATCCGGCGCACCCTGCAGATCGGCGCCGAGCATCTCACGCCCAAGCAGATCACCCGTCTGAACGCGAAGCTGGTGGCCGGGGACCCGCACCACGAGGTCACTGTGGCCTGGCACTGCTATCAGAAGCTCCGAGCCGTCTACCATGCTCGCCCCGAGCAAGGGCGCCGGCTCGTGGCCGAGGTCCTCGCCTCGTTCCCGTCCTGCCCGATCCCGGAAATCGCCCGGCTCGGAAGAACGCTACGGCGGTGGAGGGCGGCGATTCTGGCCTATTTCGACACCGCCGGAGCCTCGAACGGGCCCGTCGAAGCCGTGAACGGGGTGATCGAGACGATGCGACGGGTCGCCCGAGGGTTCCGGAACTTCGACAACTATCGGCTACGAGCACTGCTCGCCGCCGGTGGCCACCGGCCCTGGCGAAACAGCGCCGCCCCCGCTTAAATCCGAAGGACCGGATTACGTCTCGCTGTTCTTCACCAGTGGGATTTTAGGTTACGGAATGATCGCAATTTCTCTGATTATGTTCGCGATCGGCGGGTTCTGGATGTCGAAGGTTGTAAAAATAAAATTTTAGGAAGATTCAATTGTTGGTGAAGGACATGCAATGACTGCACTGCTTCTCGGCCCACTGCTTCTGGCTGCTGCCGCCGCCATGGCCATCTGGCTTGCTGTCGGTGTCCGTTGGGGTGGGGATCGGATGGTGCGTGAGAATCTCCGCATCGGCCTCCTGAGTGCTACCTCGACCGACGTTCGCGAAGCCCCGGACTTCGGCTGGGCTCAGCGCCTCACCACCGGCAAGGGACGGGAGCGGCTCGAGACCCTCTACTCCAAGGCCGGCCGGCCCGCCGGCTGGCCCATTCCGAGGCTCCTGGCGTACAAGACCTACGCCCTCGGCGCCGCGCTGCTCGTGGGCCTGCTGCTGCTGAGCCTGACCGGCGGCAACGGCATGATCCTGCTGATGACCGTGGTCATGGTGCCGGTGGGCTACTTCCTGCCGGAGCTGCTGCTGTACTCCCGCGGTATCGAGCGGCAGAAGGCGATCGGCCTCGAGCTCGCCGACACCCTCGACCAGATGATGATCGCGGTGGAGGCCGGCCTTGGCTTCGAGTCCGCGATGGCCCGGGCCGGGCACAACGGCAAGGGCCCGCTCGCGGAGGAGCTCGTGCGCACCCTCCAAGAGATGCGCGTGGGCATCCCGCGCCGCGACGCCTACTTGGCGCTCGAGCAGCGCACCGACGTGCCCGACCTGCGGCAGTTCACCCGCGCCGTCATCCAGGCCGACGCCTATGGTATCTCTATCGCCTCTGTGCTACGGACTCAGGCGAATGAAATGCGCATCAAACGTAAGCAGCGCGCTGAGGAGGCTGCTCAAAAAATTCCGACCAAGATTCTTCTGCCTCTCATGCTTTTCATTCTGCCGGTATTGTTCATTGCTGTTCTGGGTCCGACGGTCATTAATGTCTTGAATACATTCCTCTAATATTATGAAGCAGACTAAATGGATGAAATTTGGCAAGTCGTCTGTTTCGACTTTTCTCGCCCTCGTCTCCCTCGCCGCGGCCGGCCTGCTCGTGCAGCAGCAGCTGGGCGGGACCGTCGTCGTCGGCGGGGACGTCCAGCACGCGGACCCCGCCGCGGTGAGCGCCCCCGGTCCGCTCCGGGCCGCGTCGCTGTCGGCGGACGACGCCCGGGCGGCCGGTGACCCCGGCCCGCACACCGGGATCACCGGCCCGGAGACCTGCGGCGACCTGACCACCCGGGCGCGGGTGTGCTCCCCGTCGATCGGGGTGGACGCGGCCCTCGAGCCGGTCGGCACGGACGGCGCCGGCGCCATGGTCGTGCCCACCCACGCGGACCGGGCGGCGATCGGCTGGTACGAGGAGTCGGCCCCGGTCGGCGCCGCGCAGGGCAACGCCGTGCTGGCGGGCCACGTCGACCACCCCGCCGGGGCCCCCGCCCTGGGCACCTTGCACACCGCGCGGCCGGGACAGAAGCTGTGGGTCTCCGACGGCGCCGGGGCGGTGCACTCCTACACGGTGGTCGCCGTGCGGGAACCCACGCCGCGTGAGGCTCTGCCGCAAGTTGAGCCCCCGATAGTGGTGTAGCGCGGTGGCCCTGCTCGTCGTCCCGGACGAGAGCGCGGCCACCGTGAGATCTTTCGAGTTCACCTCTCACAGCACCCTCGAAAGGACATCATCACGATGACCGCTCCTCATATTGTCGACCCTGCCGGCCTGCTCGGCGAAGCCCTGACCGAAGCCTCCCCGGACTTGATGCGGACCCTGCTGCAGACAGTGATCAACGCGCTGCTCTCCGCCGACGCGGACGCGGTGGTCGGCGCCGAGTGGGGCAGACCCGCTCCCGAGCGGGTGACCCAGCGCAACGGGTACCGGCACCGCGACCTCGACACCCGGATGGGTACGATCGACGTGGCCGTCCCGAAGCTGCGCGCTGGCACCTACTTCCCGGAATGGCTGCTCGAGCGCCGCAAGCGGGCCGAATCCGCCCTGATCACCGTGGTCGCCGACTGCTACCTCGCCGGGGTCTCGACCCGCCGGATGGACAAGCTGGTGAAGACCCTGGGCATCAACTCCCTGTCGAAGTCCCAGGTCTCCCGAATGGCCACCGACCTCGACGAGCACGTGGAGTCCTTCCGCCACCGGCCCCTGGGCGAGGCCGGGCCGTTCACCTTCGTGGCCGCCGACGCACTGACCATGAAGGTCCGCGAGGGCGGGCGGGTGGTCAACGCGGTCGTGCTGCTGGCCACCGGGGTCAACGGCGACGGCCACCGGGAGGTCCTCGGGATGCGGGTGGCCACGGCCGAGACCGGGGCGGCCTGGAACGAGTTCTTCGCCGACCTCGTCGCCCGGGGACTGGGCGGGGTCCGGCTGGTCACCTCTGATGCCCATGCCGGGCTCAAGGACGCGATCGCCGCGAACCTGCCCGGTGCCGCCTGGCAACGGTGCCGCACCCACTACGCGGCCAATCTCATGTCGATCTGCCCGAAGAGCATGTGGCCGGCCGTCAAAGCCATGCTGCACAGCGTCTACGACCAGCCCGACGCCACCGCCGTGAACGCCCAGTTCGACCGCCTCATCGACTACGTCACCGAGAAGCTCCCGGCGGTGGCCGAGCACCTGGCCAATGCCCGGGAGGACATCCTCGCCTTCACGAGCTTCCCCAAGGACGTCTGGGCGCAGATCTGGTCCAACAACCCTGCCGAGAGGTTGAACAAGGAGATCCGGCGCCGCACCGACGCGGTCGGGATCTTCCCCAACCGCGCAGCCATCGTCCGCCTCGTCGGCGCGGTGCTGGCCGAGCAGACCGACGAATGGGCCGAGGGCCGCCGCTACCTCGGCCTGGAGGTCCTCACCCGCTGCCGGCTCACCACCGTCGCCGACACCGGAAGCGAGGTGAGCCCCGACCCCCTGACCGCCCTCACCGCCTGATCCCCGCACGAAGGATCGCTACACCACTCCCGGGGGCTTGACCCTGCCGCAGGACGTCTTCGAGCTCACCGGCGAGCCCGGGCTGTCCCTGGTCACGTGCTCGGGCGACTACGTCCGCCCCGACGGCTCGCCCACGTGGTCCTACACGAACAACCTCGTGGTCGACCTCGCCCTCGACCCCGAGACGGCCCCGGTCCCGTGACGGCCCGCGACGCGGGACTGTCCGCTCTTGCGGGTACACCGCCCGTCGCACGGCGTCTTCCGCGAGACGCCGGCAACTCATGCAATTACATTGGTAAACGACGGTGGAGCGCCCGGCGCACCACCCCTCCCGCCCCTCCCCAGGAGACCTCCATGCCCTCCACCCTGCCCGCCCGCCGCCCCCGGCTGCTCGCCGCCGCGGTGCTCGCCGGCACCACCGCGGTCGCCGGCCCGCTGCTGACCGCGGCCCCGGCCGCCGCCGCGCCCGTGGCGATCGACGGCACCGCGGTGGAGCTCCCCGAGGGCACCCCGGCCACCGGGCCGGAGCACTACTTCACCCCCGTCTCTTTGAGCAACGGGGACACCGGCTACGGCCTCGACGAGGACCAGCCCCTGGCCCCGCTGGACGAGGAGGTGCTCGACGACGAGCACTACGCCGTGACCCAGCCCGTCGACGACCCCGACGGCGGCTGGACGCAGGTCGTCGGCGAGAGGGCCGGCGGCACCCCCGTCTACTGGGAGCGGGACAGTGCCGCCCTGGCCGGGTACCTGCTCTCCGTCTTCGGCGCGACCGACGACGCGCACGAGGCGCGGGCCGTCCACTGGGCCGTGCGCTCCCTGGCGACGGCCGAGGCTCCGAACCCGGAGCTGTCCGGGCTCGAGGACTCCCACCTCGAGCGCGCCGCCGCGATGCTCGAGCAGGCCCGCCGCGTCGTGCCCGTCCTCCAGGCCCAGGAGGACGGGGCGATCTCGGTGGACACCGCTCCCGACGGCAGCCCCGAGCGTCTGCTCGTCGAGCTGCCGGAGATCGCCTACGCCACGACCGTGACCCTCGACGGGCCGGTCGCCTTCGCCGACGGGACCCGCGAGCGGACGTTCCGCGCGGAGAGCGGCCGGCAGGTGCTCGACCTGGCCGTCCCTGCCGGCACCACCGCGGGCGAGCTCGCCGTGACCGTGACCGCCACGACGCCCACGACCGAGCTCACCGTCCTCGCCGACGAGGACTACCGCGACCTGTTCATCGCCGGTCAAGACCGCGAGCTGAGCTGGTCCGCGCGCACGGCCTTCGAGATCGCGGCGGCACCCGACGCGCCCGCCGGGGACGGGGCCGACGACGACGGGGCGCAGCCGACCGCCGGCGCCGACCCCACTCCGGGGGAGGGGGGCACCCCCGAGGACCCGGACACCACCGACGGCGCCGACGCACCCCGGGAGGGGACGTCCGGGGACGGCGCGGTGCGGCCGGGCCCCGAAGACGGGGGTAGTACAGCGCCCGAGCGGTCCGTGCCGGTCGTGGTGATCGCCCCCGAGGCCGCGCAGCGCGTGCAGGCGAGCCTGGAGGCCTTCGTGCTCTTCGAGGAGTCGACGAGCACGCACACCGAAACCGTCACCGAGACGACCACGACCGTCGCCGGCAGCGCCGGCGCCGGGTACGGCGCGGGCTACGGCGCCGCCTACGCCGAGGCCGTCACGGCGGACACCGGCACCGGGGGCGTCCGGGCCGCCGCCGCCCCGCAGCAGCTGACCACCGGGCTCCTGGCGCTGCTCGCCGTGGGCGCCGGCCTCGGGTCCTGGGCGCTGCGCCGCCGCCGGCCCGCCGATCCCGACCCGGCCTCCTGACCGCGTCCCGACCCCCTCGCTCCTGGAGAACCCGATGACCCAGCGAACCCGCATCCTCGCCCTGGCCGCGCTCTCGCTCGCGGCGCTCACCGGCTGCGGCGGCGCCGCCGCCGAGGCCCGGTCCGCGCACACCTACGAGCCGCTCCCGCCCCTGACCACGGCGACCCCGTCCCCGGACCCGGAGCCGCAGCCCACCTCGCGGCCCGCCCCGGACACGGAGGCCCCGGCGTCCGGCTCCGGGGGCGGCGGTGGAGCGGCCGCCGGCGGCTCCGGCGGCTCCGGCGGCGCGCCCGCCGCGTCCGGCGGCGGCTCGTCCCAGGGGGCGAGTGCCGTGGCGGCCCCGGCCCCGGCTCCCGTGGCGGCCCCCGTCCAGGTCCCGGTGCAGGCGCCCGTGCAGGCCCCGGCGGCACCGGCCGCGGGGGAGTTCTCCGGGCAGCTGACGGAGCGGACCACGACGTCGACCACCACGACCACCTCCACCCGGCTCGAGGCCGGGCTGATGATCGAGCTCTCCTGCGAGGGGCTGTGCGTGCTCGAGGACCTGGCGGACCCGGAGCTGGCCGGACCGGACGGGCCCTTCTCCGAGGAGGCGCTCACCCGCGCCCTCGAGGAGGAGCTGGGCCGGGCCGGCGCGGACACGGTGCTCACCGGGGACCTCGCCGAGCAGCTCCTGCGCTCCGGGTGGACCCTGGCCGACCGGGACGTCGAGGGTGGGGACGAGACGCTGGTCCTCGCCCCGGCCCGCGCGAAGTAGCCCGCGCCCCGGCCGGACCCGTCGGGGCGGACCGGGGTCGAGGGACGGACGGGAAAGGGCCGGGCCCCGCCGCACCGGGTGCGGCGGGGCCCGGCCCCTCGGCGTGCGCGGCTCAGACGGAGCCGGTCGCCCAGTGCACGGCGAAGCAGGCGGTGGCGGCCATCGAGTACAGCCACACGGAGGCCTCGCGGGTCCACGGGACCTTCTTCGTCAGCGCGGAGCTGACCACGGCCGCCACGATCAGGGCGACGCCCAGCCACAGGGACCAGTCCGTGAACAGCTGCAGCGCGGCGCCCAGCACGCCGTCGCCCGTCGCGTCGAGGACGCGGTCGATGTCGGTATCCATGAAGTTCTCCCCCCGGAGCGATCGGTTCCCGGACGCCCCCGGCGCCCGTGCCACGGGCTCGGCGACCGCGGGGCAGGGGAGCGGTGGATCGCCCGGATCCCCCTGCTGCCGGGCGGTCGGACCCGTTGCCGCGAGTCTAATTCATGCATTTGCGACTTTGTGGGCGGGGGGTGTCGATTCTTGCGGGGACAGTCCGCCGCGGCCCGTACCCGTCGTCGGACGTGCGGGCGCGGGCACGCGAAAGGCCCCGGACCGAAGCGGTCCGGGGCCTTTCACAGCTGGTCGGGATGACAGGATTTGAACCTGCGACCTCGTCGTCCCGAACGACGCGCGCTACCAAGCTGCGCCACATCCCGTGGTCCCCGGCCTCGGCCGGAAACAACTGCTCCATCATAGCCACGGCCTCCCGCCGTCGCGAAATCCGGGCGGGATGCACGGGGCGTGTCGCCGCCCTGTGAGGCAGATCACGAACTCTGGACGAAAGTCGTTGACCCCTCAGTAACCCTGCTGTGAGCATGTGCAAATCCGCGTCATCCGCGCGGAGCTGTGAATCGGGCCGCGCAGGGGCATCCCTCCGTCCGGCCCCTGCCCAGGAGGTTCCATGTCCCCCCGCATGCCCAGTCGCTGGATCACCTCGGCCGCCCTCGCCGGCGCCCTCACCCTCACGGCGACCTCCGCCGTGGCCGCACCCACGCGCGAGAACAGCAACAACAACACCACGGCCAAGCTCACCCAGGCCGTCTCGCAGGCCGCGCTCACCACCCACCTCGAGGCGTTCCAGCGGATCGCCGACGCCAACGGCGGCAACCGCGCCTCCGGGCAGCCCGGCTACCAGGCCAGCGTCGACTACGTCGTCGAGCGGCTGCGCGCGGCCGGCTACGAGCCCCGGGTCCAGGAGTTCCGGTTCCCGTACTTCGAGGAGCTCAGCCCCGCGACCGTCACCGCCGACGGCACCGCGCTCGCCGCCGAGGACGTCGCCGTGATGTCCTACTCCGGCTCCGGGACCGTCACCGGGACGGTCCAGGCCGTGGACACCGACGGCACCGCGGGTTCCTCCTCCAGCGGCTGCGAGGCGAGCGACTTCGCCGGGTTCGTGCCCGGGAACATCGCCCTGATCCAGCGCGGCACCTGCCCCTTCGGGGACAAGGCCGCCAACGCCGAGGCCGCCGGCGCCACCGCCGTGCTGATCTTCAACGGCGGCGCCCCCGGCAACGAGGGCGTCGTCATCGGCACCCTCGGCTCCCCGGAGGCCACGACCCTGCCGACGGTCGGGCTGAGCTACGCGGCCGGCGTCGGGCTGCTCGACGCCGGCACGGTCACCGTGCGCACCGAGACCGTCTCCGAGCTGCGCACCACCGCCAACGTGCTCGCCGAGACCCGCACCGGCGACCCCGAGAACACGGTCGTGGTCGGCGCCCACCTCGACGGCGTGACCGAGGGCGCGGGCATCAGCGACAACGGCACCGGCTCCGCCGGCATCCTGGCGATCGCCGAGGCCATGGCCAAGACGAGGACGGAGAACCAGGTCCGCTTCGCCTGGTGGGGCGCCGAGGAGCTGGGCCTGCTGGGCGCCGAGCACTACGTGGGCGACCTCCAGGACAACGACCCCGAGGGCCTCGAGGACATCGCGCTGTACCTGAACTTCGACATGATCGGCTCGCCAAACTACGGCCGCTTCGTCTACGACGGCGACGCCTCCGCCTTCGACCCCGGTGACACGAACGTCCCCGAGGGGTCCGGGGCGATCGAGGCCGCCTTCCACGAGCACTTCGCCCAGGTGGGCCTGACCTCCGGGGAGACGGAGTTCAGCGGCCGCAGCGACTACGGGCCCTTCATCGCCGCGGACGTCCCCTCCGGCGGGCTGTTCACCGGAGCCGAGGGCGTGAAGACCGAGGAGCAGGCCGCGCTGTTCGGCGGCCAGGCCGGGGTCGCCTACGACGAGTGCTACCACACCGCGTGCGACGACCTCTCCAACGTCAACCTCGAGGGCATGGAGCAGATGGCGGACGCGGCGGCCGCCGTCGTCCTGCGCTACGCGACCACGACCCACGACGTCAACGGCGTGGGCGAGCCCTACAAGCAGAAGGGCCAGGGCGCGCTGGGCCACCCGCAGGGCAAGGACCGCGGCCACGGCCCGCACTCCGAGCACGGCCGCGGCCACGGGCACGACAGGGCGACCGCCTGAGCGGCTGACCCGGTCCCGTACCGCACGGCCCCGCCCGGACGCACCGCGTCCGGGCGGGGTCGTTCCGCCGTTCCCGGGAGGATCGGGTGAATGTCCCCGGACCGGGGACGACGACGGCGCGGCGGTGGACAATGGTCTGCCATGGACACCGCCCGCGCCACCCTGCTCCTCGGCGCCGCCCTGGCGCTCGGCCCGCTCCCGGCCGCGACCGCCGCGCCGGCCGACCGGGCCCCCGTCGAGGACCCGCAGGAGTGGACGCAGTACCGCCTGACCCCCGAGAAGAACCCGGTGCTCACCACGGACGGGTCGGTCGAGCCGTTCCCGGGCGGCTTCGCCCTGCCGGACGAGGTCCGCTCGACCCCGGTGGTCGTGGGCGACCGGCTGTACGTGGGCACCCACGGCAGCGGCACGCTGCACGCGTTCGACCTCGCCACGGGCGAGCAGCTGTGGCAGGCGCAGGCGCCCAACTGGATCCACTCCGAGATGATCGTCGCGGACGGCACGGTGTGGGTCGGCTACGGCGACCGCGGCGAGGAGCGCGCGGACGGCATCCGCGGCGACGGCCCCGGCGGGGTCCTGGCCCTCGACGCCGCCACGGGCGAGCGGAGGTGGCAGCACGCCGTGGACGGCCACGTCATGCCCACCCCCGTCCTGCACGGGGGCCGGATCCACGCCGCAGCCGGCGACCGGCACCTGCACGTGCTCGACGCCGCGACGGGCGAGCTGCTCGAGCGCGTCGAGATCGGGGCCGTGGTCAGCATGGCCGCCCCGGCGGCCGAGGACGGGATCCTCTACACCGCGGGCCTCTACGACGAGCCCCGCGTGGTCGCCTACGACATGGCCGCCCGCACGACGGCGTGGCAGACCCCGGTGCCGCAGGCGGACTCCGGGCTCGACGACGTGCCGCCGGCCGTGTCCGAGGGGATCGTGGTCACGACCTCCCACCGCGACCTCGGCCCGCTCGAGCACCTCGAGCACTGGGCGCACGGCTTCGACGCGGCGACCGGGGAGCTGCTGTGGGAGACCCGGCTCGGGGACGGGCCCTTCGTGGTCGACAACAAGTCCGGGGCGCCGGTGGTCGCCGACGGCACCGTCTACGTCGGCAGCCCCACGACCGAGCGGCTGCACGCCCTGGATCTGCGCACGGGCCGGCAGCGCTGGGCCCACGGCTCCGGGCCCGTCAAGGCCGCGCCGGCGGTGGTCGACGGCGCGGTCGTCTACTCGACGACCACGGGCGCGGTGGGCGCCCTCGACGCCGCGACCGGGCTGCCCCGGGGCCGGCAGCAGGTCTCGGACCAGCCCCTGGCCCCGGCCGGGCCCGTCGTCGTCGATGACGCCGTGCTCGCCGGCGGCCACGACGGGCGCGTGCACGTCCTCGACCTCGACGCGCTCACCGGCCGCACCGCCGGGGCCGTGCTGGCGCCGCTCGGCACCGGGCTCCTGGCCGTCGGGGCGATCGCCGCGCTCACCCTCCTCGTCCTGCGCCGGGGGCGCCGCACCGGCCGCTGAGCCGTCCGCGGTGGCATGCTGGGGACCATGAGCACCCCCGGATCCCCGCGCGGCGTCCTCTTCGACGTCGACGGCACCCTCATCGACTCCAGCTACCTGCACACGGTCGCGTGGTGGCACGCCTTCAACCAGAAGGGCTGGGACGTGCCGATGTCCCGCATCCACCGGCTGATCGGCATGGGCTCCGAGCAGCTGATCGACGAGCTGCTGCCCGCCGACCGCGACCGGGACCAGGACGCCTCCATCGGGGACGCCCACGGCAGCCTGTTCTCCGTGCACTGGCCCGGGCTCACGCCCACCCGCGGCGCGGTCGAGCTGCTGCGCCGCTGCGCCGAGGAGGGCCTCGCCGTCGTGCTCGCGTCGTCGTCGAACGCCGCCGAGGTCGCCGCGATGCGCACGGCCCTCGACGTCGACGACGTCCTCACCGCCGTCACCACGGCCACCGACGCCGAGCACAGCAAGCCCGAGCCGGACATCTTCGCCGCCGCGCTCGAGGCCGGCGGGCTGCGCGCCGAGGAGACGGTCGTGGTCGGCGACGCCCGCTGGGACGTCGTGGCCGCCCGCCGGCTCGGGATGGACACGGTCGGGCTGGGCAGCGGCGGGATCAGCGAGGCCGAGCTGCGCGAGGCCGGCGCCGTGGAGTACTACGCCGACCCGCAGGCCCTGCTCGAGGCCTTCGACGGCAGCCCGCTCGCCCGCCGCGCCGCCTGAGCCGCCCGGGCCTGCCTCAGGCGGTGCCCGGCCACAGGGCGACCGCCCGCACCGGAGAGGCGTCCAGACCGGTGAGCGGCAGCGGCAGCGCCACGAACAGCGCCCCCGGCCGGTCCACCGCCGCGAGGCCCGCGAGGTTCTCCACGATCACCCCGCCCGCGCCGAGGACGACCTCGTGCACGGGCAGGGCCCCCGGTCCGGCGGCGTCCGGGACGGGGTCCGGGCTGAGGGTGTCGGTGCCGAGCACGCGCACCCCGGCGGCGACCAGCCGCCGGGCCAGCCCGGGGTCCAGGACGGGCGGGGCCAGGTAGCGGTCGGTGCCGAAGCACGCGTCCCATCCCGTGCGCACGAGCACGACCTCCCCGGCGGCGAGGTCCGCCAGCTGCTCCGCGACCTCGTCCCAGCCGATCACGGCCCCCGGGGCGCGGCCGGTCGCGTCCACGACCCGTGCGGGGCCGACCAGGGCGGCGGGGTCGAGCTCGTCCACCGCGGCCCCGCCCTCGAACAGGTGCGCGGGGGCGTCCACGTGCGTGCCCGTGTGCGTGCCCAGGTGCAGGGCCGTGACGCGGAAGCCGTCGGCGGCCACGGTCGCCGCGGGACGGGTCTCCACCGGGGGATCGCCGGGGAACACCGGCATCCCCGCGGTCACCGGGCGGCTGAGGTCGACGACGCGCACGGGGGGCCTCAGAGCGCGACGACCATCTTGCCGGTGTTGGCGCCCTCGAGCAGGTCGATGAACGCCTGCGGGGCGTTCTCGAGGCCCTCGCGCACCGTCTGGTCCCAGCGGATCTCGCCCGCGGCCAGCCAGCCGGTCATCCGCTCCCGGAACTCCGGGGCCATGTCCTGCCAGCCGCCGACCAGGAAGCCCTGCAGGGTCAGCATCTTGCCGATCGCCAGCGCCAGGTTGCGCGGTGCCGCCGGCGGCTCGGTCGCGTTGTACTGGGCGATCGCCCCGCACAGGCACACCCGGCCGCGGGTGTTCAGCACGGAGATCGCGGCCTCGAGGTGCTCGCCGCCCACGTTGTCGAAGTAGACGTCGATGCCCTCGGGGGCGGCCGCCCTCAGCTGCTCGACCACCGGGCCGTCGTGGTAGTCGAAGGCCGCGTCGAAGCCGAGCTCGAGCAGGCGGGCGACCTTCTCCGGGGAGCCGGCGCTGCCGATCACCCGGGCGGCGCCGGAGAGCCGGGCGATCTGTCCGACGAGCGAGCCCACGGCCCCGGCGGCCCCCGAGACGAAGACCGTGTCCCCGGGGGTGAAGCGGGCCGCGCCCAGCAGCCCCGCGTAGGCGGTGAGCCCGGGCATCCCGAGCACCCCCAGGTAGGCGGAGGCCGGTGCGGCGTCCGGGTCCACCGGGGTCACCGCGGAGGCCTCGAGCAGGGCGTGCTCGCGCCAGCCCGACCCGTGCAGCACCGTGGTGCCCACCGGCACCTCCGGGGCGGCCGAGGCGATGACCTCGCCCACGGCGCCGCCGTCGAGCGGGTGGTCCACCCGGAACGGCGGGACGTAGGACTTCGCGTCGTTCATCCGGCCCCGCATGTACGGGTCCACGGACATCCAGCGGTTGGCGACCAGGACCTGCCCGGGTTCCGGGGCCGGCAGCTCGGCCTCCTCGAGGCGGAAGTTCCCGGGCGCGGGGGCGCCCTGCGGGCGGGAGGCCAGGACGATGCGGCGGGTGGTGGTGCTCTGGCTCATGCGGTGCTCCGATCGGGTCGGTGGAGAAGGGGTCGTGCCGACGGTCGTTCCGGCGGGACGTCGGGGTGGGGCGGGAAGCGGTGGGGGCCGGCGCGGCCCGGCCGGGGCCCGCCGTGGGGCAGCCGCGGCTCAGCCGGTGCCGGCCGCCGGGCCGGCGGCGACCTTCCGGGCGAGCCGGTGCAGCTCGGCCATCTCCTGCGGGTCCAGTCCGGAGGCCTCGAGCACCCGGCGCTGGACCGCCGGGGCGCGCTCGTGCAGCCCGGCGCCGGTCGCCGTGAGGTGGACGGTGACCCGGCGCTCGTCGGCGTGGCCGCGGCGGCGCTCGAGCAGCCCGGCGGACTCCATCCGCTTGAGCAGCGGGGAGAGGGTGCCGCTGTCCAGGCGCAGGCGGGTCCCGAGGGCGGAGACGCTCTGGCCGTCCTCCTCCCACAGGGCCAGCAGCACGAGGTACTGCGGGTAGGTCAGGCCGAGCTCGGCCAGCGGGGCGCGGTAGGCCGCCGTCGTGGCGCGCGAGGCCGCGTGCAGGGCGAAGCACAGCTGGGCGTCGAGGCGGAGGTCTGCGGGCACGTCAACCATGGTGGCACGCAATCCGGTTGTGCACAACCTGAATCGGTGGGGCGCTGCCCGGACCCGGGCCGGTGCTGCGGAGCGCCCCGCACCGGCCCGGGGCGCTCAGCGGGTCGCCTCCTCGAGGTGCTCCAGGACGTGGCGGTAGGGGTGGCCGGTGGCCTCCGTCAGGCCCTGCTCGCACGTGCGGTTCAGGGAGGCGTAGGCGTCGAAGCGGCGGGAGGTCACCTCCCGGGCCTCGGCGGCGGTGGCCGAGGCGGTGAACTCCGGGTGGAGCATCCCGCGGTCCCCGGCGTAGGCGCAGCAGCCCCAGTCCACGGGCACGACGACGTCGTCGCTGATCGCCCGCGCGATGGTCTCGAGGGCGCCGGTGATCCCGAGGTGGGTGCTCGAGCACGTGGGGTGCAGGGCCATCGACCCGACCGGCCGGGTCACGGGCAGGCGCCCGAGCAGGCGCTCGGCGGTGAACTCGACCGCGTCCACGAACCGCAGCCCGCGGTGGGCCGGCGAGGCCGCGGCCAGCTCCCGCATGGTCTCGAGGCCCTCCGTGCAGGAGGCGGCGTCGCAGACCACCGGCAGCCGCCCGTGCCGGGAGGCCTCCCACAGGGCCGCCAGCGTCCGCTCGGACATCGTGGCGTAGCCGGTCCGCAGCCCCTTGGACTTCCACGGGGTGCCGCAGCACAGGCTGCCGATGTCCTCGGGCACGGTGACGTGCACACCGGCCCGGTCGCACAGGGCGAGGAACGCCTGGGAGGCGGTGCGCCCGCCGGGCTCGGCGGGGCCGAACATCGTGTTGATGCACGCCGGGAAGAACACCGCCTCGGCCTGCTCGTCGTGGCGCCGCGGACGCGCGGGGCCGCCGGCCGGCAGCGCGTCCTTGTATTGGGGCACGTGCTCGGCGCCCAGCACGGCCCGCGCCGCGGTCGTGGCGGCCCGCGGCAGCGCCGGGGGCAGCGCCTTCGCGGCGGTCAGCCCGAGCCCGGCCCCCGTCGTCGTCGCCCCCCACGCCCGGGCCGCGAGGCCCCAGCCCGCGTCCGCGACCGGGTGCGGGTCCTCGGCGCGCAGCCGGCGCACGAGGTCGCCCGTGTTGATCAGCACGGGGCAGGCGGTCACGCACATCCCGTCCACGGCGCAGGTCTGCAGGCCCTCGTAGTCGTACTCGGCCCGCAGGCGCGCGGCGAGCGCCCCGTCCCCGCGCGCCTCGGCCGCGGCGATCTCGCGGCGGCCCACGATGCGCTGGCGCGGGGTGAGGGTCAGGTCCTTCGAGGGGCAGACCGGCTCGCAGTAGCCGCACTCCACGCACCGGTCGACCTCCTCCTCGACGGCCGGGGCTGTCTTGAGGTCGCGCACGTGGACGGTGGGGTCCTCGTTGAGCAGCACCCCGGGGTTGAGCACGCCCCGGGGGTCGGCCAGGCGCTTGAGGGCCACCATCACGTCGTAGAGCTCGTCGCCGTACTGGCGGCGCACGAAGGGCGCCATGTTCCGGCCCGTGCCGTGCTCGGCCTTCAGGGACCCGCGGTGGCCCAGGACGAGGGCGACCATCTCCTCGGTGAAGCGCTCGTAGCGGGCCAGCTGCGCGGGGTCCCCGAACTGCTCGTTGAGCATGAAGTGGACGTTGCCGTCCTTGGCGTGGCCGAAGATCACCGAGTCGCGGTAGCCGTGGGCGGCGAACAGCTCCGTGAGCTGCTCGCAGGTCTCGCCCAGGGCGGGCACGGGGACGACGACGTCCTCGAGCAGCGCGTTGGCCCCGGAGGGGCGGTTGCCGGCCACGGCGGTGTAGAGGCCCTTGCGCACGGTCCACAGCGCGGCCCGCTCCGCCGGGTCGTCGGTGAGCTCGGCGGGGGCGGCGAGCTCGAGCCCGCGGAAGACCCCGGCGGCGGCCGCGGAGCGCTCCTGCTCCTCCTCGCGGGTGCGGCCCTGGTACTCCACGAGCAGCGCCGCGTGCCCGGCCACGGCGAGGTCCCGGATCCGGGCGGGCGCGGTGCCGGTGCGCTGGGAGACCCGCAGGGACGTCGCGTCCAGCAGCTCGACCGTGGCCGAGCCGGCCGCCACGAGCTGCGGCACCGACCGGGTCGCGGCGGAGAGGTCCGGGAAGACCAGCAGACCGGTCGAGACGTGGGGGAGGATCTCCACGGTGCGGAAGGTCGCCTCCGCCACGAAGCCCAGGGTGCCCTCGCTGCCGATCACCAGGTGCTCGAGGATGCGCACCGGCTCGTCGTGGTCCAGGAAGGAGTTCAGGCCGTAGCCCATCGTGTTCTTCATGGCGAACTGCTGCTCGATCGTGCGCACCGAGGCCGGGTCCGCCCGCACCCGGTCGCGCAGCCGCAGCAGCCCCTCGTGCAGCTCCGGCTCCAGGGCGCGCAGCCGCCGGTCGGCGTCGGCGGCGCCGGTGTCCACCGTGGTGCCCGAGGCCAGCACGAGGACCATCGACTCGAGGGTGCGGTAGGTGTTGGCCTCGGTGCCGCAGGCCATGCCGGAGGAGTTGTTGGCCACGACCCCGCCGATCGTGCACGCGCTCTCGCTCGCGGGGTCGGGCCCCAGCCGGCGCCCGTGCGGGGCGAGGCGGGCGTTGACCTGGCGCACGGTCGCCCCCGGCTGCACGCGCACCCGCCGGCCGCCGTCGAGGACCTCGACCGCCCGGAAGTTCCGGCGCACGTCCACGAGGACCTGGTCGGTGACCGCCTGCCCGGACAGCGACGTCCCGCCGGAGCGGAAGGTCAGTCCCGCCCCGTGCCGGGCGACCGTGCGCAGCACCGCGGCGACGTCCTCGGCCGTGCCCGGGCGGACCACCGCGGACGGCTGGAGCAGGTAGTGGGAGGCGTCGTGGGCCAGGGCCCGGTGCTCGAGCTCGGAGTCGACCACCACCGTGCGCCCGCAACGGGTGCGCAGGTCCTCAAGGAGCGCCTCGTGCGGGCGCGGCGCGGCGGGAGCGGTCATGGGTCCTCCTCGGGTGGACGGGTCTGGCCGGAGCGGCGCAGGTCACATCCTATGGTATGACCACACGGTCGCGGGGTGGGGCCGGGCGGGGATGGTGACGGGCGCGGATCTGCGGGATGCTGGCGGGACGGGCCCGGGGACGCCGGGGCCCGCGCCGAAGCGAGGAGGAAGACCATGGACCCCATCTGCCCGTCCTGCGGCGGCACGCTGCGCCGGCTGCCGGAGGACCAGTGGCCCGAGGGCGGGCCCGTGCCCGAGGGCACCGTGGAGATGTACCTGTGCGAGCGCACCAACCACCGGATCATCGTGGCGGTGCCCGAGATCAGCGCGTGAGCGGGTCCGCGGAGCCGGAGGTGCGGCGGGTCGTCGTCGTGCACGGCTACGACGCCGCCCCCGGCAGCCACTGGTTCCCCTGGCTGTGCGAGCGGCTGGAGGCCGACGGCGTCCGCACGGTCCCGGCCGAGCTGCCGGAGCCCTCGTACCCCGAGGCGGGGGCGTGGCAGGAAGCGGTGGGCCGGGCCGTCGGCGCGGTCGACGCGCACACGCACGTGGTGGCCCACAGCCTCGGGTGCGTCACCGTGCTGCGCCACCTCGCCCGGCTGCCGCGGCCCTGGGAGCTGGGCGGGCTCGTGCTCGTGGCGGGGTTCACGGGCCGGCTCGCGGCCGTGCCGCTGCTGGACGGCTTCCTTGCCGGGGACACCGACCTCACGGCCGTGCGCGCGAGCACCCGCCGCCGACTTGTCCTGCGCTCCGACGACGACCCCACCGTCCCGGCGGCGGCCACCGAGGAGCTCGCCGCGCGGCTGGGCGCCCGGCTGCAGGTGGTCCCGGGGGCGGGGCACTTCTGCGCCGAGGACGGGGTGCTCCGGCTGCCCGCCGTGCTCGAGGCCCTGGTCCCGCGTCCGCGCGGCGGGGCGGGCGCCTGACCCGACCCGGTGCGCGGGGGCGCGCGGTGCCCGCGGGACTCAGTCGGTGAGCGTGAGCAGGACGGCCTCCGGCGGGCAGAACAGCCGGATCGGGGCGAAGCGGGAGGTGCCCAGGCCGGCCGAGACGTTGACCGGGACCCCGCCCTGGGTGATCAGGCCCTTGCAGCGGCGGGGCTCGAGGTCGCAGTTGCTCACGAGCGCCCGCCCGCCCGGCAGGCAGACCTGCCCGCCGTGGGTGTGGCCGGCGAGCACGAGGTCGGCGCCGTCGGCCGCGAACCGGTCGAGGGTGCGCAGGTACGGGGCGTGGGCGACGCCCAGGCGCAGCGCGGCCCCGGGGGTGTCCAGGAAGCCGGGGTGACGGTCGTAGCCCAGGTGCGGGTCGTCCACCCCGGAGAGGTCCAGCACGTGCCCGGCGACCTCCAGGCGCGCGGCCCGGTTGATCAGGGGGGTCCACCCCGCGGCGTCGAAGGCCGCGTGCATGGCCCCGGTGGGCAGCCGCGGGGCCTCGTCGCGGCCCTCCCCGGAGGTGTCCCGCCACAAGTAGCGGAAGGGGTTCTTCGGCCGCGGACCGAAGTAGCAGTTCGATCCGGGCACGTAGGCGCCCCGGAACGCCAGCAGCGGCTCGAGGATCTCCAGCAGCGCCGGCAGCGCCTCCGGGTGGGAGAGGTTGTCGCCGGTGTCCACCACGAGGTCCGGGCGCAGCGCGGCCAGCGAGTGCACGAACTCGCGCACCGCGCGCTGGCCGGGCCACACGTGCAGGTCGGACAGGTGCAGGATCCGCAGCGGGGCGCTGCCCGGCGGCAGCAGCCGCAGGTGCTCGGTGCGCAGCTGGAAGCGGCGGCGCTCGACGACGACGCCCCACGCGCCCAGTCCCGCGCCCGCGGCGAGCCCGGCCCCGGCCAGGGCCGCGGCGGCGCGCAGCGGTCCGGGCACCCGGCCGGGGGTGCCGGGCCGGTCCGCGGCGGCCACCTAGCCGATCTCCGTGGTGCCGTTCTCACCCTCGAGCACGTCCTCCGAGGGCTTCGCGAAGTCGTCGGTGTCGTAGTCCGGGGCGATCTCCCGCATGAAGCGCTGCCACTGCTCACCGGCGTAGGTCGAGCCGTCGACCCAGTCGGTGTCGGAGCCGCCGGTGCGTCCGCCGATGTTCAGGTCGTTGAGGGAGCGGGAGCCGAGCTCGTAGTTGCCCACCCACGAGGCGGTGGCCAGGCCGCGGGTGTAGCCGAGCATCCACGTCTGGGTGGAGTTGTCGGTCGTGCCCGTCTTGGCCGCCGAGGCCCCGGGCAGGTCGATGCCGCGCTTGTAGCCGGAGCCGCGCACCAACACCTGCTCGAGGGTGTAGTTCACGCCGTCGGCCACGTCCTCGCTGATCACCCGCTCGCACGAGGTCTCGGGGATGTCGTAGACCTTGCCGGTGTAGTCCGTGACCTTCTCCAGGGCGCGCGGCTCGCACATCACGCCGCGGTTGGCGAAGGCCGAGTAGGCCCGGGCCATGGTCATGGGGGAGATGTCCACGGAGCCGCCCAGCAGCGAGGACAGGACCGTGGTGTCCACCGGCTCGCCGGTCTTGCCGCTGACGATGCCCAGGGACTCGGAGATCTTCCCGATGTTGCACAGGTCCATCTCCTCGGCCATCGCGTAGATCGCGGTGTTGATGGAGTTGTACAGCCCGTAGTCCACGGGCATCCTCCGCTCGTAGCCGGGGGAGGCGTTCTGGATCTCGAAGCCCCCGCCGTTGTCGCCGGGCTCGATCTTGTACCCGTTCTCCAGGCAGGAGGCGCGCCAGCGGTGGTCGGCCGGCCACTTCGTCTGGGAGGCGTCGATCTCGTCCTTGACGCCGTTGCCGGCGTCGATCCACGCGGCGAGGGTCAGGGGCTTGTAGGTCGAGCCGACCTGGAAGCCGCCGGCCCCGCCCATCCACGAGTCCACGTTGAAGTTGTAGGTCGTGTTCGAGTCGCCCTCGGCCGTGGAGTAGTAGGTGTTCTGGGCCATCGCCACGATGTCGCCGTTGGAGGGCTCGAGGGAGACCAGCGCGGTCGAGACCCCGTCGGGGTTGTCGTCGCGCGGCTGCGTGCGGTTGACCTCCTCCTCGGCCTTGCGCTGGGCCTCGAGGTCCAGGGTGGTGGTGATCTCGAGCCCGCCCAGCTGCAGGGTCTTGAGCCGCTCCTCGGGCGTGTCGCCGAAGGCGGAGCTCTGCAGCACGGTGTTCTGCACGTAGTCGCAGAAGTAGGGGGCGACCTCCGCGGCGGTGCAGCCGGAGTTCGTGGGGTGCAGGTCCAGCCGGATCGGCTCGGCGACCGCCGCGGCGTGCTCCTGCTCCGTGATCGCCCCGGTCAGCAGCATCGTGTCGAGCACGACGTTGCGCCGCTCCTCGGCGGCCTCCGGGTTCACGGCGGGGTCGTAGTAGTTGGGGGACTGCACCATGCCCGCGAGCACCGCGGACTGGGAGATGCTCAGGTCGGAGGCGGGGATGCCCCAGAAGTACTGTGCGGCGGCCTCGACGCCGTAGTTCTGCCCGCCGAAGAGCACCATGTTCAGGTAGCCCTCGAGGATCTCGTCCTTGGACAGCTCCTGCTCCATGGACAGGGCCAGCTTGATCTCCTTGATCTTGTCGGCGTAGCCCTTGTCCCCGCCGATCGTCGTGGCCTCCTCGCCGGCGCGCACCTGCGAGTCGATGATCAGGTTGTTCACGTACTGCTGCGTGATCGTCGAGGCGCCCTGGCGGGCCGAGGGGTTGACGATGTTGTTGCCCAGCGCGCGCACGATGCCGCCGAGGTCCACGCCGCCGTGCTCGTAGAAGTCGCGGTCCTCGATGGCCAGCAGCGCGTCCTTCATGTGCGGGGAGATCTGCTCCAGCTCCACGGGCGTGCGGTTCTGCGCGTAGAAGGTCGCGATCTCGGTGCCGTCACGGGTCAGCACCGTCGAGGCACGGGACATCGGCCCCGCCTCCATCTGGGCGGGGAGGTCCTTGAACCACCCGATGGAGGCGTTGGCGGCGAGACCCGTGGCGGCTGCGGGGGGCACGAGGAGTCCGGCGGCCACGATGCCGGCAACGATGCTGGTGGCGATGAACGCCACGACGTTGCCCAGGGCCGACGGTGCCTGCGTGGCAGGGTTCTTGCGGGAGGCCATTGGGCCAGTCTACAAGCGGGACCCCCGCCTCCCGGGCCGTGCGCTCCGTCACCCGTGCCGCGTCCGGGCCCGCGGGTGGCTACGCTGGGGCCATGACCACCTGGGAATACGCCACCGTGCCGCTGATGATCCACGCCACCAAGCAGATCCTCGACAACTGGGGGGAGGACGGCTGGGAGCTCGTGACCGTGCTGCCCGGCTCGACCCCCGCCGACGTCCCCGCGGGCAACGTCACCGCCCCCGTGCAGACCAACCCGATCGCCTACTTCAAGCGCCCCAAGAACTGACGGCGCCCCCGACCCGGAGGAGACCATGAGCAACGACCCCCGCACCGGCGCCGTCGAGGCCCGTCTCGCCCAGCTCGGCCTCGAGCTGCCCCCCGTCGCCGCCCCCGTGGCCGCCTACGTGCCGGCCGTGGTGGCCGGGACCTGGGCCTGGACCTCGGGGCAGCTGCCGTTCGTGGACGGGGCCCTGCCGGCCACCGGCAAGGTGAGCGCCTCGGGCGCGGCGGGCACCGTGTCCCCCGAGCAGGCCCAGGAGCTGGCCGGGCGCGCCGCCCTCAACGCGGTCGCCGCCCTGCGCGAGGCCGTCGGGAACCTGGACCGGGTCCGGCGCATCGTCAAGGTCGTGGGCTTCGTGGCCTCCGACCCCTCCTTCACCGGCCAGCCCGGGGTCGTCAACGGCGCCTCCGAGCTGCTGGGCCGGATCTTCGGCGACGCCGGCGTGCACGCCCGCTCCGCCGTGGGCGTGGCCGTGCTGCCGCTGGACGCGCCGGTCGAGGTGGAACTGGTTGCCGAGCTCGCCTGAGCGCGCGCCGCGCACCGGGCGGCTGCCCGCCGTCCGCTTCTTCGAGGTCCCCGAACGCCACCGCGAGGCCGCCCGGGCCTGGCTCGAGCGCGGCGCCGGCATCCCCGGCAGCACCCCCGTGCCGGCGGCCGCGGTGGTGTTCGTGCGCGACGGCGAGCACGGGGTCGAGACCCTGCTCACCCACCGCACCGGCAGCTCCTCGCTGGGCCCCGTCGGGTTCCCCGGCGGGCCCGTCGAGGCCCACGACGACGACCCCCTCGACTGGGCCGGGCCCACGCCCCTGGAGTGGACGCGGCGGCTGGGCACCGACGACGTCGGCCGGGCCCGCCGGGCCGTCGTCGCCGCCGCCCGCAAGGCCTTCGAGGAGGTCGGGGTGCTGCTGGCCGGCCCCGATCCGATGAGCACCGTCGAGTCCGTCGAGGGCGCCGAGTGGCTGCGCTCCCGGGAGGCCCTCGCCCTGGGGGACGTGTCCCTCGCGGACGTCCTCGGCCGGCGCCGGCTCGTGCTGCGCTCGGACCTGCTGCGGCCGCTGGCCCACTGGGTCAGCTCGGACTTCGTGCACCGCCGCCACGACGTGCACTACTTCACCGCCGTGGTCCCCGACGGCCAGACGGCGTCCCTGCTCGGCTCCCGCGGGACGTGGTGCGGGTGGGTGGACGCGGCCCGCGCCGTGGCGGACCCGCACGGCACCTGGCTGGGCGACCTCGTCGGCCGGCCGGACACCCTCGGGCGGCCCCCGGCCGAGCTGCTGGCCCCCGGCAGCCTGGTCGCGCTCGAGTCGCTGGCCGAGTGCTCCTCCGCGATCGCGTTCCTGGCGAAGAAACGGCGGATCGCCACCCTCAACCCCGTGCTCGAGGAGCACGGGGGGAGGCCGGTCCTGCGTCTGGACCTGGGCTGAGCCCTGCCCCTCCGCGCCGGTCCCGGCGCGCCCGCATCGGCGCGGCAAGCGGCCCGTGCACGAGAACGGCCCGGCCGTCCCTCGCGGGACGGCCGGGCCGTTGCGGTGCGCTCGGTCAGCGGCTGCGCTGCTTGAGTCGCTGGAGGTCGAGGATCACCACGGCCCGGGCCTCGAGGCGGATCCAGCCGCGCTGGACGAACTCGGCGAGGGCCTTGTTGACGGTCTCGCGGGAGGCGCCGACCAGCTGGGCCAGCTCCTCCTGGGTCAGCTCGTGAGCGACCAGGATGCCGTCGGTGGCCGGGCGGCCGAAGCGGTCCGCGAGGTCGAGCAGGGCCTTGGCCACGCGCCCCGGGACGTCGGAGAAGACGAGGTCGGCCAGGGACTCGTTGGTCCGGCGGAGGCGGCGGGCCAGGGCCTGGAGCAGCTGGGCCGAGACGTCGGGGGAGCGCTCGATGACCTTCTTGAGGTTCGCGTGCTTGAGCCCCATCAGGCGGGTCTCCGAGACGGCGGTCGCGGAGGTGGAGCGGGGGCTGGGGTCGAACAGCGCCATCTCGCCGAACAGCTCGCCCGGGCCCATGATCGCCACGAGGCTCTCGCGGCCGTCGGCCGCGGTGCGCCCGAGCTTGATCTTGCCGGAGACGATGAAGTAGAGCTGGTCGCCCGGGTCGCCCTCGTGGAACAGGGTCGAGCCGCGGGTGAGCTCGACCTCGGTGAGCTCCTCGGTCAGCGCGGAAAAGGCCTGGTCGTCCAGGGACGCGAAGAGCGGGGCGCGGCGGAGGACGTCGATGTCCATGGTTCTCCTCAAGATCTCGCCCGCCCCGGGCGGTGCCGGCGGGCAGGTGTGCGGCGGGGCCGCCCCGCACGGGAGTGTGAGCGGCCTGACTGTCCTGCGGTTCACTGTAGTGTCTCCGGCGCACGATTCCCAAGGACCGGGCCCGCGGGCCGCCGCGGCACCCGGGCCGGGCAGCCCCCGGAACGGGGGGCAGGGACGGTCCACGGTTCTCCCAGAGGTGCTCCCTATGCTGGGGTCCCGTCCCGTCCGTCCCCTCCCGCGGAGGAAGCCGATGTCCCCGACCCTCAACCTGCTCGACGTCCTGCTGGCCGTCGTGCTTTTGGGCTACCTCGTCTTCGGGTTCCGCCGGGGCTTCTTCAACTCCCTCGGCTCCCTGGCCGGCTTCGTGGTCGGGGCCGTGGCGGCCTTCACCACGGCCCCGTGGGTCAGCGCCCAGGTCGACCCGCAGTACCGGGTGGGCGCGGTGCTGGCCGCGGTGCTCGTGCTGCTCGTGCTCGGGCAGGTGCTGGGCGGGCTCGTGGGACGGGCGCTGTCGGCCGTGACCGAGCGGATGCGGCTGGGCCCGCTCAATCGGGTGGCCGGGGCGCTGCTGGACGTCTCGGTGGCCGCCCTCGTGCTGTCCCTGCTGGCCTCGTTCGTGGCCCAGCTCGGGATCCCGTCCGTGTCCCAGCAGATCGCCTCCTCCGCCGTGCTGCGGGCCATCGACGAGCACACGCCCGGCCCCGTGCGCTCGGCGGTGACCGAGGCCCGGGAGGCCGTGGACGGGGCCACCGGCATCCGGGAGCTCGACGCCCTGCTCTTCCCCGCCCAGGAGGCCCCCGAGCAGAGCGCGGACGGCCCCGCCCTCCAGGAGGCGGGCCGCTCCGTGGTGCAGGTCTACGGCACCGCCGTGGAGTGCCGGCAGAACCAGACGGGCTCCGGGTTCCCCACCGCGCCGGGCCAGGTGGTCACCAACGCCCACGTGGTCGCCGGGGTGCAGGAGCCGGTCGTGCAGACCCGCGACGGCACCGTGCACACCGCCTCGGTCGTCCATTACGACCCCGCCGCGGACCTCGCGGTGCTCTCCGTCCCGACCCTGGACGTGCGCCCGCTGCCGCTGGGCCAGGACCCCGCCCCGGGCGACCTCGTCGCGTTCATGGGCTACCCCCTGGGCGGGCCGTTCAGCGCCGGCTCCGCCACGGTGCAGGGCACCGCCCTCGCCCCGCTGCAGGACGGCGCCGGCGGCGGGACCATGGAGATCATCCAGGTCGCCGGGCACGTCCAGCAGGGCAACTCCGGCGGGCCGCTCGTCGCCCAGGACGGCACCGTGGCCGGGGTCGTCTTCGCCAAGGCCCTCGAGGGGCAGGTCGGCTACGCCCTGACCCTCGGGGAGCTGCGCGCCGCCCTCGACGCCGCCGCTGGGCGGACCCAGGCCGTGGTCCCCGGCACCTGCGCCGCCTGATCCCGCGGCCCGTTCCGGCCCGCCCGGCTCGGCCCGCGGAGGCCCGGACACCGGCGGCTCAGGTCCCGGCGGGCTCCCCGAGGGTGCGCAGCAGCCAGTCCAGGGCCAGCTCGTAGCCCTGCGCCCCGGCGCCGGCGATGACGGCGTCCGCCTGCAGCGACACGTAGGAGGTGTGCCGGAACGCCTCCCGCCGGTGCACGTTGGACAGGTGCACCTCCACGACGGGCAGCTCGGCGGCCTCGAGGGCGTCGTGGACGGCGATCGAGTAGTGGGTGAGGGCCGCCGGGTTGATCACGATCGCGGCCCCCGCCGTGCGGGCCTCCTGGATCAGGTCCACGAGCACCCCCTCGTGGTTGGTCTGGTGGAAGGCGACGTCCCACCCGGCGGCGCCCGCCCGGGCGCGCACGGCGGCCTCGATGTCGGCCAGCGTCGTCGTCCCGTAGACCTCCGGGCGGCGAGTGCCGAGCAGGTTCAGGTTGGGGCCGTTGAGCACGTAGATGGGTCTGCGCATGCCCCCGATCCTGCCAGAGCCCCGCCCCGGACGCGCCGGAGGGCGGGGAACCGGCCGGTTCCCCGCCCTCCGCGCGGTCCCGCGGGGCCTACTCGGCCAGCGAGTCCACGATCTGCTGCATCACCGTCTGGTCGGCGAGGGTCGAGACGTCGCCGACCTCGCGCTCCTCGGCCACGTCCTTGAGCAGGCGGCGCATGATCTTGCCCGAGCGGGTCTTGGGCAGCTCGGGGACGATGAGGACCTTCTTGGGCTTGGCGATCGGGGAGATCTCCTTGCCCACGTGCGCGCGCATCTCCTCGGCGAGCTCGGCCTTGTCCCGTCCCTCGGCCTCGGCCTGGTCGGAGAGGATGACGAACGCGATGACCGCCTGGCCGGTGGTCTCGTCGGTCGCGCCCACGACCGCGGCCTCGGCGACCGACGAGTGGGAGACCAGCGCCGACTCGATCTCCGGGGTGGAGAGGCGGTGGCCCGAGACGTTCATGACGTCGTCCACGCGGCCCAGGATCCAGACGTCGCCGTCGGCGTCGCGCTTGGCACCGTCCCCGGCGAAGTACATGTCGCCGAAGCGGGACCAGTAGGTGTCCACGTAGCGGTCGTCGTCGCCCCAGATGGTGCGCAGCATCGCCGGCCACGGCTCCCGGACCACCAGCAGGCCCGACTGCTCGTTGCCCAGCGGCTTGCCCTCGTCGTCGACCACGTCGACCTTGATCCCGGGCATCGGCACCTGCGCGGAGCCCGGCTTGGCGACGGTGACCCCGGGCAGCTGGGAGATCATGATCGCGCCGGTCTCGGTCTGCCACCAGGTGTCCACGATCGGGCAGCGGCCGCCGCCGATGACGCGGTGGAACCAGGTCCAGGCCTCCGGGTTGATGGCCTCGCCCACGGTGCCCAGCACGCGCAGCGACGAGAGGTCGTACTCGGCCGGGATCTCCTCGCCCCACTTCATCATGGTGCGGATCGCGGTGGGGGAGGTGTACATGATCGACACCTTGTACTTCTGCACGATCTCCCAGAACCGGCCGCGGTGCGGGGAGTCGGGGGTGCCCTCGTAGATCACCTGCGTCGAGCCGTTGACCAGCGGCGCGTAGGCCACGTAGGAGTGGCCGGTGACCCAGCCGACGTCCGCGGTGCACCAGTAGACGTCCGTCTTCGGCTTGAGGTCGAAGACGTACTTGTGGGTGAAGGCACCCTGGGTGAGGTAGCCGCCCGTGGTGTGCATGATGCCCTTGGGCTTGCCGGTGGTGCCGGAGGTGTAGAGGACGAACAGCGGGTCCTCGGCGCCCTGCTCGGACGGGGTGTGCTCGGTCGAGGCGGCGTCGACGACGTCGTGCCACCACACGTCGCGGCCCTCGGTCATCCCGACCTCCGCCTCGTTGCGGCGCACCACGAGCACGTGCTCCACCGAGGAGCCGCCCCGGGAGAGGGCGTCGTCGACGGCGGGCTTGAGCATCGAGGGCTTGCCGCGGCGGAAGGAGCCGTCGGCGGTGACGACCAGCTTCGCCTGCCCGTCCTCCACCCGCGAGCGCAGCGCGTCGGCGGAGAAGCCGCCGAAGACCACGGAGTGGATCGCGCCGATCCGGGCGCAGGCCAGCATCGCGATGACGGCCTCGGGGATCATCGGCAGGTACAGGGCCACGCGGTCGCCCTTGACCACGCCGAGGTCCGCCATCGCGTTGGCGGCCTTCGAGACCTCGTCCTTGAGCTCGGCGTAGGTGTAGCTGCGGCTGTCGCCGGGCTCGCCCTCGAAGTGGATGGCGACCCGGTCGCCGTTGCCGGCCTCGACGTGGCGGTCCACGGCGTTGTAGCAGGCGTTGAGGGTGCCGTCCTGGAACCACTTCGCGAACGGGGGGTTCGACCAGTCGAGGACCTCGGTGAAGTCCTTGGACCAGGTCAGCAGCTCGCGGGCCTGGCGGGCCCAGAATTCGGTGCCCTCCGCCTCGGCCTGCTCGTAGAGCTCCGCGCCGGCGTTGGCCTGCGCGGCGAACTCGCGGCTGGGGGCAAAGGTCGTGGTCTCGACAGGAGCGGTCTCCGATGCCATCTGGCGTCCCTTCGTCGTGGCGCGCCGCGCACGGGCCGGAACGGTCCCCGGCTCCGTGTCGCAGCTCACAGAATGTCGCTTTTCACCCTAGACGATGGACCGGGGCGCTTCCACAGCGGCCACGCCGCACGGGGTCACGGAAGCCGCCCGGCACACCCCGCCTAGAATCGGGGGCATGGCCGCCGCGACCCCCGTCCCCCCGCCCGCCCACCTGCGCGCCGTGGACCCCGCCCGGGCCCGGGCCGGGGCCGCGCGGCGGCGGCGGACCGGCGCCGCGGAGACCCCGCTGGCGCGCAAGCGCCGGGCCCGCCGGATCAACGCGGTCCTCGCCGAGGCCTACCCCTACGCGGTCGCCGAGCTCGACTTCGAGAACCCCTACCAGCTGCTCGTGGCCACGGTGCTCTCCGCCCAGACCACCGACGTGCGCGTCAACGCCACCACGCCCCGGCTGTTCGCCGCCTGCCCCACCCCGCGCGCGCTCGCCGAGGCCGACGAGGCGCAGGTGGAGCAGATCGTGCGCCCCCTGGGGTTCTACCGGGCCAAGACCCGGGCGATCCGCGCCCTCGCCCAGCGCATCGTCGACGACTTCGACGGCGAGGTCCCCGGCCGGCTGGAAGACCTGGTGACTCTGCCCGGGGTCGGGCGCAAGACCGCCAACGTGGTGCTCGGCAACGCCTTCGGGGTGCCGGGCCTCACGGTCGACACCCACTTCGGCCGGCTCGCCCGCCGCTTCGGCTGGACCGGGGAGGAGGACCCGGTCAAGGTCGAGCGCGACGTCGCGGAGCTGTTCGAGCCCCGCGACTGGACGGACCTCTCGCAGCGGCTCGTCTACCACGGGCGCCGGGTCTGCCACGCCCGCCGCCCGGCCTGCGGGGTCTGCCCGGTCGCCGACCTGTGCCCCTCCTACGGGGAGGGCCCCACGGGCACGGCCGAGGCGGCCGCGCTGCTGAAGTACGAGTTCGCCCCCGGCCGCGAGGCGCTGCTCGAGGGCTACCTCGCGGGGCGCACCCGGGCGCAGCTGCGGGCCGAGGGCTGGGAGCTCGCCCCGTGAGCCCCGCCCACGACGCCTACCAGGACCTGCTGCGGGTGGCCCGCGGCGGCCACCTGCTGACCATGGAGGACCGGGAGCCCTGGCGGATCGGGCGGATCGAGCCCGACTACCGCCGCTCGGCCGTGCTCATCCTCTTCGGTGCCCTCGACGAGCTGCCCTCCCGGGCCCGGGGCGGGACCGAGGGCGTGGGCCGCGACCTCGACGTGCTGCTCGTGCAGCGGGCCGCGACGCTGCGCTCCCACCCCGGCCAGGTGGCCTTCCCGGGCGGGCGCCTGGACCCGGAGGACGGCGACCCGGAGGAGCGCCTGGACCTGCCCGGCGGGACGGTCAGCGCCGCCCACGTGCGCGCCGCCCTGCGCGAGGCCGAGGAGGAGACCGGCCTGGACCCGCGGGGCGTGGAGGTGCTCGGCGCCCTGGCCCCCGTCCCGCTGCCCGTCTCCAACCACCTCGTGACCCCGGTGCTCGCGTGGTGGCACGAGAGCTCCCCGGTGGACGTGGTCGACCACGCCGAGAGCTCGCTGGTCTTCCGGGTGCCGGTCCTGGACCTGCTCGACCCCGCCAACCGCCACTACGCCGGGGTGACCCGCGGGTCGCAGACCTACCGC
Source organism: Kocuria flava (assembly GCF_001482365.1). Lineage (NCBI taxonomy): Bacteria > Bacillati > Actinomycetota > Actinomycetes > Micrococcales > Micrococcaceae > Kocuria > Kocuria flava. Next base: position 3,307,213 of record NZ_CP013254.1, on the reverse strand, counting down.
TCGCCGGCGTTCACCGTCCCGGTGCCGGGCACCTCCGGCACGGTCACCGTCTGGGGCTTCACCGGCGTGCTCCTGGACCGGGTGCTCACCGCCCTGGGCTGGGCGGTGCCGTGGGACACCCGGCGGGTGCTGCCGGCCCCGCTGTGACCAGGGCCTCCACCGCCACCACCGGCCGGGCGGCGCGCCGGGCCCCGGCACGACCGGGGGGCCCGCGGCCACTACCGTGGGAGCTCCCCCGACCGATCCGAGGAGGTGCCCGGTGAGCCCGTCCGACCCCGGCCGGCCCCCGCTGGCCGAGCAGCTCAGCGCGGCCCGCCGCCGCCGCGGGCTGTCGGTGCGTGCCCTGGCCGCCGCCTCGGGGCTGCCGGCCAGCACGATCCAGGGCTGGCTCAGCGGCGCGCACCTGCCCGGCCCGGGCCTGCGCCGCGAGTTCACCGCCCTGCTCGAGGCCCTGGGGCTGACGGAGGAGCGCCCCGCCGAGCAGTGGTGGGCGGACGTGGCCCGCGCCCGCACCCCGGCCCAGCCGGCGACGACCCCCTACGTGGGCCTGCGCGCCTACCGCCCCGAGGACGAGGCCCACTTCTTCGGCCGCACCGCCGAGGTCGCCGAGCTCGGGGAGCGCGTGCTGGCCCTGGCCGGCGCCCCGGGGCCGCGGCTGCTCGCCGTGGTGGGCGCCTCCGGGGCGGGGAAGTCCTCGCTGCTGGGCGCCGGGCTGCTCGGCCGGCTGCGCGCCCCGGGCGGGCCCCTGCACGGGTGGACCGCGACGGCGACCACCCCGGGCCGGGACCCGGAGGGGCGCCTGGACCGGGCGCTCGACCAGGACCCGCGGCTGCTGGTCGTGGACCAGCTCGAGGAGCTGTGGACGGACTCCCAGGACCCGCAACGGCCCGGGCGGGTCCTGGACCGGCTGGCCGGGGCGGCCCGCGACCGGGTGGTCGTGGTGGGCCTGCGCGCCGACTTCTACGGCCGGGCGAGCCGCCACGCCGGGCTGCGCGCGGCCCTGGAGCGGCCTCTGCTGCTCGGGGCGCTGGACCGGGAACAGCTGCGCCGGATCGTCGTCGGCCCCGCCGAGGCCGTGGGCGCGCGCGTGTCCCCGGACCTCGTCGAGGTCATCCTGCGCGACGTCGCCCCGCGCGGGACCGGCCCCGACGTCGGGCTGCTGCCGATGCTCTCCCAGGCGCTGCTGAGCACGTGGGAGCACGCCCGCAGCCGGGAGCTGACGGTCGCCGACTACCACGCGGCCGGCGGGATCACCGAGGCCGTGGACCGGCGCGCCGAGGAGGTGCTCGCGGGGCTGGGCCCCGACGGGCTGGAGGCGGCCCGGGCCGTGTTCCTGGGGCTCGTGCGGATCGTGGGCGAGGGCTCCGCGCGCAGCACGGTGGTGCGCACCCCGGTGCCGCGCGACCAGCTGCCCGTGGGCGGGGAGGCCGTGGTCGAGCACTTCGCCCGGGCCCGGCTGCTGACCCTGGACCGGGACGAGATCCAGCTCGCCCACGAGGCGCTGCTCGAGCACTGGGCGCGGCTGCGGCGCTGGATCGAGGACAGCCGCCGCGACCTCTACGTCCGCCAGCAGCTCCAGCGCGCGACCCGCATGTGGCTGGCCAACGACCGCGACCCCCTGGCCCTGATCCCCCTCGGGCAGCTCGCGTCCTTCCGCGACTGGACCGGGGACCCGCGCCAGCAGGCGCTGCTGAGCCCGGCCGAGCGCGAGTACCTCGAGGAGAGCGAGCGCCACTACGACGACGCCCTCGAGCGGGAGCGGCGCAGCGCCCGCCAGATCGAGCGCAGCGGCCGGATCGGGCTGGTCCTGCTGGCCCTGGCCATGTGCGCGGCCGTGGTCGCCGGGGCCCTGTTCCTGCGCGCCGAGAACTTCCAGCACCTGGCCGAGACCGCCCGCGACGAGGCGCTCTCGCGCCAGACCGCCCTGGAGGCCTCCCGGATCCGGGCCGAGTCGCCGAACCTCGCCGCACAGCTCGGGCTGCTGGCCTCCCGGCTGGCCCCCACCCGGGAGGGGGCCTCCGCGCTGCTGGACTCGACCGCCGTGGCCGTCCCCGAGCGGCTGCTGGGCCCGGAGGGCGCCTCCCGCCTGGCCGCGCTCGACGACGGGTCCGTGCTGGCCCGCGCCGCCGAGGACGGGACGCTGTCCGTGTGGCGGGGCGCCGGGCGGCTCGCGGAGGACCGGGAGGAGCTCGCCGTGGTGGAGGGGCGGCCCGGACTGCGGGACGTGGACCTGGCCCGGCAGGGGGAGCGGGTGCTCGCCGCCGTCGGCGGGGAGGGCCACCTGAGCCTCTGGGACGTCACGCAGGCCCCGGCCCGGCGCCTGGCCGCGCTCGAGGTCGGCGCCGGCACCCCCGTGGAGGCGGTCGTGCTCTCCCCGGACGGGGAGCAGCTGCTGGCCGGCGGCGCGGGGCAGGTGCTGCGCTTCGCCGTCGAGGACCCCCGCGCCCCCGTCCGGCTGCCGCCCCTCGAGCTCGCCGGCGACGGCGCCGTCCCCGCCCTGGCCGCGGGGGCCGACGGCACCGTCTACGCGGCCGGGCCGGGCGAGGCCGTCGAGCGCTTCGCGACCGGCGGCGACGAGGTGCGGCGGCTGGAGCCCCTGCCCACCGGGCGGCCCGTGCTCTCCCTCGACGTCGACGCCGACCGGCTCGCCGCGGGCCTGGCCGCCCGCGAGGTGCGGCTGTTCACGCTGGAGGAGGACGGCCGGGCGGAGCCGGCCGGCTCCCTCGACGGCTTCGACAGCTGGGTCAGCGACGTCGACCTCGTGCCCGGCGGCGAGCGCATCGTCTCCGCCAGCTACGACCAGAGCGCCTACGTCCACCGCCTCCCGGACCGGACCCGAGTGGAGGTCTACCCGACCCCGGCCCGCGTCACCAGCGCGGTGGGCCGCGGCGACACCGTGGTCACCGCCTCCCAGGACGGGGCGACGCGCGCCTGGGACCGGCACGGCCCCGTGGTCCACCGCCGCGACGAGCCGGTCTACCAGCTCTCCGCCGACGAGGACGACACGCTGCTGAGCGTGGTCGGGATCGGGGAGGACGTCATCACGCTGCTGGACCTCACCGGGCACCGGCCCCGCGAGCTGCCCGCCCCGCGGGCCCCCGAGGGGGAGCGGCTGTGGTTCGCCGGCGCGCTCGCCCCCGACGCCTCCTTCCTGGTCGGCGGCACGGAGGACGGCGACGCGCTCGTGTGGCCGCTGCGGGAGGGCCGGCCCGGGGAGCCCGTGCGCGTCCCGGCCGTGGACGCCGGGGTCACCGGTGCCCGCACCACCCAGGACGGCACCACGATCGTGGTCTGGTCCGAGGTCGGCACCCGCATCGCGCTGCTCGAGCGCGAGCCCTCCGGGGCCGTGCGCCGTACCGCGCAGCTGCCCGTGGCCGGGACCGAGGCCGCCGGCTTCTCCGCCTCGGGCCGGGTGCTGGCCACCGCCGACGGCACCGGGGACGTCGTGCTGTGGGACCTCACCGGGCCGGAGCCCCGGCGGGCGGCGACGCTCGAGCTGGACTCCATCGTCACGGCCCTGGCCTTCGCCCCCTCCGGGGAGCGCGTGGCCGTGGGCACCGAGAGCGGCGGCGTCGAGCTGTGGGACCTCGCCGACCCCGACGCACCGCGGCGGGTGTCCTCGTCCGCGGACGCGCTGTCCTCCGTGAAGGGGCTGCGCTTCTCGCCCGACGGCGAGGTGCTGGCCGGGGCGGCCGCGGACCGCTACGTGTGGCTGTGGCGCCCGGGGCAGGACGGCGGCCTCGAGGTCGTGGGCGCCCTCTCGGCCTCCGGGGACCGGATGAACGACGTCGAGTTCCTCGGCGACCGGCTGCTGGCCACCGGTGACGACGGCGCGGTGCGCGGCTGGATCTTCGGCGTGCAGCGGGCCGCCGAGCACATCTGCGCCACGCGCGGGGACCCGATCACCGACGAGGAGTGGCGCCGCCACGTCCCCGGCGCCGACCCGCGGGCGCTGTGCTGAGGCGCCGGGCTCACTTCGCCTCGGCGTAGGAGCACACGACCGCGACCGTCACCGGGAACTCCACCGGGATCCGGCCGAAGACGATCCGGCCGGCCTGCGCGGCGGCCTCCCGCACGAGCCGCGCGGCCCGGTCGGCGTCGGCCTGCGCGCAGTGCAGCACGATCTCGTCGTGCAGGAAGAACACGAGCCGCGCGTCCAGGCCCTCCCGCACCAGGGCCGTGCGCAGGCTCCCCAGCCAGCACAGCGCCCACTCCGCGGCCGTGCCCTGGACCACGAAGTTGCGGGTGAACCGGCCCTGCGCGCGCGCCAGCGCCCCGGCGCGGCGCTCGCCCTCGGCGGTGCCCGTCTCCCGCTGGGCGGCGTCCCACTCCGGGCCCGGGGGCGGGGACCACCGGCCCAGGTGGGTGCGGACCTGCCCGCCGGTCTCCCCGACCCGGGCGGCGCGCTCCACGTAGTCCACGGCGCGCGGGAACATCCGGGCCAGGTGGGGCATCAGCCGCCCGGACTGCCCGGTGGTGGCCCCGTACATCGCCCCGAGCATCGCCAGCTTGGCCTGCGGGCGCTCGGTGAGCTCCGAGCCGCGCTCCTCGCCGAGGTCGGCGATCGCCTGGTAGAGGTCGCGCCCGCGGGAGGCCGCCGCGAGGGCGTCGTCCCCGGCGAGGGCCGCCAGCACCCGGGGCTCGAGCTGGGCGGCGTCGGCGACGACGAGCACCCGGCCGGGATCGGCGCGCACGGCGTCGCGCACCACATGGGGAATCTGCAGGGCGCCGCCGCCGCGGGCGGCCCAGCGGCCGGTGACGACCCCGCCGACGACGTACTCGGGGTGGAACCGGCCCTCGTGCACCCAGGTCTCCAGCCAGTGCCAGCCGTTGGCCCCGAGCAGCCGGGCCTGCTTCTTGTGCTCGAGGACGGGCTCGATCAGCGCCTGCCGCCGGGCCGCCAGCGACGGGACCGACCGGGCCCACTCGACCAGCTCCCACTGGCGGGTGCTCGCGACGTCGACCCCGGCCGCGCGCAGGGCCCGCAGCAGCTCCTGCGGGGAGTCCGGGTTGAGCCCGGGGGCGTGCAGGACCTCGCGCACCCGCTCGACGGTGCGCTCCATCCGCTCGGGCCGCCGCCCCGGGGCCGGCTCGGGGCCGAGGGCCTCGGCGAGGATCCGCCGGTGCACGTCCTCCCGCCACGGGAGGCCCTCGTGCTGCATCTCGGCGGCGACCAGCGCCCCCTGCGACTCGGCGGCCAGCAGCACGGTCAGCCCGCGGGGGTCGGCGGCCCCGGCCACGGCCCCGAGCTGGGCCCGCAGCTCCGCGGCCAGCACCGCGGTCCCGGGCCCGGCGGCCCGGGGCAGGTCGAAGAGCCCCGCCTGCTCGGGGCCCGGGCGCGGGGGCGGCAGCAGCCCCGGCGCCTCGTCCGCGGGCAGCGGCCCGAGGACGGGGAGGTAGGGCAGCGGCCCGCCGGCCCCGGAGCCGTGGGCCGTGGCCGCGGTGGCCAGGACGGCCTGGACCAGGCGCAGGTCGTGGCAGCGCTCCACGCGCACCCCGGCGGCCAGCAGCCCCGGGTAGACGGCCGCGGTGCGCTCCCAGGTCCAGCGCGGCGGGGTCGTGCCCGCCTGCCGGGCGGCCGCCTCGTGCTGCGCGACGACGCCCGGCAGCCCGCCGGCGGGCACGGTGAGCTCGGCGCCGTCCGGCTCGCCCGAGCCGGTCAGCACCTGGAGCCGGTGCCCGCCGGCGGCCTCGTCCGCCGCCACCACGATGTGCATCCGCCCATTGTCCTGCACGGGTCCGTCATCACAGGCGCGCGCCCCGGGGGCCGGACTGCACACGGTTCCCGGGCCCGGGGCGCTCCCGGCGCCCGTCCACAGCCGGGTCCGGGCCCGCACCGGCTCCCGGCCCGCGGCCGGACAGTGGCCCCATGAGCACGAGCGCCGCCACCGCCTCCCCGTCCCGTCCCGCGGGCCCCGACCGGGTCCGCACCGTCCGGCTGACCGGCGACGACGAGGCCCTGCGCGGCGTCGTCGAGCACGTCTGCGCCGCCGCCGGGGCCCGGCTGCTGCCGGCCCCCGGGGCCGGGGGCGCCCCGCCGGAGGGCGGCCCGGCCGCGGACCTGGAGCTGCTGGACGTCCGCGCCGCCGCGGGCCCGGCCCGACCCGGCACCGTGCTGGTGGGCCGGTCCGAGGACCCCGGGCTGTGGGACCGGGCGGCCGAGCTCGGCGGGTGCCCCGTGGCCGTGCTGCCCGAGGCCGCGGGGTGGCTCGCCGAGCGCGTGGCCGGGGCCGACCCCGGGGCGGGCGGCGGGCCCGGCGGCGGGCGCGTCCTGGGGGTGCTGGGCGCGGTCGGCGGGGCGGGGACCTCCACCCTGGCCTGCTGGCTGGCGGACGGCGCCGCGGGCGGGGCCCGCCCGGCCGTGCTCGTCGACGCCGACCGCGAGGGCTGCGGGATCGACGTGCTGCTGGGCACGGAGGAGCAGGACGGCCTGCGCTGGCCGGACCTGCTGCGCGTGGCCGGGCCCGTGCACGCCGAGCAGCTGTGGCCGGCCCTGGCCCGGACCGGGCCGCTGCGCTGGCTCTCGTGGGACCGCTCCCTCCCCGGGGACGGCCCCGCCCCCTACCCGGGCGTCCTCGAGGCGCTGCGCCGGGCGGCGGGCCTCGTCGTCGTCGACCTGGGCCGGTGCGCCCCGGAGGCCGCGGCCACCGCGGCGCTGTGCGACGAGGTGCTCGTCGTCGCGCCCCGCACCGTGCGCGGGGTCCTCGCCGCCCGGCGCGCCGCGGCCCTGCTGGGCCCCGTCCCCGCCCGGCTCGTGCCCGCCGGGCTCGACGTCGCCGACGTCGACGACGCCTTCGCCGCCGCGACGACCGGGCTGGCGGTCGCCGGGCCGCTGCGCTTCGCCGGCTCCGTGCCCGGGGCCGCCGAGACGGGACGGCTGCTCGAGGCCGGCCGCGCCCGGCGCACCGCCCGGGACGTCGCACGCCTGCTGCGCGCGACGGGGGTGCTCGCGTGAGCGCCGGGGACGACGCGCTCCTGGCCGACGTCCGCGACCGCCTGCTCGCCCGGCCCGGACCGGTCACGGACGCCGACATCGCCGCGGCCGTGCGCGCCGGCGGGCGGGTGCTCGGCGCCGCCGGGACGCTGCGGGCCGTCCGCGCGGTGCGGGCGGAGCTCACGGGCCTCGGCCCCCTCGAGCCGCTGCTGCCCGCCCGCGGCCTCACCGACGTCTACGTCAACGGCCCCGACCGCGTCTGGGTCGAGACCGCCGAGGGCACCCGGCAGGTGCCCTCGCCCTTCGCCGACGACGCCGAGGTCCGGGCCCTGGCCGTGCGCCTCGTGACCGCCGCCGGGCGCCGGCTCGACGCCGCCCACCCCTGCGCCGACGTCCAGTCCGCCGCCGGGTACCGGGTCCACGCCGTGCTCCCGCCCGTCTCCACCGGCGGCACCCTGCTCTCCGTGCGCTTCCGCAGCCCCGCCGGGCTGGGCCTCGAGGACCTCGTGGCCGCCGGGACGCTCCACCCCCGCACCGCCGAGCTGCTGCTCGGGGCCCTGCGCTGCCGGGCCGGCTTCCTGGTCAGCGGCGCGACCGGGGCGGGCAAGACCACCGTGCTCGACGCCCTGCTCTCGGCCTGCCCCGCCCACGAGCGGATCGTGCTCATCGAGGACGCCGCCGAGCTGCGCCCCGCCCACCCCCACGTGGTCGGGCTGCAGGCCCGGCACGCCAACGCGGAGGGGGCCGGGCGGATCGACCTCGCCGACCTCGTGCGCGAGGCGCTGCGCATGCGCCCCGACCGGCTGGTCGTCGGCGAGTGCCGCGGGGCCGAGGTCCGGGAGCTGCTCACGGCGCTGAACACCGGCCACGCGGGGGCGGGGACCGTCCACGCCAACTCCGCCGCCGCGGTCCCCGCCCGCCTCGCGGCCCTGGGCGCGCTGGCCGGGATGAGCCGGGAGGCCGTGGCCCTGCAGGCCGCCAGCGCCCTCGACCTCGTCGTGCACGTCGAGCGCACCGGCGGGCGGCGCGAGGTGCGCTCCCTGGAGCTGCTGCGGGAGCGCGACGGCGTGCTGGGCACGGTGCCCGCGGCCGTGCAGACCGGGGCCCGGCTGGAGCCGGGCCCCGGGTGGGACGCCCTGTGCCGGCTGCTGGACCGGCCCCTCCGGGACGCCGCCGAGCCCGCCCCGCCCGACCGGGGGCCGCGGTCGTGAGCGCCGTGCTGCTGGGCTGCGCCGTGCTGGGCTGCTGCCTGGGCGCCGCCGTGCTCGCCGGTCCGTCCCGGCGCAGGCTCCGCCCCGCCCCGGCCGCGGCGGGGGAGCCCGGGCCCGTCCGCCGGCTGCGGGCCCGGCTGCTGCGGGACCCGGCCGCCGAGGCCGCCGAGTGGCCCGCGCTGCTGCGCCGGCTCGCGGCCCTGCTCGAGGCCGGGCGCTCCCCGGCCGCCGCGTTCGAGGCCGCGGGACCCCTCGCCGCGGCCACGGCCACCGCCCGGCACGTCGGCGGCCTGTGCACGGCCGTCGCCGCCGCGGCCCGGCTGGGCCTGACCGTCTCGGCGGCCCTGGCCGCCGCTCCCGCCCCGGCACTGGGTCGTCACGACCTCGACCGGCGGGCGGTCGCGGCCACCGCCGAGCTCGCCCTGTGCTGGGACGTCGCCGAGCGCACCGGCGCCCCGCTCACGCAGCTGCTCGGCGGGCTGGCCGGCGCCCTCGAGGCGGAGATCGACGCCGAAGCCGCCCGCACCAGCGCCCTGGCCGGGCCGCGCTCGACCGTGCGGATCCTGGCCTGGCTGCCCGTGCTGGGCCTCGGCCTGGGCACGCTGATGGGTGCCGACCCCCTCGTGACGCTGCTGACCACCCCGTGGGGCCTGGCCGCGCTGGTTGCCGGTGCTGCGCTGACCGCCGCCGGCCGGGTCTGGACCCGGGCCCTGATCGTCCGCGCCGAGGCGGTGGAGGCCCGGTGAGCGCCCTCGCCGCCCCCGCCGCCGGAGCGCTGCTGCTCGCCGCCGCGGCCGTGGCCCTGCTGCCGCCCCGCCCGCGCCTGCCCGGCCTGGACCGCGGCACGGGCGGGCCGGGCCGCGGCCCGCAGCCCCACGTGTCCGCGGGCGTGCTCGTCGAGCTGACCGCCGCGATGCTCGACGCCGGGCTGCCGCTGGCCGAGGCCGTGGACGTGCTCGCCGGCGGGCCGGCGGACCGGGCCGCGCTGCGCGCCGCCGGCGCCGGGCTGCGCCTTGGCCTGCCCTGGGAGACGGCGTGGGCCGCCGCGGGGGAGCTGCCGCCGCACCTCGAGGACTACCGCCGGGCCCTCGCCTTCGCCGCGACCTCGGGGGCGCCCTCGGCCCGCGGGCTGCGGGCCCAGGGCGCCCAGGTGCGCCGGGCGGCCTACCGCCGCGCCGAGCGGGCCGCCGAGACCCTGGCGGTGCGCCTCGTGCTCCCGCTCGGGCTGTGCTCCCTGCCGGCGTTCGTCTGCTGGGGCGTGCTGCCCGTCCTGCTCGGGCTGGTCCCGGAGGTGCTCCGGTGAGCCCGCCCCGCCCCGCGCCCCGGAGCCGGGGACCGCCGTCCCCGTCCGGAGCGCACCGACCGACCTGCCCGCCGACCCGCACCACCGGTGCCCGCACCGACCGCGGCCACCGCCGACCACCTCCCGGAAGGACCCGTCATGTCCCGCACCACGTCCCTCAGCCCCCGCACCTCCCGTCCTCCGGCCCCTCCGGCGGCCCCGGCCGGCCGGGGCGGGCCCGACCCGCACCGGCCGCACGGACGCGCCCTGCGCGCGGCCGATCCCGACCTCGGGGCCAGCACCGTGGAGTACGCCATGGTCGTCCTGGCCGCGGCGGCCTTCGGCGGCGTCATGGCCGCCGTGCTCGCCTCGGGCCAGGTCCGCGAGCTGCTGACCGCCCTGATCACCAAGGCGCTGGGCGTCTGAGCCCGTCCGGACGGGGACCCGCCCCCGGGCGCGGTTCCCGTCCGGGCGACCCGCCGAACCCACCCCGAGGAGCTTCCCGTGGCCCGTCCCCGTCCCGCCGCCGGCCCCGCCCGGCCGGCCTCCCGCCGCGCGCGGCCCTGCCGTGCGCCGTCCCCGTGCGCGCCCCTCCGCCGCGTCCCGTCCCGCCGTGCCCCGTCCCGCCGTACACCGGCCGACGGTGCGCCCCTCCGCCGCGCCCGGTCCCACCGCGCGCGGTCCGAGGCCGGCGCCGTCACGGCCGAGACCGCCGTGCTGCTGCCCGCGCTCGTGCTGCTGCTGGCCGTCCTCCTGGCGGCGGCGGCAGCCGGGGTGGACCTGATCCGCTACGAGGAGGCCGCCCGGGCCTCCGCCCGCGCCGCCGCGCGCGGGGAGTCCACCGCGGTGGTCCGCACCACCGCCCTGCGCCTGGCCGGGGACGGCGCCGCCGTGGCCGTCGCCCGGGACGCCCGGACCACCACCGTCACCGTCTCCGGGCCGGCCCCCGGCGTGCTCGGGCAGTGGGGCGGGTGGCGGCTCAGCGCCGAGGCCTCCGCCGCGACCGAGACCGCACCCCCGGCCGGGAGCCCCGGTGGCTGACCCGCGCCCGGGACGTCGCGCCGGACGGGGCCGCGGCCGGCACGACCGCGGCAGCGGCACCGTGCACGTCCTGGGCCTGACCGCCGTGCTCGCCGTGCTGCTGCTCGCGGTGCTCCTGCTGGCCCAGGCCGGCGCCGCCGCCCACCGCGCCGGGCGGGCGGCGGACCTCGCCGCGCTCGCGGCCGCCGACACCGCCCGCGGGCTCGCCCCGGGCGACCCCTGCGGCACCGCCCAGCGGGTGGCCCGGCAGAACGGCGCGGAGCTCGTGCTGTGCCGGCTGGTCGAGCCGGAGCGCGTCGTCGTCGACGTCCGCACGACCGTGGCCCTGCGCGGTCCCGCCGCGGCCCTCGGCCCGGCCACCGGCCTGGCCCGCGCCGGCCCGCCGGAGCACCTCCCGTGACCGCCGGCGGGGGCGCGCGGCGGTCAGGCCGGGGCGTCCGCCAGCAGGGCGTCGATCAGGCGCACCGCGCCCTGCTTGTCGAGCGGGTTGTTGCGGTTGCCGCACTTGGGCGACTGCACGCAGGAGGGGCAGCCGTGCTCGCACTCGCACGAGGAGATCGCGTCCCGGGTGGCCCGCAGCCAGGTGGCGGCCGTGTCGTAGCCGCGCTCGGCGAAGCCCGCGCCCCCGGGGTGGCCGTCGTAGACGAAGACCGTGGGCAGCTCCGTGTCCGCGTGCAGGGCGGTCGAGAGCCCGCCCACGTCCCACCGGTCGCACGAGGCCAGGAGCGGCAGCAGCCCGATCGCGGCGTGCTCGGCGGCGTGCAGGGACCCGGGGACGTCGGGCTCCTCGACGCCCGCGCCCGCGAGCACCGCCGGCGGCACCGTGAACCACACCGAGCGGGTGAACAGGTCGCGGGCCTCGAGGTCGAGGGGCTCCTCGCCGAGCACCTCGTTGGAGACGACCGCCTTGCGCTGGAAGGAGACCACCTTCGTGGTCACCTGCACCCGGCCGAGGTGGACGGTGACGGCGCCCCACCGCTGCGCCTGCTCCTCGGCGACCACGGTGACCTGGGTGAGGTCCCGGGCCGTCGTGTAGTAGTCCGGGTGCGCCCGGGTGACGGCCGCGACGGCCCCCTCCTCGTCGAGGTCGTCGACGACGTAGGTGCGGCCCTGGTGCACGTACACCGCCCCCGGGTGGGCCTGGTAGTGGGCCTGGCCCGCGTCGACCGTGCCGAGGACCGTGCCCGTGCCCGTCTCGACGATCCGGACCGGGCCGCCGGCCCCCGAGCGCAGCGAGACCAGCCCCGCGGCCGACTCCGCGGCCGTCCAGAACCACCCCGTCGGGCGGCGGCGCAGGTGGCCGCTGCGCTCGAGGGAGGACAGGACCTCCGGGGCCGTCGGCCCGAAGGCGGCGACCTCCTCGGCGCGCAGCGGCTGCTCCGCGGCGGCCGCGCACAGGTGGGGGGCCAGCACGTAGGGGTTCGTCGGGTCCAGGACGGTCGCCTCGACGTCGGTGTCGAAGATCGCCTCCGGGTGGTTGACCAGGTAGGTGTCGAGCGGGTCGTCCCCGGCCACGAACGCCGCCAGCGCCTCCTGGCCGGCCCGGCCGGCCCGCCCGATCTGCTGGAAGAAGGACGCCCGCGTGCCCGGCCAGCCCGCGACGACGACGGCGTCCAGCCCCGCCACGTCGATGCCCAGCTCGAGCGCGGAGGTGCTGGCGATCCCCAGCAGCCGCCCGTCGCGCAGCGCCTGCTCGAGGGCCCGGCGCTCCTCGGGCAGGAACCCGGAGCGGTAGGCGGCGACCCGGTGGGCGAGCGAGGGGTCCATCTCCTCGAGCTGGCGGTGGGCGATCTGGGCGATCGTCTCCGCCCCGCGCCGGGACGTGATGAACGCGATGGTGCGCACCCGGTGCAGCACGAGGTCGGTGAGCATGTCGGCGGCCTCGGCCACGGCCGTGCGCCGGACGGGGGCGTCGTTCTCCCCGACCCCGCCGGTGTGCTCGGGCTCCCACAGCACCACGGTCACGGGCCCGTGCGGGGAGAAGTCCTCGGTCACCGGGGTCACCTCGGCCTCCGGGGCGCCGATCAGCCGGGCGAAGGACGCGTGCGGTGCCGCGGAGGTCGCGGAGGCGCCGACGAACACGGGATCCGCCCCGTAGCGGCGGCAGACCCGGCGCAGCCGGCGCATCAGCAGCGCCACGTGCGAGCCGAAGACCCCGCGGTAGGAGTGGGCCTCGTCGACGACCACGTAGCGCAGCCGCCGGAAGAACCGGGACCAGCGGGCGTGGTTGGGCAGCACCCCGTGGTGGAGCATGTCCGGGTTGCACAGCACAACGTCCGCGTGCTCCCGCACCCACCGGCGCTCGGCGGGGTCGGTGTCGCCGTCGTAGGTCGCCGCGCGCAGCCCCGGCAGGCCGAGGGCGCGCAGCCCGCCGAGCTGGTCGGCGGCCAGCGCCTTGGTGGGGGACAGGTACAGGGCGGTCGCCTCGTCGGGGTGGTGGACGACCCCGGGGTGGGCGAGGGCGGCGAGGCGCCCGCGGTGCACCGCGTCGGCGACCGGGGCCTGGTAGGCCAGGGACTTGCCCGAGGCGGTGCCGGTGGCGACGACGACGTGGCGGGGCGCCAGCATCGCCTGGACCTGGTGCAGGTAGGGCCGGTGCACGCCGAGCCGCTCCCAGGCCGCGACCACGTCCGGGTGCAGGTGCTCCGGCCAGGGCGCCGTCACGGCCTCGCGCTCCGGCAGCTCCCGGACGTGGCGCACCTGCTCGGGCGCGTCGCCGCGGCCGAGCAGGGGGATCAGGGAGGCGTGGTCGGAGGACGGCACCGGATCATTGTGCCACCGCGGCCCCTCCCGGGGCGGGGCCGCGGTGGCGGCTCAGCATCCGTCCGGGCCGCCCAGGACCCGCCGGTGCACGCGGGCCTCCCACGACTGCAGCCGCCCCTCGTCGCCGGGGGCGACGACGCCGGCGCGGTTGCCGAGCACCATCTCGGTGCCGGCCCAGCCGTCGGCGCCGGGCAGGTCGAGACGGACCTCCTGCCCGGAGACGTTGCACAGGACCAGCAGCTCCACGTCGCCGAGGCGGCGGGTGAAGGCGTAGACCTGCTCGTGGCCGGGCACGAGCATCGTGAAGTCGCCCAGGGCGACGACGGGCTCGGTGTGGCGCAGCGCGATCAGGCGCCGGTAGTGGTGCAGCACCGAGGAGGGATCGGCGCGCTGGGCCTCGGCGTTGACCGTGACGTGGTCCGGGTTGACCCCGATCCAGGGGGTGCCCGTGGTGAACCCGGCGTGCTCGCCGCCGGTCCACTGGACCGGGGTGCGGGCGTTGTCCCGGCCGGCCCGGCGCAGCCCGTCCAGCACCGTGCCGGGGTCGGCGCCGGCGGCCACGGCGTGGCGGAAGTGGTTGACCGACTCGATGTCGCGGAAGTCCTCGATCGACCCGAAGGGGGCGTTGGCCATGCCCAGCTCCTCGCCCTGGTACACGTAGGGCGTGCCGCGGTGCAGGTGCAGCAGCGTGGCCAGGCACGTGGCCGAGGCGACCCGGTGCTCGGGGGAGTCGTCGCCGAAGCGGGAGACCGCGCGGGGCTGGTCGTGGTTGTTCCAGTACAGGGAGTTCCAGCCCACGTCCTCCAGCCCCTCCTGCCACCGGCCCAGGGAGGCCTTCAGGTCCGTCAGGCGCAGCGGGCGCGGGTCGAACTTCCCGCCGGGGCCGTGGTCGAGGCCGACGTGCTCGAACTGGAAGACCATGTCCACCTCCGCCCGGGCCGGGTCGGTGAACAGCCGGGCCTGCTCGACGGTGACCCCGGGCATCTCGCCCACCGTGATCAGCTCGGCGTCCCGCCCGGCGAAGACCTCCCGGTGCATCTCCTGGAGGAACTCGTGGATGCGGGGGCCGCAGAGGTAGGACCCGGACCCGTCGCCGTACGGGGTGCCGGCCACCGGCGGCCCGTCGTGCAGGGCCCCGTCGTCGTCGATGGCCTTGCTGATCATGTTGATCACGTCCATGCGGAAGCCGTCCACCCCGCGGTCCAGCCACCAGCGCATCATGGCGTGCACGGCCGCCCGCACCGCGGGGTTCTCCCAGTTGAGGTCCGGCTGCTTGCGGGAGAACAGGTGCAGGTAGTACTCGCCGGAGGCCGGATCGAGCTCCCAGGCGGGGCCGGAGAAGAAGCTGACCCAGTTCGTCGGCTCCGCCCCGGGTGCGCCGGCCGCCATGCCCCGGCGCGGGGGCCGCCACCAGTACCAGTCCCGCTTCGGGGAGTCGGGGGAGGAACGGGCCTCCACGAACCAGGGGTGCTCGTCGGAGGTGTGGTTGACCACCAGGTCCATCACCAGCTTCATGCCGCGGGCGTGGACGGCCGCGAGCAGCTCGTCGAACTGCTCGAGGGTGCCGAAGGCGGGGTCGATGTCCTGGTAGTCGCTGATGTCGTAGCCGTTGTCGTCCTGGGGGGACCGGTAGACGGGGGAGAGCCAGAGGACGTCCACCCCCAGCTCCTGCAGGTGGTCCAGGTGGGCGGTGACGCCGCCGAGGTCGCCGATCCCGTCGCCGTCCGAGTCGGCGAAGGAGCGGGGGTAGATCTGGTAGACGACCGCGTCCGTCCACCAGGCGGGGGCCGTGCGGGCGTCCGCCCGCGGGTGCTGGTCCGTGCTGCTCATGGGGCTGCTCCTCTCGTGCCGGACGGGGCCCGACCACCCGGCCCGCGCCGGCCGGTGCGGGGGCTCCGTCCCCATCCTGCCCCAGCCGCCCCCGCGCGGGCTCACAGCAGGACGGTCCCGTCCGCGCCCGTCCGGTCGAGCAGCAGGGACAGCCCGGCCGTGCTGGCGCGCAGCCGCGCCGCGGGCGCGACGTCGACGCCGCAGGAGCGGCTGCCGAGCCCGTGGTGGCCGGCGTCCAGGTGCAGGTGCCAGTCGCGTCCCGCGGTGTCCGGCAGCTCGTGGGGATGGGCCGCGGCGGCGAGCTCCGCGTCCGAGTACGGGCTCAGCGTCCACTGGAGCCCGCGCGGTGCGGCCGTCCCGTCCAGCTCGACGTGCAGGGTCCGCAGCCGCAGGCGGGTCCCGTCGGCCAGCGGGATCTCGATCCGGTGCGCACGGGACCGGTTGCCCGAGGCCTGGGGGTGGGCGCCGGGCGGGGCCAGCGCTGTCGCCGGGAGCCGGTGCCGGCCGGGGCGGGCCGCGGCGCAGGCGTCGGGGTAGGAGGGGTGCGGGCCGTCGCCGTCGAAGCAGACCTCCCCGGCGGCGTCCACGGGAACGGTCAGGACGCAGCCGATGCGCGCGAGCGGGACGGGCAGTGCGGGCAGCTCCCAGGCCAGGTCCAGCCGTCGAATGCCCGGCGTGCCGGTCCGGCTCCACCGGTGGGTGAGGACGAACCGGACCTGCCGGGCGTCGGCGCCGGGGACGGCCCACACCGTGCGGACCGCTCCCGGCGGGGCCCCGGGAGCGGGGGCGGTCGTGCGGGGCACGAGGAGGTGCAGGCCGTGGTCGGACCAGCGACGGGACGTGGGCACGACGACGCCCGGACGGTCCGTGGCGTCGCGGGGATCCGTGCCGGTCCAGCGGTACCGGTCGGCCGCCCCGGGCGCACCCGCCGCCGGGGGCTCCCGCCACAGCTCGTGCGTCGGTTCGTAGAACCCGGCGTCGTTGTCCGTGGGGGCCCGGAGGACGGCGAGCACCGGACCGCCGATGCCGGGGGGAGGGGACGACGGCGGGCCGGCCGGCCCGCGCAGGTCCTCGGGCGGCCCGTCGAGGTGGACGTCGCGCGTGCGCCGGGCCCCGGCGGGTCCGTGGGCCGCCACCGTCACGAGCAGGTGCTGCCCCGGCCCGGGAGCGCCGGGCAGCGGCACCCGGTGCTCCGTGCGCGGGGGGAGGTCGTCGAGAACGGCGCCGCCGGTGTGCACCGCCTCCCCCGCGGACGTGCGCACGGCCCACCGCAGCCGGAGACCGGTGAGCACGGTGTGGTCGTGGCCGTTGCCCACCACGGCGGTGCCCGGTGTCACGTCCAGGCGCAGCGGGTCGACCACGGACGCGTACTCGGGCAGACCCGGTTTCGGCGTCCCGTCGGCGGTGCACAGCCCGTCCAGCACGAAGGTGCCGTCGTGGACGGGTTCGCCGAAGTCGCCGCCGTAGGCGGTGAAGAGGGTTCCGTCCGGTGCCGCGGAAGCGATCCCGTGGTCCTTCCACTCCCACACGAAGCCGCCGCAGGACCGGGGGTGGGCCCGGAAGATCTCCTCGTACTCGGCCAGTCCGCCGGGGCCGGTGCCCATGGCGTGCGCGTACTCGCACAGCACGAACGGCATCCGGGCGATGCGCGCGGCACCGGCGGCGTCCGTGGAGGGCACCGGCTCACCGGCGGCGATGCTGCGGGTCTCGCGCGGAGTGGGGTACATCCGGGAGTGGACGTCGGTGTAGGCGGCGTCGTGGTCGCCCTCGTAGTGCACCGGGCGGTCGTCGTGCCGGCGCAGCCACTCGGCGGCCGCGGCCAGGTTCGCCCCGGTGCCGGACTCGTTGCCCAGGGACAGCACCACGACGCTGGCGTGGTTCTTGTCCCGGTGCCACATCCGGGCGGTGCGGTCGAGGTAGACGTCCCGCCACGCGGGGTCGTCGGAGGGGTTGCCCGCCCATCCCTGGTGGACGAAGCCGTGGGTCTCGAGGTCGCCCTCGAGCATGACCCACAGCCCCATCTCGTCGGCGAGGTCGAGGGCGTGGTGGGCCGGGGGGTAGTGGCTGGTGCGGACCGCGTTGATGTGGTGCTCCTGCATGCGGCGGTACCCGTCGCGGGTGGAGCCGGCGTCCACGGCGCGGCCTCGGTGCGGGTGGAACTCGTGCCGGTTGACGCCGCGGAAGCGCACCGGGGCGCCGTCGATCCGCAGAACGCCCTCGGCGGAGATCGCCACGCGGCGGAACCCGGCGCGGTGGGTCACCGTCTGCCCCCGGGCGTGCAGGTGCACGTCGTAGAGGTGCGGGTCCTCGGCGGTCCAGGCGCGCACCGTCCCGACGCGCAGTTCGACCGTCTCCGGGCCGTCCACGACGGCGGAGAAGCCGAGCGCGGGCAGGTCCACCCGGACGGGGAACGCCGCGGCCGGGGCCGTGATGCGGCAGGTGAGGACTCCTCCGCCGGTGGCGGGGTCGCGGTCGGCGGTGAGGTGGACGTCGTCGACCCCGCCGTGCGGCTCGCCGATCACCCGGACGTCGCGGAAGATCCCGGGCAGCCACCACTGATCCTGGTCCTCGAGGTAGGAGCCGGCGCTGAACTGGTGGACCCGCACCACCACGGTGTTCTCCCCTGCGTGGACGAGGCCGGTGATGTCGAACTCGTGGGTGAGCCGGGAGCCCATCGCCTGCCCGGCCCACCGCCCGTTCACCCACACCCGGAAGGCGGACTCGACCCCTTCGAAGCGCAGCAGCACGGCGCGCAGTCCCGGGCCGGCCCGGTCGTCCGTGAGCTCGCCCAGGTCGAAGGTGGTCCGGTGGTCGGCGGTCGGGTTGGCGTCCGGCACGTGCGGCGGGTCCACGGGGAAGGGGTAGACGACGTTGGTGTACCAGGGGGTGCCGAAGCGGCGGTCGCCGTCGAGGTGCTCGAGCACCCAGTGCCCGGGCACGGGGAGCGTGTGCGGCCAGCCGGCCTCCGGCGCCGTCGGGTCGGGACAGTCCGCGACGGCGTCGGCCGCCGAGGGGAACCAGCGGAAGTCCCACTCCCCGGCCAGGGAGAGCTCCGGCCGGTCGGAATCGAGGTGCGCCCGCGGGGGGAGCGACCCGCGGGATCCGTCGGGATGCGTGAACCACCAGGGGTCGGCGTGGAGGGCGGTGGTGCTGGGGTGCATGGGCCTGGGTGCTCCGGGTCGGGTCGGGTGGGCTCGTGCGGGCGGCGGCGCCCTGCAGGTCAGTCGGGGAGGCGGGTCCCGGAGGTGGTGTCGAAGAGGTGGACGTGCTCCAGATCGGGGGCCACCCAGACCGTGGACCCGGCCTGCGGCGGGGTGCGGCCCTCCACGCGCACGACGAACTCGTGGGTGGTCGGGTCGTCGGCGGCGCCTGTGGTGGCGTCGACGGGCACCACGGTGTTCGCCGCGGTGACCGGGGCGAGGTGGCCGTAGACGAAGGCGTCGGCGCCGAGCTCCTCGACGACGTCGGCCACGATCGGCAGCCCGGTGCCCTCGCCGGCCGGGGCGAGGTCCTCGGGGCGGATCCCGACCGTGACCTGGGGCCCCCGCAGGGCGGAGCGCTGGGCGGGGCTCAGCGGGACCCGCACCGTGCCCAGCTGGGCCCCGGCCTCGGTGACGGGCACGCGGAAGAGGTTCATCGCCGGGGAGCCGATGAACCCGGCCACGAACTCCGTGGCCGGGCGGTCGTAGAGCGCCCGGGGGGTGTCGACCTGCATGAGCACCCCGTCCTTGAGGACCGCGACCCGGTCGCCCATGGTCATCGCCTCGACCTGGTCGTGGGTGACGTAGACGGTGGTCACTCCCAGCCGGCGGGTCAGGGAGGCGATCTGGGTGCGGGTCTGCACCCGCAGCTTCGCGTCGAGGTTGGACAGCGGCTCGTCCATCAGGAACACCTGGGGGGAGCGCACGATGGCCCGGCCCATGGCCACCCGCTGGCGCTGCCCGCCGGAGAGGGCCTTGGGCTTGCGGTCGAGGTAGTCGGTCAGGTCCAGGATCTTGGCCGCCTCCTCCACCCTCGCCCGGCGCTCGGCCGCGGGGACCTTGGCGATCTTCAGGGCGAAGCCCATGTTCTCGGCCACGCTCATGTGGGGGTAGAGGGCGTAGTTCTGGAAGACCATGGCGATGTCGCGGTCCCGGGAGGGGACGTCGGTGACGTCGCGGTCGCCGATGAAGATCTGCCCGTCGGTGACCTCCTCCAGCCCGGCCAGCATCCGCAGGGTGGTGGACTTCCCGCACCCGGACGGGCCGACGAGCACGAGGAACTCCCCGTCGGCGACCTCGAGGTTCAGCTCGGTGACCGAGGGGCGCTCGGCCCCGGGGTACTGGCAGGTGACGTTGGCGTAGCGCACGGCGGACATGGTGGGTGTTTCCTCTCGGGCTGGCTGCAGGTGGTGGCGGTGGGCCGGCACCGGGGAGGGTGCCGGGGCCCGGGACGTGCCCCGGGTCCGGTGCGGGGTCAGGAGCCCTCGGTCTCGTCGGTCTCGAAGAGGACGTTGATGGCGTCGTTGATCCCGGTGAGGGTCGAGGCCGGTACCCGGTTGGCGTAGATGTCCTCCAGGGCCGGGGTCATCAGGGCCGAGACGTCCGCGCCGAACTTGGTGACGGGGAAGTAGACGGTACTGCCCTCCTCGACCGGGGCGATGAACGGTTCGGGGTCGATGCCCATCTGCCGGTAGGCGTCGGCGGCGATGGGGGTGGCGTCCTGGCGGGCGGGGAAGACCACGCCGGCGCGGGCGACCTCCTGCTGGCACTGCGCGGAGCCCAGGAAGGCCGCCCACTGGGCTGCGCCCTCGGGGTTGTCGGTGTCCTTGACGATGGAGTCGGCCAGGCCGTTCATCATGGACGTCGAGGTGCCGTCGGGACCCACCGGGGTGCGGGCGGTGCCCACGGAGATGTCGTCCATGGCGGCGTAGGTGCTGATCATCCAGGCCCCGTCCAGGACCATGGCCGCTGATCCCGAGGCCAGCTGGGCGTTGACGCCCTCGGCGGCGTTGAACTGTCCGTAGGCGGGCATGTAGCCCTTGTCGGTGAGCCCGAAGTACCAGTCGAGGGTCTCGTGCAGGGCGGGGTCGTCGACGTTGTAGTGGTCACCCCACAGCGGCTCGTCGGTGACCCGCCAGCCGTTGGAGGCGGCGAAGGCCGACCACTGTCCCTGCCCGGCGGTGCTCCCGCCGGCCTCGGAGATGCCGAGGCCGTAGACGGCGACGTGGTCCTTGTCGAAACCGGGTTCGTCGCCGCGCACGCCGTTCTCGTCGATGGTCAGGTGGGCGACGAGGTCTTCGAAGCTGCCGCCGTCCTCGGGGTTCCAGCGCCAGCCCTCGAGGTCCTCGGGTGAGAGGCCGGCCTCGGCCACCAGCTCCTCGTTGTAGAGCACCGCGACGGTGTCCCAGTCCTTGGGCACGCCGTACTGGTGCCCGTCCGGGCCGGTCCACAGATCCACCAGGCCGTCCTGGTAGTCCGCGGGCTCCAGCGCCGCGGTGGCGGGGTGCTCCTCCAGGGGTGCGAGGACCTCGAGCTCGGCGAACTGGGGGTACTTGGAGACGTGGTTGGTGAACACGTCCGGGCCGGTTCCGGCGATGAACCCGGCGGTGAGCTTGGTCCAGTAGTCGCCCCACCCGATCTGGGTGATCCGCACGTCCTGGTCGGGGTGCTCGGCCTCGAACATCTCGGCGCACTTCTGGTAGGCGGGCAGCTGGTTGGTGTCCCACATCCAGTAGTCGACGACCCCGGTGGCCGCGGCTTCGGCGCCGGCGTCGCTCGCGCAGCCGGTGAGGACCAGCAGCGGGACGGTGGAGGCGGCCAGGGCCAGGCGTGCCCGGGCACCGGTGGTGGGCCGGTGGCGGCGGTCTCGTGCGGGGGTGGGTGTCATGGTGCGCTCCTACTTGATGCCGCTGAAGCCGATGGAGTTGACGACGCGCTTGGCGAAGACTGCGAAGAGCAGCATCATCGGCAGCGCGGCGATGAGGGTGGCGGCCATCAGGCCGGCCCAGTCGGTGCCGGTCTGCGGCGACTGGGCCCGGAAGACGCCCAGGGCGACCGTGAGAACCCGCGAGGCGTCCGTGTAGGAGACCATCAGCGGCCAGAAGTAGTCGTTCCACGCCGTCATGTAGGTGAGGATGCCCAGGGTGGCCATCGGGGCCGCCGACATCGGCAGGATCACCCGGAAGAACACGCCGACCTTGGAGACCCCGTCCAGCAGGGCGGCCTCCTCGATCTCGGCCGGGACGTTCATGAAGAACTGGCGCAGGAAGAAGACCGCGAACGGGGTCATGAACATCGTCGGCAGGGCGATGCCGAGCATGGTGTCCACGAGTCCGAGCTCCTTGATGAGCACGAAGTTGGGCAGCAGGGTGAAGATGGTGGGCACCATCAGCCCGGCCAGGAACAGCGCGAACACCTTG
The DNA here is from genome assembly GCF_001482365.1 of Kocuria flava. Lineage (NCBI taxonomy): Bacteria > Bacillati > Actinomycetota > Actinomycetes > Micrococcales > Micrococcaceae > Kocuria > Kocuria flava. Next base: position 3,285,752 of record NZ_CP013254.1, on the reverse strand, counting down.
TCCCGGCCGGGCCACGTCAGCCGGGAGAAGGCGTAGGCGGCCATGGCCGAGAACAGCAGCTGGCCGGCGGTGATGAGCGTGGCCACCACCACGGAGTTGAGCAGGTAGCGCCAGAAGTTCAGGGCCGTGCCGGAGCCTCCTTCGGCCAGGGCGTCCTCGGTGGACTGCATCCCGAGGACCCGCTCGAAGGCGCCCCAGGTGAACTCCGGGGGAAGCCAGGAGGTGGGCTCGGCCTGCAGCCCGGGGTTGGTGGACAGCGCGGTGCGCAGCATCCAGTAGAACGGGAACAGCGTCACCAGCACGACGGCGAGCAGGAAGGCCCAGGCGAGGATCCTGCCGGGGGTGATCCGCCGGCGGGAGGCGCCCGGGCGGGCGGGGCCGGTGTCCCGCGGGTCCGCGGCCACCGGGGCTGCGGCACCGGCGGGGCTGGGGGCGGCGCTTCCGGGCTGGGCGGGAGCGGGTGTCGGGTTCATCGGAGCTCCTCGGGCTCAGGCCAGGTCCGTGGACCCGGCGCGGGTCAGGCGGAACTGGAGGAAGGTGATGACGGCCAGGACCACGAGCAGGGCGACGGACATCGCCGAGGCGTAGCCGAACTGGAAGCGCCCGAAGGCCATGTCGTAGATGTAGAGCTGGAGGACGTTGGTGGCGTTGGCCGGACCGCCGGCGGTGGTCACGGCGACGGTGTCGAAGACCTGGAAGGACCCGATCACGGTCATGATCAGCACCAGCGCCAGGATCGGGCGCAGCAGGGGCAGGGTGATGGTGAAGAAGGTGCGGACCTCGCTCGCCCCGTCGATGCGCGCGGCCTCGTAGACGGACTGCGGCAGCGTCTGCAGGCCGGCGAAGATCAGCAGCGCGGTGTAGCCCATGTGCCGCCAGACGTTGATGAGCGCGATCGTGGGGACGGCCCAGGTCTCGTCGGAGAGGAAGCCGATCCGGTCCAGCCCGATCCAGGAGATGACCTGGTTGGCCACCCCGAACTGGGTGTCGAGGATCCACAGCCACACGATCGCGGCGACCACGTTGGAGACCAGGTACGGGGCCAGCACGACCCCGCGCAGGAAGGTCGACTGGGTCAGGTGGTGCATCATCAGCGCGATGAGCAGGGCCAGGGCTGTCTGGATGCCGATGTTGAGCAGGACGTACTGGACCGTGACCAGCAGGGAGTCCCAGAAGATGGGGTCCTGCACCAGGCGCCGGTAGTTGGCCAGGCCGACGAACTCGGAGGGGGTGAGCAGGTTGAAGCTGGTGAAGCTCAGCCAGATCCCGCGCAGGGTGGGCCAGGCGAGGAAGACGAGGAAGCCCAGGGCCGCCGGGGCGATGAACAGCATCGCGGTCCGGGTGTCCTGCCGGCCGGTGCGACGCGGTCGCCGGGCGGGTCCGGAGCCGGTGGACGTCTCCCGCCCGTGGGGGAGGGTGCTGGTCGACATGGGATGACCTCAATCCTGGGGCGCGAGCTGGGTGGTGTCCTGGGCTTCGAGCCGCAGGATGCGCAGCGTGTCCGGGGCCAGCCACGGCGCGTGGACGCCCACGGTCTGCAGGGCCCGGCCGGACAGGACCACGCCCTCGTCCCCGGGCCACCACGGCGGGCGGCGGAATCCGTGCGGGGCGGCCCCGGGGGTCACGTCGCGCACCCGGTAGCGGCGTTTCGGGTCCAGGCCGCGCAGGCGGAACCGGCCCACCGGCTCGACGTCGGGCAGGGCGGCGCCGACGACGGCGAAGAGGGCCTCGGAGCGGTCGGTGCTGACCACGCCGTGGATCTGCAGGGCCGGGTCGAAGGCGTCCAGGCGGACCAGGCGGCCCGTGTGGAGCAGCCGGCGGTGGTCCTTGTGGAAGGTCACCCACTCGGCGAGCTCGGCCGTCTCCTGCTCGGTGGCTTCGGTGAGGTCCCACTCGATGCCCAGGTGGCCCCACACGGCGGTGCCGGCGCGGAAGTGCAGGGTGTGCATCCGCCCGGTGGTGTGCGAGGCGCCGGAGGCGATGTGGGAGCCCATCAGCTCGGGAGTGATCAGCTGCTGGGTCCAGCGGTGCATCTGCTGGCGCTCGAAGGGGTCGATGTCGTCGGAGGTCCACACCCGGTCGGTGTGCTCCAGGACTCCGAGGTCCACGCGGGCCCCGCCGGAGGAGCAGGACTCGATCTCCAGGTCCGGGAACCGCTCCTTGAGCTCGGCCATCAGCCGGTAGGTGGCCAGGGTCTGGGCGTGCACCCCGGGGCGGCCGTCGGGGTGGGAGCCGGCCTCGAGCAGGTCGCGGTTGTGGTCCCACTTGATGTAGGCGATCGGGTGCTGCTCCAGCAGCGCCACCATCTGGTCGCGCACGTGCGCGTAGGCCTCCGGGATGCCCAGGTTGAGCACCTGCTGGCGGCGGGACTCGATCGGCAGGCGGCCGCCCGGGCCCATGATCCACTCGGGGTGGGCGCGGGCCACGTCGGAGTCGGGGTTGACCATCTCGGGCTCGAACCACAGCCCGAACTCCATGCCGAGGTCGTTGACGTGGTCGATCAGCGGGGACAGGCCCTCCGGCCACACCTCGGGGGAGACCACCCAGTCGCCCAGGCCGGCGGTGTCGTCGCGGCGGGCGCCGAACCACCCGTCGTCGAGGACGTAGCGCTCCACGCCGGCGGCGGCCGCCTCGTCGGCCAGGGCGATCAGCTTCTCCAGGCGGTGGTCGAAGTAGACGGCCTCCCACACGTTCAGCGTCACCGGGCGGGGGCGTGCCGGGTGCTGGGGACGGGCCCGCAGCCAGTCGTGGAACCGGCCGGCCTGCTCGTCGAGTCCTCGCCCGTAGGCGCCGTACAGCCACGGGGTGGAGTAGCTCTCGCCCTGCCCGAGCGAGACCTCGCCCGGCAGCAGCAGCTCGGAGCCGCCCACGACCTGCTGGCCGTCGTAGAGCCGCTCCGCCCAGGTGCGGTGGTTGCCGGAGAAACCGGTGTGCAGGCCCCAGACCTCGCCGGCGGCGAAGCCGAAGCCCGGTGCGCCCACGGACAGGACGTGGGCGGCGTCGGCGCCGGTGCGTCCCTTGCGGCCCTCCCGCAGGTGCGTGCCCACGGTGAGCTCCCGGCGTTGCGGGGTCCGTTCCTTGCCCCAGTGCCCGGCGAAGTCCAGGATCTCCCGGGCATGGGTGGGCAGCGGGAGGATCAGGCCCAGCTCCTGCACCCGGTAGGACCCGGCGGCGGTGTTCGTCAGCGTGGCGCGGGCCCGCAGCAGGCCCGAGGACGTGAGCTCCAGCTCGATCGCCACGCGCAGACCCGCGCCGGTGTCCTCCGCCGCCGCGTGCAGGCGGGCCGCGCCGGCGCTCACCAGGGCGCCGTCGGTGCGGACCTCCTGGGCGTCCAGCGCCTCCAGGCGGGCCTGCGTCACCCGCAGGAACGGGGTCCACGCGGTGCCGTCCCGGTCCCCGGCGAGTCCCGGCCGCCCGCTCCATCCGGTGTGCTGACTGCCCAGCACGTCGGGACGCATCGGGAGGTCCTGCCCGTTGGCCGTGCGGTGGGCCACCGCTGCCTCCACCAGCACGGCGGCCTCGGCTGCGTCGAGACCGGGCAGCGCCGCACCCCAGTGCACCACCGAGGGCAGCAGGGACTCGGAGAGGTCGACCAGCAACGACACGCCTCCGGCGCTCAGGTGCACGCGGCACGGTCCGGTCGGGTCGAGGACGATCGTCGGCTCGAGGGTCACAGCAGTCACGTCGGCTCCTAGGCGGTCATCGGGAGGGGGCGATCCGGGCACTCGATCCGGCTCGGCGGTCGATGTGTTGCATGTCATACTAGAAGCGACAGAAGAGAACATCAACCCTGTTGAAAATAACACCGACATGTTCGTATTGTGGTCCCAGTCACTCCCCAGTGGCCGCAGAGGCCTGTCATCGAGTCAGGAGAGCCGAATGTCCGAGATGATGCCCGACCGCCGGCGCCGCGAGATCCTCGACCGTGTCCGGGCGGCCGGCGCGGTGCGGGTGGCCGACCTGGCCCAGGAGCTGCAGGTCTCGGACATGACCGTGCGGCGGGACCTGGACCGGCTGGCCCGGGACGGGGAGCTGCAGAAGGTGCACGGTGGAGCCAGACTTCCTCCCGGCTCCTCGTCGGCCGAGCCGGGGTTCGCGCACAAGTCGGAGCTGCAGCTGCCGGAGAAGGCGGCGATCGCCGCCGCCGCAGAAGCCATGGTGGAGCCGGGGATGTCGGTGTCGCTGAACTCGGGGACCACGACGTTCGCGCTGGCCCGGGCCCTGCGCGGGGTCCCGGGGATCACCGTCGTCACCAACTCCCCGCGCATCGCCGACGTGCTCCAGGACGCCCCCGCCCCGGGGCAGACCGTGGTGCTCCTCGGCGGGGTGCGCACGCCCTCCGACGCCCTGGTGGGCCCGCTGGCCACCGCCGCCCTGCGCACCCTGCACGTGGACCTGTGCTTCCTGGGCGTGCACGGGATCAGCGAACGGGACGGGCTGACCACCCCGAACATGATGGAGGCCGAGGTCAACCGCCTCTTCCTGGAGCGTTGCGACCGCAGCGTGGTGCTGGCCGACTCCACCAAGTGGGGCCTGGCCGGCCTCTACCGCATCGCCGGACTGGACGAGATCGACACCGTCGTGACCGATGACGGGCTCGACGGCACGGCCCGCGACGCCTTGAGCCAATGCATCTCCGATCTGCGACTGGAGCCCGTCCGATGACCCCTCCCGCCCCCGCCGAACGCGTGACCACGCCCGTGCCCGCGCACCGCACCCACCACCTGGCCGACGGGCGGGAGGCCGTGTTCTTCTCCGACCGCGGTGCCGCGCCGGTCGAGCGGGTGAGCGATCCGCGCCCCCTCGATCCCCGCTCGGGGCACGGGGAGGTGCGCTTCGACCGCCTCACGGGGGAGTGGGTGGCCGTGGCCGCCCACCGCCAGACCCGCACCTACCTGCCCCCGGCCGACCAGTGCCCGCTGTGCCCGTCCGCGGGCGGCCGGGAGTCCGAGATCCCCGCCGAGGACTTCGACGTCGTCGTCTTCGAGAACCGCTTCCCCTCCCTGGGCCCCGAGCTCGGGGAGCTCCCGGCACCCGGACCGGCGGCGGAGCGGAGGCTGTGGGGCGCACCGTCCCCCGCGTACGGGCGCTGCGAGGTGGTGGTGTTCACCCCCGAGCACCGCGGCTCCTTCGCCTCTCTGCCCCTCGAGCGGGCCCGCACCGTGGTGGAGGCCTGGGCCCAGCGCACCGAGGCCCTGTCCGCGATGGCGGGGATCCGCCACGTGTTCCCCTTCGAGAACCGCGGGGAGCAGATCGGGGTGACGCTGCACCACCCGCACGGGCAGATCTACGCCTACCCCTACCCGGCCCCGCACGCCGCCCGGCTCGCGGCCCGCTCGAGAGCGCACCTGCAGGAGACGGGACGGGCCCTGATGGGCGAGGTCCTCGCCGACGAGACCGCCGCCGGGGACCGCATGGTGCTGGCGGGCGAGCACTTCTCCGCCTACGTCCCCTACGCCGCGCGCTGGCCCCTGGAGGTCCACCTGGTCCCGCACCGCCAGGTCCCGGACCTGGCGGGGCTCACCGGGGCCGAGCGGGACGAGCTGGCGGTGCTCCACCGCGATCTGGTGCAGCGGGTGGACCGGCTCTACACCACCCCCACCCCCTACATCGCCGCCTGGCACCAGACCCCGGTCACGGCCGCCGACCGGGAGGCGGGCTGGCTGCACCTGCAGCTGACCAGTCCCCGCCGGTCGGAGGACAAGCTGAAGTTCCTGGCCGGCTCCGAGGCCGCCATGGGCGCGTTCGTCAACGACGTGCCCGCCGAGCAGACCGCCGCACGCCTGAGGGAGGCCGCACGATGAGCGCGCAGGACCAGCGGGAGCACGACCGGGCCGGGGCGCTCGCGGCCCGCTTCGCCGAGGTCTTCGGGCACGCCCCGGACGGCGTGTGGCGGGCCCCGGGCCGGGTGAACCTCATCGGGGAGCACACCGACTACAACGACGGGCTCGTGCTGCCCTTCGCGATCGACCGCTCGGCCCTCGTGGCCGTCCGGCTGCGCCGCGGCGGCGGCCCGGAGGGCGACGTCGTCGACCTGGCCTCCACCTGGGCCCCCGCGGGGGAGGAGCTCTCCCGGGTCCGCTTCCGCGCCGGCGGCCTGGCCCCCGGCGCCGTGCCGGGCTGGGGGGCGTACCCGGCCGGGGTCGTGCACGTGCTCGCGGGTTCCGGCGGCGTCGAGGTCCCCGGCTTCGAGCTGCTGCTCGACTCGACCGTGCCGGTCGGCGCGGGCCTGTCCTCGTCCCACGCGGTCGAGGTCGCCACGGTCGTGGCCCTGGACGAGCTGCTGGGCCTGGGCCTGGACCGGCCCGCCATGGCCCGGCTGACCCAGCGGGCCGAGAACGAGTTCGTGGGCGCGCCCACGGGCATCATGGACCAGTCCGCCTCCCTGCTGGGCCGGGCCGGGGCCGCACTGTTCCTCGACTGCAGCGACCTCGCCGCCGAGTCCGTGCCCCTGCCCCTGGCCGAGCAGGGCCTGGCCGTGGTCGTGGTCGACACGAAGGTCGCCCACTCCCACGCCGACGGCGGCTACGCCGCCCGCCGCGCCGCCTGCGAGCGCGGGGCCGCCGCCCTCGGGGCGGGCTCCCTGCGGGAGGTCCCCGACGACGCCGACCTGGGGGTCCTCGACCCGGAGACCGCCCGGCGGGTGCGCCACGTGCGCACCGAGAACCGCCGCGTGCTCGCGGCGGTCGCCCGGCTGCGCGCCGGGGACGTGCGGTCCGTGGGCGAGCTGCTCACCGCCTCCCACGCCTCCCTGCGCGACGACTACGAGGTCTCCTGCCCCGAGCTCGACCTCGCCGTGGACACCGCCCTGGCGGCCGGGGCCCTGGGGGCGCGGATGACCGGCGGCGGCTTCGGCGGCTCGGCGATCGCCCTGGTCCCGGCGGAGCGGGCCGGGGCGGTCGCCGCCGCGGTGGAGCGCGCCTTCGCCGCGGCCGGCCTGCGCCGCCCGGCCGCGTTCACCGTGGTCCCCGGGGACGGCGCCGGCCGGGTGCGCTGACCGGGTGCGCACCGGCACGGGGCGGACGGGGCGCGCCCGGTCAGCGGGCCGGCCGGTCGGGGAGGGGAGCGCCCGGCCGGTCGCGCCGGGCGGGACCGGGGTGCGCCGGGGGCGCGGTGCGCCGCCGCGCGGGCGGCGGTCACGAAACCCCGCGCACCCGGGCCCGCCCGGGCCCCCCGTGCCAGAATGACGCCATGAGCAACCCCATGAACATCTCCGGGCACAACCCCGAGAAGGCGCAGCGGGCCGGACGCCCGCCCGTCACGGAGCTGACCCAGGAGCAGTGCTGGGACCACCTCGCGAGCGCGCGCTTCGGGCGGATCGCCACGATGGACGGGGACGAGATCGAGATCACCCCGATCAACCTCGTGGCCGACGACGGGCGGATCTACTTCCGCACCGCCCCCGGCACCAAGCTGCTCCACCTGCTGCTGCACGACCGCGTGGCCGTGCAGGTCGACCACGCCCAGGGCGGGGAGGCGTGGTCGGTGATCGTGCGCGGCACCGCCCGGCTGCTCACCGACCCGGAGGAGACCCGCCGCGTGGACGAGCTGCCGCTGCGGCCGTGGCTGGACACCGTGAAGCTCGAGTACGTCGAGGTCGTGCCCACGAAGGTCACCGGCCGGCTCTTCCGCCTCGGCCACTGACCGTGCCGGCCTTCGCCCGCGTCCCCGGCGTCCCCGCCTCCGACGACGCCGCCCTGCTCGCCCGGCTGGCCGCCGCCCTGCGGCGCAGCGGCTTCACCCACGACGGGGTGGCCCGGCTGCTCGGCCCCGGCGCCACGTCCGCCCTCGAGCGCGACCAGGCCGTGCCCGCGCTGCGCGTGCTCGAGCCCGTGCTCGCCGACGAGGCGGCGCCGGGGCGCGGCCTGGCCGCCGTCGTCGTCCTCTTCCTCCTCGGGCGCACCGCGCCCGCCGCCGCCCTGGCGCAGGCCCTGGCCCCGCTGGGCCCGGCCGAGCTCGTGGGGCTGGGGCTGGCCGAGACCGTGCCCGGCGGGCTGCGCGCCCTCGTGGACCTGCGCCCGCACGCCGCCGACGACGGCACGGAGCTGTGGGTCGCCAGCGACCTCGGCGCCTCCCAGCGCCCCGGCGTGCTGCGCCGCGATCACGTGCTCGGCATCGGCCAGGCCTCCCTGACCCTCGCCCAGACCACCGACCGGCGGGCCGTGGACCGCGCCCTGGACCTCGGCACCGGCTGCGGCATCCAGACCTTCCACCTGCTCGCCCACGCCCGCCACGTCACCGCCACGGACGTCTCCGACCGGGCCCTGGGCTTCACCCGCTTCAACCTCGTGCTCAACGCCGCGGCCCTGGACCTGGACCCGGAGCGGCTCGAGGACCGGGTGGACCTGTGCCGGGGCTCGCTGCTCGAGCCCGTGGCCGGGGAGCGCTTCGACCTGGTCGTCTCCAACCCCCCGTTCGTCATCACCCCTCGCCGGCCCGGCGAGACCGCGGAGCAGCGCTGGACCTACCGCGACGGCGGCCTGCCCGGGGACCGCCTCGTCGCCGACCTCGTGGGCGCGCTGCCGCAGGTGATGGCCCCCGGGGCCACCGCCCACCTGCTGGGCAACTGGGAGGTGCCCCGCTCCGGGGACGGCACGCCCGCCGCCGACCGGTGGGCCGAGCGGCCCGCGGCCTGGGTGGCCCCGGGCACGGACGCGTGGGTGATCCAGCGCGAGCTCGTCTCCCCCGAGGAGTACGCCGAGACCTGGCTGCGCGACGCCGCCGAGTCCCGCGACCCGGAGGGCTACGAGCGGGCCTACCGCGACTACCTCGACGACTTCGCCGCACGCGGGGTCGAGGCCGTCGGCTTCGGCATGGTCCGGCTGCGCCGCCCCGGGCCGGAGCGTCCCGCGGGGGAGGGCCGGCGCCGCTTCGAGCACCTCCCGCACCCCGTCCAGCAGCCCCTGGCCCCCGTGCTCGCCGCCGCCGAGCGGCGCGCCGACTGGCTCGAGGACCGCGCCGGGGACTGGACCGGCGCGCACCTCGTGGTCCCCGAGGACGTCACCGAGGAGCGCCACCAGCGCCCCGGCGCCGAGCACCCCGGGGTGATCCTCCTGCGGCAGGGGGCCGGGCTGCGCCGCACGGTCGTGCTCACGAGCGAGGCCGCCGGCCTCGTGGGCGCCTGCGACGGCGAGCTGAGCACCGCGCAGGTCCTCGCCGCGCTCGCGGGCCTGCTGGGCTGGACCGGCGACGAGGCGCAGCGGCTCACGGAGGAGGTCCGCGCCCTCGTGCGCGACGGCTTCCTGGTCCCGGCGCAGGACGGGACCGCCGGCTGAGCGCGGCCCGTGTGGGCGGATGAGCGCGCGCGCCGCAGGGCCGGCAGGTGGGAGAATGGGACCATGAGCACCGATGGAACCGTCCACCCCGTCAGGACCCTCGACAAGGCCGCCGTGTGGGAGCTGCTCGAGAAGCACCCCTACGGCCGGCTCGCGACCGAAGCGGCGGGCCTCGTCGACATCTTCCCCGTCAACTACGTGGCCCACCAGAACAAGCTCTACTTCCGCACCGCCCAGGGCTCGAAGCTCTCGAGCCTCGTGGTCAACGACCAGGTGGCCTTCGAGATCGACGAGGTCAGCCCGGAGAGCGTCGTGCGCTCGGTGGTCGTCCACGGCAGGGCCCGCCGGCTCGAGACCCGCGCCGAGATCGAGGCCGCCGAGGAGCTGCCGCTGAAGCCGTGGGCCCCCACGCTGAAGTACAACTTCGTGGTCATCGACGTCGAGTCCGCCACCGGCCGCGAGTTCACGATCGGGGAGGAGCCCGAGCGCTACCCGGTGTGACCGTGCGGCCCCCGGCCCGGGTCCCCGCCGCCGCGGCGGGCAGGGGCCGGGGCCGCCGCGGCGGTGCACGAGGGCGGTGCCCCGCCGCGGCGACGCGTTATGGTGGAGCGCAGCGGCGGGCGCCCGGCCCGCCGGACCGACGTCCAGCAGCGCCGCGGCCGCCAGCGGACCGCATCAAGGAGTACCGTGCCAACCAAGGCCCCCAAGAGCTCGGGAACGGGCAAGAGCCTGCTCATCGTGGAGTCCCCCTCCAAGGTCAAGACCATCGCGGGGTACCTCGGTGACGCCTACGAGGTGGAGTCCTCGATGGGGCACATCCGGGACCTGCCCCAGCCCTCCGAGCTGCCCGCCGAGCTGAAGAAGGGCCCCTACGGCAAGTTCGCCGTGGACGTCGAGCACGGCTTCGAGCCCTACTACGTGGTCAACCCGGACAAGAAGAAGAAGGTCACCGAGCTCAAGCGCAAGCTCAAGGACGCCGACGCCCTCTACCTCGCCACCGACGGCGACCGCGAGGGCGAGGCCATCGCGTGGCACCTGCTCGAGGTGCTCAAGCCGAAGGTCCCCGTCTACCGGCTGACCTTCCCGGAGATCACCCGCGAGGCCATCGAGCGCGCCTTCGGCGAGCTGCGCGAGCTGGACCAGGACCTGGTCGACGCGCAGGAGACCCGCCGCATCCTGGACCGGCTCTACGGCTACGAGATCTCCCCGGTGCTGTGGCGCAAGATCGCCTCCGGCCTGTCCGCGGGCCGCGTCCAGTCCGTGGCCACGCGCCTGGTCGTGGAGCGCGAGCGCCAGCGCATGGCCTTCGTGCCCGCCGACTACTGGGACCTCAGCGGGACCTTCGCCCGCACCGACGGCGAGGACGCAGGCGCCGCCTTCGCCGCCCGGCTGTCCACCGTGGACGGCAAGCGGGTGGCCGGGGGCCGGGACTTCGGCGACGACGGCGTGCTCAAGGGCGCCACCGGCAAGCTCGTGCACCTGGACGAGACGGCCGCCCGGGAGCTGGCCGCCGGGCTCGAGGACGCCGAGTTCGCGGTCCGGTCGCTGGAGACCAAGCCCTACACCCGCCGCCCGGCCGCGCCGTTCACCACGTCCACGCTGCAGCAGGAGGCCGCCCGCAAGCTGCGGTTCACCTCGCGCACCACCATGCAGGTGGCCCAGAAGCTCTACGAGAACGGCTACATCACCTACATGCGCACCGACTCCGTGGCGCTGTCCGACCAGGCGGTCTCGGCCGCCCGGCGGCAGGCCGCGGAGCTCTACGGCTCCGACTCCGTGCCTGGCTCCCCGCGCGTGTACAGCTCGAAGTCGAAGAACGCCCAGGAGGCCCACGAGGCCGTGCGCCCCGCCGGGGACTCCTTCCGGACGCCGAACCAGGTCCGCGGGGAGCTCTCCGCGGACGCCTACCGGCTCTACGAGCTGATCTGGAAGCGCACCGTCGCCTCCCAGATGGCCGACGCCAAGGGCTCCACGGCCACCGTGCGGCTCGGGGCGACCTCGTCCACCGGGCACGACGCCGAGTTCTCCGCGTCCGGCACCGTCATCACCTTCCGCGGCTTCCTCGCCGCCTACGAGGAGGGCCGCGACGAGGAGCCGGCCGAGAGCAAGGACGGGGACAAGCGGCTGCCGCGCATGGCGGAGGGCGACCGGCTCGAGGCCGACGGCGTCGCCGCGGACGGCCACCGGACCTCCCCGCCGCCGCGCTACACCGAGGCCTCGCTCGTGAAGACCCTCGACGAGCTGGGCATCGGCCGCCCCTCCACCTACGCCGCCGTGATCTCCACGATCATGGACCGCGGCTACGTGCGGGTGCGCGGGTCCGCGCTGATCCCGTCCTGGACCGCGTTCTCCGTGGTGCGCCTGCTCGAGGAGCACTTCTCCGACTACGTGGACTACGACTTCACCGCGGAGATGGAGGAGGGCCTGGACCGCATCGCCCGCGGCGAGGAGGACTCCACCGGCTGGCTGCAGGGCTTCTACTTCGGCGCCGGCGAGCAGGACCACGGCCTCAAGCCCATCGTCGACGACCTCGGGGAGATCGACGCCCGCGCGGTGAACTCGATCCCCGTCACCGAGGACATCACCCTGCGCGTGGGCAAGTTCGGCCCCTACCTCGAGCAGGCCGGGTCCGTGGACCCGGAGACCGGCGAGCTCACCGACCCGGTGCGCGCCAACGTCCCCGAGGACCTCGCCCCCGACGAGCTCACCCCCGAGAAGGCGCGGGAGCTCATCGAGGTGGGCAAGGCCGACGGCCGGGAGCTCGGCACCGATCCGGGCACCGGGCGCACGATCGTGGCCAAGGACGGCCGCTACGGCCCCTACGTCACCGAGGTGATCCCCGAGCCGACCGCCGAGGAGCTCGCCGCCCAGCCCGTCGAGTACTACAAGAACGGCAAGCCCAAGCCCCCGAAGAAGCCGGCCAAGCAGAAGCCGCGCACGGGCTCCCTGCTCTCCTCGATGACCCTCCAGGACGTCACCCTCGAGGACGCCCTGAAGATCCTCTCCCTGCCGCGCTCGCTGGGCACCGCCCCGGACGGCGAGGAGATCACCGTCCAGAACGGCCGCTTCGGCCCCTACCTCAAGAAGGGCTCGGACTCCCGGTCGCTGCAGTCCGAGGAGCAGCTGTTCACGGTCACGCTCGAGGAGGCCCTGGCGATCTACGCCCAGCCCAAGCAGCGCGGCCGCGGCGCGGCCAAGCCGCCGCTGGCCGACCTCGGGGCCGACCCCATCACGGAGCGGCCCATGGTGATCAAGGACGGCCGCTTCGGCCCCTACGTCACCGACGGGGAGACCAACGTGACGGTCCCGCGCGGGGAGACGGTCGAGCAGATCACCGCCGCCCGCGCCAGCCAGCTGCTCGCGGAGAAGCGGGCCAAGGGTCCGGCGCCCAAGAAGACGGCGGCGCGCTCGGCGGCGAAGGCCACGTCCTCCACCGCGAAGAAGTCCCCGGCCCGGAAGCCGACCCGCGCCGGGAAGTGAGGACCGTTCGGCCGCGGGCCGGACGGCGCAACGCGAAGGAGCACCACAGCATGCGGCTCGGAGTCCTCGACGTCGGATCGAACACGGTCCACCTCCTCCTGCTCGACGTCTACCCGGGCTCGCGCCCGGAGCCCTACGCCTCCCACAAGATGCCGCTGCAGCTCGTCCAGCACCAGGACGAGCAGGGCCGGATCACCGACGCCGGGCGGGACGCCCTGACGGCGTTCGTGGTGGAGGCCCGGGACTTCGCCGTCGAGCACGGCGCCGAGGACCTGCTGGCCTTCGCGACCTCCGCGATCCGCGAGGCCGGCAACGGCGCGGCGGTCCTCGACCACGTCCAGTCCCGCTCCGGGGTCACCCTCACCGAGCTCGCGGGCGACCAGGAGGCGGCGATCACCTTCTTCGCCGTGCGCCGCTGGTTCGGCTGGGGCGCCGGCACGGTCCTCGACCTCGACATCGGCGGCGGGTCCTTCGAGATGGCCCTCGGGCCCAACGCCCTGCCCACGGCCGCGACCTCCGTGCCGCTGGGCGCCGGGCGGCTCACCCGTGCCTTCGTGGCCGGGGACGTCGCCACCCCGAAGGAGGTCAAGGCGATGCGCAAGCACGTGCGCACCACGCTGGGCCCCGCCGTCGAGCGGGTGCGCGCCGCCGGGACGCCGGACTTCGTGGTCGGGACCTCCAAGGCCTTCCGCTCCCTGGCCCGGATCTGCGGGGCGGCCCCGTACGCGATGGGCCTGCACGTCCCGCGCACCCTGCACGTCGAGGACCTGCGGCTGTGGAGCCGGCGGATGGAGGCGATGACGGTCTCCGAGCGCGCGCAGCTGCCGGGGGTCTCGCCCGCCCGGGCCCGCCAGATCCTCGCCGGCTCGGTCGTCGCCGAGGCCGCGATGGACGCCTGGGGGGTGGAGAAGCTCTACATCTGCCCCTGGGCCCTGCGCGAGGGGCTGATCCTGCGCCGCCTCGACCGGCTCAGCACCGGGGCCGAGACCCGCACCGTGGACCCCAAGCAGCTGGTCGGTGCCGCGTGAGCGCCCCCCGCGACCCCGGGCGGCCCGGGGAGACCGCCCCGGACGGGGCCGCGGCCCCGGACCCGTCCGCCGGGCCCTCGGCCCCGGCGGACGCCGCGGGGCCCTACCGGGCGCACGTGGCGCTGTCCACGAGCTCGCTGTACCCGCTCGGGGTGCCCGAGACCTTCGAGGCGGCCGTGGAGCTGGGCTACGACAGCATCGAGGTGCTCGTCACCCACGAGCGGATGAGCCAGCTGACCCACCAGCTGCAGGACCTCGTGCAGCGCCACCAGCTCCCGATCTCCACGATCCACGCCCCGACCCTGCTGCTGACCCAGCAGGTCTGGGGCAAGTCGTGGACGAAGATCCAGATGGCCGCGGCCCTCACCGAGCAGGTGGGCGCCGAGGTCGTGGTCGTCCACCCGCCGTTCCGGTGGCAGCGCAAGTACGCCGCGAACTTCGTGGAGGGCGTGCGCGTGGTCTCCCGGGCCACCGGGGTGAAGATCTCCGTCGAGAACATGTACCCCTGGCGGGTCCGCGGCCGCGACACGGTGGTCTACGCACCCCACTACAGCCCGCTGGGCCAGGACTACGACTGGGTGACGTGGGACTTCTCCCACGCCGCGACCGCCCGCATGGACTCCCTGGCCGCGATCAGGGAGCTCGGCCCCCGGCTGGGGCACGTGCACCTGACCGACGGCTCGGGGGAGACCACCGCCGACGAGCACCTGCTGCCCGGCCACGGCGTGCAGCCGGTCGCCGAGTCCCTCCACCACCTCGCCGCCACTCGGTGGCAGGGCGTCATCGGCGTGGAGGTCTCCACCCGCCGGGCGAAGACCCCCGAGGAGCGCACGGCCTGGCTGGCCGAGTCCCTCGAGTTCGCCCGCCGCCACACCACCGCGCCGGAGGACCCCCGCCCGGGCACCGGCGCCCAGGACCCGATCCCCGATCCCGAGAGGACCCCATGACCCCCGTGCTCGCCTTCCTCGGCTGCGGCTCCATGAACGGCTCGATCCTGCGGGGGGTGCTGGCCTCCGGCGTGCCCGTCGAGCAGGTCCGCGCCACCGTCCGCTCCGCCGGGAGCGCCCGCCGGCTCCAGGAGGAGACCGGGGTGCGCGCCTACGTCACCGGGGAGGACCCCGAGGCCAACCGCCGCGCCGCCGCCGAGGCCGACGTCGTGCTGCTGGGCGTCAAGCCCGTCGGCATCGTCGAGCTCGCCCGCGAGATCGCCCCCGCGGTGCGCCCCGGCACGGTCGTGGCCTCGGTCGCCGCCGGCATCTCCGTGGGCGCCCTCGAGCGGGCCCTGCCCGAGGGGCAGCCGGTCGTGCGGACCATGCCCAACACGCCTTCGAGCGTGCGGCGCGGGGTCGTCTCCGTGACCCCCGGCTCCGCCACCACCCCCGAGCAGACGGCCGCGGTGCGCCGGGTGCTCGAGGCCGTCGGGACCGTCGTCGAGGTCCCCGAGGAGCAGGTCGACGCCGTCACGGGCGTCTCCGGCTCCGGGCCCGCCTACGTGTTCCTGCTCGCCGAGGCGCTCCAGCAGGCGGGGGAGCGGATGGGCCTGCCGGCGGAGACCGCCCGCGTGCTCGCCCGCGAGACCGTCTCCGGGGCCGGGGAGCTGCTGCGCCCGGCCGAGGCCGACCCCGCCGCGCTGCGCCGGGCCGTCACCAGCCCCAAGGGCACCACCGACCGCGCGATCCGCACCTTCCAGGACAACGGCTTCGAGGAGCTCGTCGCCCGGGCCGCCCGGGCCTCGGCCGAGCGCTCCGCGGAGCTGACCCGGGAGCTCAGCGGCGGGTGAGCGCCGGGACCCGGACGCGGGCGGCCCTGCGCCGGCACGGTGTCCGCACCGACCCCCGCAGGGACCTCAGGGCCGGGCCGCGAAGCGCTCCAGCAGGTCCGTGTGGCCCGAGACGATCAGCAGGTCCCGCGAGGTGACCTTCGTCTCCGGGCGGGCGTAGGTGAAGTCCTCGCCCGGGGACTTCACGCCCACGATCGTCACCCCGTACTTCGAGCGCACGTGGGACTCCCCGAGGGTGAAGCCCTGCACCTCCCGCGGCGGGTGCATCTTGACGATCGCGAAGTCGTCGTCGAACTCGATGTAGTCCAGCAGCCGCCCCGAGACCAGGTGCGCGGTGCGCCGCCCGGCGTCGGCCTCCGGGAAGATCACGTGGTGGGCGCCGATCCGGGAGAGGATCTTGCCGTGGGCCGGGGTGATCGCCTTCGCCCAGATCCGGCTCACCCCCAGGTCCACCAGGTTCGCGGTGATCAGCACGCTCGACTCGATGGAGGTGCCCACCCCCACCACGGCGGCGCTGAACTCGGCGGCCCCCAGCTGGCGCAGGGCGTCAATGTCGGTGGCCTCGGCCTCGACCACGTGGGTGAGCTGGCCGGAGAGCTTCTGCACGAGCTGCGCATCGCGCTCCACGCCGAGCACCTCGCGGCCCTGCCGGGCCAGCTGCAGGGCCGTGGCGGTGCCGAAGCGGCCGAGCCCGATCACCATGACCGGGACGTTGTGGGCGGGACGGTCAGCCAATGATGGGCCTTTCCTCGGGGTAGTTGTACAGCCGGCGGCGGGAGCGCAGCGCGAGGGCCGCGGCGACCGTGGTGGTGCCGATGCGCCCGATGAGCATGGTCGCCACGAGCACGTACTTGCCCGCCGGCGGCAGCTCCCCGGACAGCCCCACGCTCAGCCCGCACGTGGCGTAGGCGGAGATCACCTCGAACAGCACCCGGTCCAGCGGGGCGTCGGTGAGCGAGAGCAGCAGCCCCGAGGCCACGAGCACCACGGTCGCCCCCATCATGATCACCGAGATCGCGATCCGCAGCGCGTCCTCGGGGATGGTGCGGTAGAACGCGATCACGGAGCGGTCGCCGCGGGCCTCGGCGAGGATCGCGAGGAACACCACGGCCAGCGTCGTCACCTTGATCCCGCCCGCCACGGACGCGGGGCCGCCGCCGGCGAACATCAGCGCGTCGGTCATCAGCAGCGTCACCGGCTCGAGCTCGTTCATGTCCACGAGGTTGAACCCGCCCGAGCGCACCATCACGGAGTGGAAGAAGCCCTCGAAGACCTTCTGGCTGCCGTCCATGTCCCGGATCGTGCGCGGGTTGGCCCACTCGAAGGCCAGGAACAGCGCCCAGCCCACGACCAGCAGCACCGTGGTCGTTACGAGCGTGAGCTTGGTGTTGAGGTTCCAGCGGGAGAAGCGCAGCCCCGCCTGGCGCAGCACGAGCACCACGGGGAAGCCCAGCGAGCCCAGGAACACGCCCAGGGCGATGGGGAACAGGATCAGCGGGGCGTCGTCGTAGGGGACGAGCCCGTCCGTGTGCGGGGTGAAGCCGCCGTTGTTGTACGCCGAGACGGCGTAGAAGACCCCGTGCCACAGGGCGGTCGGAAGCGGCTCCCCGGCCGCGAGGAAGCCCACGGTGAGCACCGCGGCCAGCACCGCCTCGATCGTCACGGACATCACCACGATGATCTGCAGCAGCGAGCCGACCTCGCCCAGCCGCCCGATGTTCAGCGCCTCCTGCGTGATCAGCCGCGACTTCAGTCCCAGCTTCCGCCCGATCGCCAGCGCCAGGATCGAGGTCATGGTCAGCGTGCCGAGACCGCCGATCTGCATCGCCACGACGATCACCACGTGGCCGAAGAAGGACCAGTTCGCGGCGGTGGACACCGAGGTCAGCCCCGTGACCGTCACCGCCGAGGTCGCGGTGAACGCCGCGTCCTCGAGCGTGGTCGAGACCCCCGGTGCCGAGGCCACCGGCAGCAGCAGGAGCAGGGTGAAGGCGGTGACGACCACGGCGAAGGAGAAGACCGCGAGACGGGCGGGGGAGCCGGCCGCGATCCGGTCGACGAGGTCGCGCAGCGCGGTCAGCGGCCAGAAGCGCCCGCGCTCGCCGGGCGGCATCCAGGGGCGGTGCTGCGAGAGGGTCAACGCCCCTGCCTCCTCCCTGGCCGGCGGGCCGTCCCGCGGCCGGGGACGGGGGCGGCGGGTGCCGCGACCGCTGACAGTATCCCACTGCCGCCCCGGGCCGCAGGGTGTCACACGGTCCCGGCGCGGCCGGCCCGGCCCGGGCTCCCGGGCCCGGAAGTGGTCTAATGGCCGTGTGACCTCTGCGACAACCGGTGGCTCCCGGCCCACCCGACTGTACTGGGACCCGGCCCTGCTCGAGTACAACTTCGGCGACCACCACCCCATGCACCCCTCGCGCCTGGACGTCACCTACCGCCTGGTCCAGCAGTTCGGGCTGGACCGGCGGGACAACGTCGTCGTCGAGGCCCCCGAGGTGGTCCCGGACGCGGTCCTCAACCTCGTCCACCCGCAGTCCTACGTCGACGCCGTGCGCGCCGTCAGTGCCGACCCCACCGCCGAGCGCCCCGGCAGCGGGCTCGGCACGGAGGACACCCCCGCCTACCCGCGCGCCCACGAGGCCAGCGCCCGGCTGGTCGGCGGCAGCTACCAGGGCGCCGCCGCGATCCTCTCCGGGGAGGCCGTGCGCGCGGTGAACTTCGGCGGCGGGATGCACCACGCCCACGCCGACCGGGCCAGCGGCTTCTGCATCTACAACGACTGCGCCGTCGCGGTCCGGCACCTGCTCGACCAGGGGGTGCGGCGGGTCGCCTACGTCGACGTCGACGGCCACCACGGGGACGGGACGCAGTCGATCTTCTACGACGACCCGCGGGTGATGACGATCTCCCTGCACGAGACGGGGATGACCCTCTTCCCCGGCACGGGCTTCGCCAACGAGACGGGACGTGGCGAGGCCGAGGGCACCGCGGTCAATGTGGCCCTGCCCTCCCGGGCCGACGACGCCATGTGGCTGCGGGCCTTCGACGCCGTGGTCCCCCCGCTGCTGCGGCAGTTCCGCCCCGAGGTGCTCGTCACCCAGCACGGCTGCGACTCCCACTTCGCCGACGAGCTGAGCCACCTGCGGGTCAGCGTCGACGGGCAGCGGCAGGCGGCCCTGTCCCTGGCGGGCCTCGCCGACGAGCTGTGCGAGGGCCGCTGGCTGGCCACGGGCGGGGGCGGCTACAACTGCCACGACGTGGTCCCGCGCTCCTGGACCCACCTCGTGGGGATCGTCGCCGGGCACCCGGTGGCCGTCGGCGCCGCCGTGCCCCAGCCGTGGCGGGAGCACGTGCTCGCGACCTACGGGGTGGAGGCGCCCCGGACGATGGGCGACGACGTCGACCTGTGGTGGCGGTCCTGGGAGGTCGGTTTCGACCCCAACGACGAGACGGACCGGACCGTCATGGCCACCCGCAAGGAGGTCTTCCCGACCTGGGGCCTGGACCCCTGGTTCGACTGAGCGCCCGGGCCCCGGGCCTCGGGGGAGGGAGCCGCGCCGCTGCGGGGACCCGGCGCGCACCGCGTCTACAGTGATCGGATGGGCAGTGATCGTATGGGCAGCACCGACGTGTTCGCGGTGATCGCCGACAAGACCCGTCGGGCGATCCTCACCGCGCTCAAGGACGGCGAACGACCCGTGGGGGAGCTCGTCGCCGAGCTCGGGGTCGCCCAGCCGACCGTCTCCAAGCATCTGAAGATCCTCCGCGAGGCCGGTATGGTGTCCATGGAGGCGCAGGGCCAGCGGCGTCTCTACGCCGTGGAGCCCGGGCCGCTGACCGTGGTCACCGAGTGGGTCCAGGACGTCGTGGGGGGCCAGGCCGACCGGCCGCGGACCCCGGGGACCGACGGCGTGGAGCGCGCGGCCCGGCCGAGCCCGGAGACCACCGGGACCCCGGCGGGGACCGGGACGGCCCCCGGGGCCGGACCGGACCCGGGGACCGGGACCGTGCCGGTGCCCCCGGAGACCGTGCCCGCGGAGCCGGTGGCGCCCTTCGCCCCGGAGTCCGCGGCGCCCGCCGTCCCCGCGGCGGCCGGACCCGCGGCCGCCCCGGAGCCCGGCCCCGAGCTGCCGGCCGCGGCGGCACCCGTCCGCCCCGGCCGGGGCGCGGGGGGACTGCTCTCCACCCTGACCGGCCTGCGCCGCCGCGGCAAGCACGCGCGGAGGTGACCGGCCCGACCGAACACCCGAACGAGGAGCACCATGCACGAGGACCTGATCCCGATCCGCCAGGCGGTACTCGCCCGCAACCCCGGAGAAGACGAGTTCCACCAGGCGGTGGACGAGGTCTTCGAGTCCCTCGGCCCCGTCGTCGCCCGCCACCCCGAGCTGCTCGACGCCGCCGTGCTCGAGCGCGTCTGCGAGCCCGAGCGCCAGATCATCTTCCGGGTGCCGTGGACCGACGACCAGGGCAACGTCCACATCAACCGCGGCTTCCGCGTCGAGTTCAACTCGGCCCTGGGCCCCTACAAGGGCGGGCTGCGCTTCCACCCCTCGGTCTACCTGGGGATCGTGAAGTTCCTGGGCTTCGAGCAGATCTTCAAGAACGCCCTGACCGGCATGCCCATCGGCGGCGGCAAGGGCGGGTCGGACTTCAACCCGAGCGGGCGCTCCGACGCCGAGATCATGCGCTTCTGCCAGTCCTTCATGACCGAGCTCTACCGCCACATCGGCGAGTACACGGACGTCCCCGCCGGTGACATCGGCGTGGGCGGGCGCGAGATCGGCTACCTCTTCGGGCAGTACAAGCGCATCACCAACCGCTACGAGTCCGGGGTCCTCACCGGCAAGGGGCTGACCTGGGGCGGGTCGCTGGTGCGCACCGAGGCCACGGGCTTCGGCACCGTGATGTTCGCCGAGGAGATGCTGCGCACCCGCGGGCAGTCCTTCGACGGCCAGACCGTGCTCGTCTCGGGCTCCGGCAACGTGGCCATCTACGCGATCGCCCGGGCCCAGGCCCTCGGCGCGACCGTGGTCACCGCCTCCGACTCCAGCGGCTACGTGGTCGACCCCGACGGCATCGAGCTGGACCTGCTGCGCGAGATCAAGGAGGTCGAGCGCGGCCGCATCGCCGAGTACGCCGAGCGCCGCGGCGGCCGGGCCCGCTTCATCGCCAAGGGCTCCGTGTGGGACGTCCCCGGCACGGTCGCGCTGCCGTGCGCCACCCAGAACGAGCTGGACGGCTCCCACGCCAAGAAGCTCGTGGGCCACGGCGTGCTGGCCGTGGCCGAGGGCGCGAACATGCCCTCCACCGGCGAGGCGATCCGGCTGTTCCGCGAGGCGGACGTGCTCTTCGGCCCGGGCAAGGCGGCCAACGCCGGCGGCGTGGCGACCTCCGCGCTCGAGATGCAGCAGAACGCGTCGCGCGACTCGTGGACCTTCGAGTACACCGAGGAGCGGCTCGAGCAGATCATGCGCTCGATCCACGACAGCTGCGCCGAGACGGCCGAGGACTACGGCATGCCGGGCAACTACGTGGCCGGCGCCAACATCGCCGGGTTCATGAAGGTCGCCGGGGCCATGGTGGCCCAGGGCCTGATCTGATCCCCGCGGGCCCCGTGCCCGCACCGCCTCCGCCCCCGCCGCGGCGGGGGCGGAGGCGCACCCGCCACACGGACGGCGCGGCGGAGGTTCCCCGACCCGTCCCCGAGGTCCTACCCTGGAGACTATGGCAACGCATCGACAGGTCCTGCAGTGGCTGGAGAACGAGCTGTTCGACGGCAACCTCGTGCTGGGGCAGCAACTGCCGTCGGACCGCGACCTCGCCGCGATCCACCGCGTCTCCCGCGCGACCATGCGCGAGGCGCTGAAGACGCTGGAGGCGCAGGGCATCGTGCGGCTCTTCGACGGGCCGCGCAAGTCGATCCTGCCCATGCTCGTGCGCGAGCCCGCGGCCTCCGCCGGCCCGGCCCTGCAGCTGCACATGGCGACCTCCGACTACCCGCTGCGCGACATCGTCCAGACGCGGGTGCTGCTCGAGACCTGGGCGCTGGAGCGCGCCGACCCGCAGCACCCGGCGATGGCCGAGCTGCGCGGGCTGCTCGAGCAGATGGCCCGGGAGGACCTCTCCCTCAAGGAGTTCCACCACCTGGAGGTCAGCTTCCACATCGCCCTGTGCAAGACCGCCGGCAACTCGGTGGTCTCCGCGCTGATGTCCTCGCTGCGCGACTCCATCTACGAGTACACGATGGCGCTCGTGGGCCACGTCCCGCTGTGGAGCGCGACCTCCGAGCGGCTGCGCGCCGAGCACCGGGCGATCTACTCGGCCCTCGAGGCCGGGGACCGCACGCTCGCCGCCCGGCTCGTCGCCGAGCACGTCGAGTACCAGTACCAGGAGGCCGGGGTGGACCCGGACCAGGAGCAGCGCACCCCGGGCCCGGCCCCGGACGCCCCGACCGAGCTGCCGACCGCCCTGCCCGAGGACGCCTTCGAGCCCGCCCCCGGGCAGGAGGACCCGGCCGGCGGGCCGGACCAGCGCGACGTCCCGCGCATCGCCTGAGCCGCCCGGACACCGGGGCCCGCCCCGCCGCCCGGGCCGCCGGTTGCCGTCCGGCGGGCTCGAGACGGTAGGGTGTTCCCTGAACATCTGCCGTGCCCCCTCCCGGGGCCGGCACCGGCCCCGCTCGCCGCGCGTCAGCGGCCGGGCCACCACCGACACACCGAGATGCGAGGGATCCCTATGGGTTCAGTGATCAAGAAGCGCCGCAAGCGGATGTCCAAGAAGAAGCACCGCAAGCTGCTGCGCAAGACCCGCCACCAGCGCCGCAACAAGAAGTGACCGCGCGCTGAGCGCAGCACCGGGGCCGCCGACCTCCTCCCCGAGGACGGCGGCCCCGGTGCGTGCCCGGCCGTAGCATGGGCCCATGAGCACGCTTCCCGCCGGCCCCGCCGTGACCCTGCTGACCCGCCCCGGCTGCCACCTGTGCGAGGCCGCCCGCGCGGCCGTGGCCCGCGTCACCGGGGACCTGGGCCTGGGGTGGACGGAGCTCGACGTCGACCAGGACCCCGAGCTCGCCCGCCGCCACGCCGAGGAGATCCCCGTGGTGCTCGTCGACGGCGTCCCCCGCGACTTCTGGCAGATCGACGAGCGGCGCCTGACCCGGCTGCTGCGCGAGCGCCTCGCGGGCTGAGCCGGCCCGCTTTTGGGCCCGCCCCGCCCGTCTGGGATCATGGGGGCCATGCCCTCCACGACCGTCCACCTGCTGCGCCACGGCCAGGTGCGCAACCCCGACCGCATCGTCTACGGGCGGATGTCCGGCTACGGCCTCACCGAGCTGGGCGCCCGCATGGCCGAGGCGGCGGCGGACGAGCTCGCCGGGCGGGTGCGGGACGGCGCGCGGATCGTCCACCTCGTCTCCTCGCCGCTGCAGCGGGCCCGGGAGACCGCCGAGCCCGTCGCCCGGGAGCTCGGGCTGGCCGTGCACCCGGACGAGCGGATCATCGAGGCGCACAACCACTTCGAGGGCCTGCACGTGGACGCCGCGCAGCTGCTGCGCCCCCGGCACTGGCCGCACCTGCTCAACCCCCTGCGCCCCTCGTGGGGCGAGCCCTACCGGCGGCAGGTCGCGCGCATGGCGGAGGCCGTGCTCGACGCCGGTCGCGCGGCGGTGGCCGCCGGCGGGGACGGGGCCGAGGCCGTGCTCGTCTCCCACCAGCTGCCCATCTGGCTGACCCGCCTCGCCGCCGAGGGCCGGCCCCTGCCGCACGACCCGCGGCGGCGCCAGTGCAACCTCGCGTCCCTGACCTCGCTCGTCTTCGAGGACCTCGACGCCGGGCGCCCGCCCCGGGTGAGCTACAGCGAGCCCGCCGCCCGCTACTACCCAGGGGTCAACCAGCTTCCCGGTTCATAATGGCCGGGCCCCGCCGTCGTCCGTCCCCTTGACCTCCCAGGTGATCTCCTCGTGCCCTCCCCGTACTCCTCCGCCCGCCCGTCGCGCCGCAGCGTGCTGTCCCTGGCCGCCGCGGGCGTGCTCGGGCTCGCCCTCGCCGGCTGCGCCGAGGAGGACTCCCTGGCCGAGCAGGCCAACTCGGGGGACCAGAAGGGCTACATCGCCGGGGACGGCTCCGTGACCGAGTACCCGGCCGGCGAGCGCGGGGAGCCCGTGCAGTTCACCGGGGAGCTCTTCGACGGCACCACGGTCAGCGCCGAGGACCTGCGCGGGAAGCCGGCGCTGCTGAACTTCTGGTACGCCGGGTGCGCCCCCTGCCGGGTCGAGGCCCCGGACCTCAAGGAGTTCGCCGAGCGCTACGAGGGCCGGGTCGCGTTCTACGGGGTGAACCTGCGCGACGAGCGGGCCACCGCCGAGGCCTTCGAGCGCACCTTCGAGATCCCCTACCCCTCGGTGCGGGACAAGGACGGTGGCGTGCTCCTGGCCCTGAGCGAGTACGTGCCCCCGCAGGCGGTGCCCACGACCCTCGTGCTCGACGCCGAGGGCCGGGTCGCCGCCCGCATCCTCGGCATCGCCGACCCCTCCGTGCTCGGGACGCTCCTCGAGGACACGGTGGCCGCGTCGGCATGAGCGGCGGCAACCCCTTCGCCGAGATCGTGCTCGACGGGTCCCTGCTCGCCGCGCTGCCCGTGGCGCTGCTGGCGGGGCTGGTCTCCTTCGCCTCCCCGTGCGTGCTCCCGCTCGTGCCCGGCTACCTCGGCTACGTCACCGGGCTCACCGGCGCGGACCTGCGCGAGCAGCGCCGCGGGCGGGTGCTCGCGGGGATCAGCCTGTTCGTCCTCGGCTTCTCGGCCGTGTTCCTGCTGATGTCGGTGCTGCTGGCCCAGCTGGGCGCCTACGCCTGGTTCCTGGGCCAGGGGTGGCTGACCGTGGTCCTCGGCGCCCTCGTGCTGGTGATGGGCGTCGTGTTCCTCGGCGGGATCCCCTTCTTCCAGCGCGACCGCAAGATCGAGCACCGCCCCCCGCCCGGGCTGTGGGGCGCCCCGCTGCTGGGGGTCACCTTCGGCCTCGGCTGGGCGCCCTGCATCGGCCCGACCTTCGCCGCGGTGCAGGCCCTCGTCTACGTGGACGGCGCCTCGACCGGCAAGGCCGCGGTGCTCACGGTCGCCTACTGCCTCGGCCTCGGCGTGCCGTTCCTGCTGCTGGCCCTCGCGCTGCGCCGCGGCATGGGCGCCACCGCCTTCTTCCGCCGGCACCGCCTGGCCCTGCAGCGCGCCGGCGGCGGGCTGCTCGTGGCCGTGGGCCTGCTCATGATGACCGGCGCCTGGACCGCCTTCGTCTCCTGGGTGCAGGCCGAGCTCGTCACCGACTGGGTGATGCCGATCTGAGCGCCCGCGCCCCCCGCACCGACAACCGAAAGGCCGGCATGAGCACCCCAGCGCCCCCGTCGTCGGGCTCCTCCACCGCCTCCCCGGGCCCCTCCGGGCGGGGGGACCCCGAGCTGCCCGCCCTCGGGCCCCTGGGCACGGCCCGCTGGGCGTGGACCCAGCTGACGAAGATGAACACCGCCCTGTTCCTGCTGCTGCTGCTCGCGGTCGCGGCGGTGCCGGGCTCGATCTTCCCCCAGCGCATCCAGGACCCGGCGGCCGTGCAGGACTACATCGACTCCCGCCCCGTCCTGGGGGAGTGGCTGGACCGGCTGCAGTTCTTCGACGTCTTCGCCTCGGCCTGGTTCTCGGCCGTCTACATCCTGCTGTTCGTCTCCCTCGTCGGGTGCGTGCTGCCGCGCGCCGCGAAGCACTGGCGGGCGTGGCGGGCCGAGCCCCCGCGCACCCCGCGCCGGCTCGAGCGGCTGCCCGAGCACGGGCGGCTGGCCCTCGGGGCCGCCGGCGGGGACGCGCCGGCGCCCGACGAGGTCGTCGCCGACGCCGCCCGGCTGCTGCGCCGGCGCGGCTACCGCGTCGCCGTGCGCGACGCGGGCTCCGGCGCCCCGTCCGTGGCCGCCGAGCGCGGGATGTGGAAGGAGGTCGGCAACGTCGTCTTCCACCTGGCGCTGCTGGGCGTGCTCGTCTCCGTGGCCGTGGGCTCCCTGTTCGGCTACAAGGGCCAGCGCGTGGTGGTGGAGGGCGAGTCCTTCGTGAACACCCTCATCGGCTACGACTCCTTCACCCCCGGGACCAACTACGACGCCGACTGGCTCGAGCCGTTCTCGGTCCGCCTGGACAGCTTCGACGCGGAGTTCAACCGGGACACCGCCGTGCCGGAGAACTACGGGGCCCCGCTGGACTTCACCGCCGAGGTCACCGTCCGGGACGAGCCCGGCGCGGAGCCCCGCGAGGAGGTGCTGAAGGTCAACAAGCCGCTCGACGTGGGCGGGACGAAGGCCTACCTCGTGGGCAACGGCTACGCCCCGGTCGTGCGGGTCACCGACGGCGACGGCGAGGTCGCCTACGAGGGCCCCGTGGTCACCATCCCCAGCGACGGGGTCTACACCTCCTCGATGGTGCTCAAGGTCCCGGACGCCCGCCCCGACCAGCTCGGCTTCGTGGGCCTGCTGCTGCCCACGGCCGTCGGCGGGGAGGGCGAGATGCCCCGGTCCGTGGACCCCGGCCTCGCCAATCCGCGGCTGATCCTCTCCGCCTACCACGGGGACCTCGGCCTGGACACCGGCGAGCCGCAGAACGTGTTCGTCCTCGACGTCGATGGGCTCACCGAGCTCAACGCCATGAACAACCCCAACGGGGCGATCGTGCTCGACGCCGCGAACCCGCGCCACGAGCTGCCCGGCGGGAAGGGCGCCGTCGAGTTCCTCGACGTCAAGCGCTACGTGGGCCTGGACGTCCACTACGACCCGGGCAAGACCGCCGCGTTCGTCTCCTTCGTGGCCGCGTTCACCGGTCTGCTGATGTCGATGTTCATCGCGCGCCGCCGCGTGTGGGTGCGCGCCACGGCCGGGACCGACGACGACGGGCGCGCCGCGACCGTGCTCGAGTACGGGCTGCTGGCGCGCGGGGAGGACCCCCGCCTCCGCACCGAGGCCGAGCGCCTGCAGGAGCTGTGGACCGGGCACTGGGCCGGCGAGGACCCGCGGGCCGCCGGCGCCCCGCAGCGCACGACCCGGGCCGACGACCGGCCCGGCAACGAGTGAGAGGATAGGGCCCATGCCCGTCAACGACACCCTCGGCACCTGGAGCCAGCTGTTCATGCTCCTGGCCGCCATGACCTACCTGGTGAGCTTCGTGGCCTTCGCGTGGGACATGGCCGCCCACTCCCGGGTCCTCGGGGCCCGGCAGGCCCGGGACCGCGAGCCGGCCCTCGTGGGTGCCGGCGCGCCCCCCGCCGCCGGCCGCGGGACGGAGCGCGCCGCGCTGGCCGGCGAGGTCGCCGATGACGAGATGCGCTACACCGGCGGCCGCCGCCCCGCCGCCCGGGTGGCCGTGGCCGTGATGGCCCTCGCCTTCGTGGTGCACGCCGCCGCGGTCCTCGCCCGGGCCGTCGCGGCCGGGCGCGTGCCGTGGGGCAACATGTACGAGTTCTGCACCACCGGCGCCCTCGTGGTCGCCGGCGTGTACCTCGTGGCGCTGGTGCGCCGCGACCTGCGCTTCGTCGGCACCCTCGTCACCGGCCTCGTGATCATCATGCTGTGCGCGGCGACCATCGGCTTCCCGACCCCGGTCGGCCCGCTGCAGCCGGCCCTGCAGTCCTGGTGGCTCGTGATCCACGTGTCCATCGCCGTGGCCGCCTCCGGGGTGTTCACCCTCACCTTCGCGATGGCGGTGCTGCAGCTGCTGCAGACCCGGCGCGAGCGGGCCCTGCTGGCCGGGGAGCGGCCCGGCGCGGCGTTCCTGCGCACGGTGCCCTCGGCCCGGGCGCTCGAGGACCTGTCCTTCCGGCTCAACGCGGTCGGCTTCGCGTTCTGGACCTTCACCCTCGCCGCCGGCGCGATCTGGGCCGAGCAGGCCTGGGGCCGCTACTGGGGCTGGGACACCAAGGAGGTGTGGACGTTCGTGATCTGGGTCGTCTACGCGGCCTACATGCACGCGCGCGCCACCCGCGGCTGGACCGGCAGCCGCTCGGCGTGGCTGTCGATCGTCGGCTACCTGTGCGTGGTCTTCAACTTCACGGTGGTCAACACGGTCTTCCCGGGCCTGCACTCCTACTCGGGCCTCTGACCCGCCCGCGGGACGCACGACCCGCCCCTCCCGCGAGATCCCATCACGACGACGAGACCCCGTGCCGCCCGCGCGTGCAGCACGGGGTCTCGTCGTCGCCGTGGGGTCTCACGAGGGCGGTGTCCCGCGGCGGGGACGGTCGTGGGGCGGGGACGGTCGTGGGGCGGGGACGGTCGTGGGGCGGCGACGGTCCCCGCGTGGGGACGGTGTGCCGCTGCGGGGCGGGGTCAGTCGTGGCGCGGCGGGCGGCCAGGGCGGCCGCCGGCGTCCCGGTCCTCGCCGTGCCCGGCGCCGCCGGTCCCGTCCCCGGAGTCCCGGGGGTCCGCGGCCGAGGAGCCGCCCCCGTCCGCCGGCGCACCGGGGGCGGGGCTCCGCCCGCCCGGGGGAGGCGCGGAGCCGTCGCCGGCGGCCGGGCCGCCCTTGCGGCGCAGCTCCTCCTCCCAGCGGCGCAGCTTCTCCGCCTGCTGCTGCTGGCGGCGGCGCTCCTCGAGGTTGCGCAGGAACTGGGGGTCGTCGTCGGGCCCCTTGGCGCGCGCCGGGCCGCCGGTCTCCTGGGCCGCCCTGGGCCGGCCCAGGAACAGCCACAGCAGGGCGCCCACGAGCGGCAGCAGCAGGATCACGGCGATCCAGCCGCCCTTGCGCAGGCCCCGCATCGCGACGCTGTCGGTGCGCGCGCACTCGATGAGGGAGTAGACGATGACGCCGACCGCGAGGGCGGCGGCGCCGATGATGAGGATCGCTCGGCCCATGCCGACAATCCTAGGGGAGCAGCCTGGGCACCGGCTCCACGCGGGCTCCCAGGCGGGCTCGGTAGACTGGGCGGGTGCACTTCCTGACGTACTCCCTGCTCCGCCTCGCCGTGCTCGTGGCCGTGTTCCTGCTGAGCATGTGGCTGGGGGTGGGCCTGATCCTCTCCGGGATCGCCGCCGTGGCGATCTCCTTCGCGGTCTCCTACCTCTTCTTCCCCCGGTTGCACGCCGCGGCCGGCGACGAGTTCCGCGGCTGGATCTCCCGCACCCCGAGGCCGCGCAACCGCGTGGCGCTGGAGGACCAGGAGGTCGAGGACGCCTACGTGGACCGGCGGCTGCGCGAGGAGGGCCGCGAGTCCTGACCGGACCCGGTCACACCCACTGCCGCAGCAGCACCGCGAGCAGGAACAGCAGCGCCCACCCCACGTTGAGCACCCCGCACTGCTTGAGCACCGGCACGAGCAGGCGCCGGTCCCCGGCCCGCAGCACGGTGGCCACCGGCGGCACCGCCGCCGGGACGAGCAGCAGCACCAGCAGCATCCAGGGGTTGGCCGGCACCAGCAGCAGGACCAGGGCGAAGGCCACCGCGATCTCGGCGGCGAAGACCGCGCGGGCCCTGCGGTCGCCCAGCCGCACGGCGAGGGTGCGCTTGCCGGCCTCGCGGTCCGTGGGCAGGTCCCGGACGTTGTTGGCCATCAGCAGCGCGCACGCGATCAGTCCCGTGGCCGCCGCGGCGACCCACGCCTCGGCGTTGAGGGTCCCCGCCTGGGTGAGGGTCGTGCCGAGCACGGCGACGAGGCCGAAGTAGACGAGGACGAACAGGTCGCCCAGGCCCAGGTAGCCGTAGGGCATCCGCCCACCGGTGTAGCCCCAGGCGGCGAGCACGGCGGAGAGCCCGACCGGGACGAACCACCACTGCCGGCTGAGCACCACGAGCACGGCCCCGGCCACGGCGGCGAGGCCGAAGCACAGCAGCGCCGCGGCCTTCACGTGCTGGGGCCGCGCGGCGCCGGAGCCGGTGAGCCGCAGGGGGCCGACGCGGTCGTCGTCGGTGCCGCGGATCCCGTCGGAGTAGTCGTTGGCGTAGTTCACCCCGACCTGCAGCAGGAGGGCCACGAGCAGGGCCAGGAGGGCGCGGAGCAGGTCGAAGGAGTGCAGCGCCTGGGCGGCGGCCGAGCCGGCGAGCACCGGCGCGAGGGCCATGGGCAGGGTCCGCAGCCGGGCCCCCTCGATCCACTGGGCGGGCGTGGCCACGGAACTACCTCCGGTCGGGGCGGGACGCGCACGGGGCGCGGCCCGTCCGAGCGGCGGGCCGCCGGTCATTGTCTCACGCACCCGCCGGCGCGGCGGACGCGCCCCGGCGGAGGCAGGGACCGGTCAGCCGCGGCCCTCCAGCAGCCGGGCGGCGGCGGCCCGGTCGGGCTTGCCGGTCGCCAGCAGCGGCAGCTCCGCGGGCCACGCCCAGCGCCGGGGGACCGCCGCGGGCCCGTGGGCGGCGCGCACGGCGCCGGTGAGCTCGGCGCGCAGCAGGGCGGGGTCCGCCCCGGGGGCGGGCTCCACCACCGCGCCGACCGCCTGCCCCCACTCGGGGTCGGGCACGCCGAGCACGAGCGCCTGCCGCACGCCGGGGTTGGCCGTGAGGACCGCGGCGACCAGGCCCGCGGAGACCTTGACCCCGCCGGTGTTCACGACGTCGTCGACCCGGCCGTGGACCCGCAGCCCGCCCTCGGGGGTGAGCTGCCCGAGGTCGTCGGTGCGGTACCAGCGCACCCCGCCGGCGGTGCGGAAGTGCCGGGCCGTCAGCCCGGGGTCGTCCGCGTAGCCCTCGGCGACGACGCCGCCGCCCAGCCAGATCCGCCCCGGTCCCGTCCCGCGCGCGGGACCCCCGCCGGGCCCCTCGCCGGGGACGTCGCCGGGGGTGCGCTCGAGGTGGACCCGCACCCCCTCCAGCGGCAGGCCGTCGTAGACGCACCCGCCGCAGGTCTCGGACATCCCGTAGGTGGTCACGACCCGCACGCCGGCCTCCCGCGCGGCGGCGAGCAGCCGGGGCGGGGCGGCCGAGCCGCCGAGCAGGACCGCCCGGAAGCTCCTCAGCGCGGCCACGGCGTCCCCGTCGCGCACCCCGGAGGCGGGCTCGAGGATCCGCTGCAGCTGCGTGGGCACCAGGGACGTGAGGCGCTCGGGGTCCTCCAGCTCCGCGGCCGCCGCGGCGAAGGCCGCGGGGGTGAAGCGGGCGGCCGGGTCCAGGACCACGGGGGTCGTGCTCGCGTACAGGGAGCGCACGAGCACCTGCAGCCCGGCGACGTGGTGGGCCGGCAGCGCCAGCAGCCACTGGCCCACGGCACCGGTGCGCCGGGCGGTGGCCATGGAGGACGCGGCCAGGGCGTCCGTGGACAGCACGGTCGCCTTCGCCCGGCCGGTGGACCCGGAGGTGCGCACGACGACGGCGGGCCCCGGCCGCCCCAGCGCCCGGGTCAGGTCGGGCAGCAGCCGCAGCGGGTCCCCGGCCACGGGGCCGTCGAGGACCACGGCGTCGCCGGGCACGGCCGGTCCGTCCACGTCCGCTCCTAGAAGTGGTAGGGGAAGGCCGACCAGTCGGGCTCCCGCTTGCCGAGGAAGGCGTCGCGGCCCTCGACGGCCTCGTCGGTCATGTACGCCAGGCGGGTGGCCTCGCCGGCGAAGACCTGCTGGCCGACCATGCCGTCGTCGGGCAGGTTGAAGGCGAACTTCAGCATCCGGACCGCCTGCGGGGACTGGGCCGTGACGTCCCGGGCCCACTCGAGCGCCGTGGTCTCGAGCTCGGCGTGGGGGACGACCGCGTTGACGGCGCCCATCCGGTGCATCGCCTCGGCGTCGTGCTCGCGGGCGAGGAAGAAGATCTCGCGGGCGAACTTCTGCCCGACCTGGCGGGCCAGCAGCGCCGAGCCGTAGCCGGCGTCGAAGGAGCCCACGGTCGCGTCGGTCTGCTTGAACATCCCGTGCTCGCGCGAGGCGATCGTGAGGTCGCAGACCACGTGCAGGGAGTGCCCGCCGCCGGCGGCCCACCCTGGCACCGCCGCGATGACGACCTTGGGCATGGTGCGGATCAGCCGCTGCACCTCGAGGATGTGCAGCCGCCCGGCGCGGGCCGGGTCGATGCTCTCGGCGGTCTCCCCCTCGGCGTAGCGGTAGCCGTCGCGGCCCCGGATGCGCTGGTCGCCGCCGGAGCAGAAGGCCCAGCCGCCGTCCTTGGGGGAGGGGCCGTTGCCGGTGAGGACCACCGCGCCCACGTCGGAGCTCGTGCGGGCGTGGTCCAGGACGCGGTAGAGCTCGTCGACCGTGGAGGGGCGGAAGGCGTTGCGGACCTCGGGCCGGTCGAAGGCGACCCGCACCCACGGCAGGTCCCGCACGGCGCCCCCGTCGGCGCCGCGGGCCACACCGCGGTGGTAGGTGATGTCCTGGAGGTCCCCGAAGCCCTCGACGGTGCGCCACTGCGCCGGGTCGAAGATCTCCGAGACGCGCTCGGGCAGGTCGGTGGGGGTCGATGCAGTCACGCCCCCGAGTCTACGACGGCGCCGCCAGGGCACGGCCGGGCCGTCCGCCGGACGGGCACAGGGGGCCGGACCCCGATAGGCTCGGGGGATGGCTGAGCACCCGACGACCACCGTGCACACGACCCGCGTGGGCGACGACGGCGAGGGCGTCGTCTTCCTCCACGGCCTGTTCGGCCGGGGCAAGAACTTCACCCGGGCCGCCAAGGACCTGCAGCCGGAGTACCGGAGCCTGCTCGTGGACCTGCCCAACCACGGCCGCTCCGCGTGGACGGACCGGGTCGACTACGGCCAGATGGCCGATTCCGTGGCCGAGGCCCTCCGGGCGGACTTCGCCGCGGAGGGCCCGGTCGCCGTCGTCGGGCACTCCCTCGGCGGGAAGGTCGCCATGGTGCTCGCCCTGCGCCACCCGGAGCTCGTCTCCCGGCTCGTGGTGGTCGACATCTCGCCCGTGCGCACCGGGGGCGGGGAGGGCGAGTTCGCCCACCTGCTGGACAGCCTCGCGGCCGTGGACCTCGGCTCCCTCGAGCGCCGCGCGGACGCGGACGCGGCGCTGAAGGAGCCCATCCCGTGGGACACCACCCGCAGCTTCCTGCTGCAGAACCTGCGCCACGGACCGGAGGGCTTCTCCTGGGAGCCGAACCTCGAGCTGCTGCGGACGAGCCTGGAGGCCATCGGCGGCTTCCCGGACACCGGCGACGCCGTCTACGAGGGCCCGGTGCTGTGGGTCGCCGGCGGGCGCTCCGACTACGTCAGGGACGAGCACGCACCGCAGATGCGCCGGCTCTTCCCCCGCGCGCACCGCGTGACGATCCGCGAGGCCGGGCACTGGGTGCACTCCCAGGCGCCCGAGAAGTTCGCCGAGGTGCTGCGCGGGTTCCTCGAGCACACGGAGCCGTGAGCGCCGCGCCCTTCGACCTCGACCGGATCGGCGCCGGCCTGCCCGTCGCGGGGGCCGCGGGCGCCCTGCGCGCGGCCCTCGCCGGCGGTGCCGCGGTGGTCCAGGCCCCGCCCGGCTCCGGCAAGACCACCCTCGTGCCGCCGCTGGTCGCCGCGCTGCTGCACGAGCGCGGGGACGGGCCGGCCAGGGTCGTCGTCACCCAGCCGCGACGGGTCGCCGCCCGGGCCGCCGCCCGGCGCCTGGCGCACCTGAGCGGCACCCGGGTGGGGGAGCGCGTGGGGCACACCGTGCGCGGGGACCGCCGGGCCGGGCCCGGCACCCTCGTGGAGTTCGTGACCCCGGGGATCCTGCTGCGCCGCCTGCTGCACGACCCCGGGCTGCCCGGCACCGGCGCCGTGGTCCTGGACGAGGTGCACGAGCGCGGCCTCGAGACGGACCTGCTCACGGGCATGCTCGCCGAGCTGCGCCAGCTGCGGGAGGACCTCGTGCTCACGGCGATGTCCGCGACCGTCGACGCCGCCCGCTTCGCGGGCCTGCTCGGCGGCGGCGAGCCGGCGCCCGTGGTCGACAGCCCCGCGGTCCTGCACCCCCTGGGCCTCGAGTGGGCACCTGCCCCCGGCCGGCGCACCGACGGGCGCGGGGTCACCCCGGCCTTTCTCGACCACGTCGCCCGCACGGCGGCCGCCGCCCACGCCCGGGCCCTGGCGGCGCACCCCGGCACCGACGCCCTCGTCTTCCTCCCCGGGGCGTGGGAGGTCGCCCAGGTCGCCCGCCGCCTGCGCGCGCACGCCCCCGGCACCGAGGTCCTCGAGCTGCACGGGCGGACCGGGGCCGCCGAGCAGGACCGCGCCACGGCCGGGCGCGCCCCGGGCGGGCCCCCGCGCGCGGTCGTGAGCACGGCCCTGGCCGAGTCCTCCCTCACCGTCCCGGGGGTGCGCCTGGTCGTGGACTCCGGGCTCGCCCGGGAGCCCCGCCGGGACGCGGCCCGCGGGATGACCGGGCTCGTCACGGTCGCGGCCTCCCGCGCCTCCGCCGAGCAGCGGGCCGGGCGCGCGGCCCGGCTCGGTCCCGGCACCGCCGTGCGCTGCTACGACGAGCGCACGTGGGCGGGCATGCCCGCCCACGGCACCCCGGAGGTCGCCGCCGCCGACCTCACCGGCGCCGCCCTGCTGCTCGCCTGCTGGGGCTCCCCGGGCGGGCGCGGCCTGGCCCTGCCCGACCCGCTCCCGCCCGCCGTCCTCGCCGAGGCGGAGTCGGTGCTGCGCGGGCTCGGCGCGGTCGACGCCGGAGGGCGGGCCACCGCGGCCGGGCGCGCGCTCGCCCGGGTGCCGGCCGACCCCCGCCTCGCCCGCGGGCTGCTGGACGGGACCCGGGCGTCGACGATGGCCGTGGTCCGCACCGCCGCCGCCCTCGACCGGGCCACCGCCGAGCGCTGCGCCGAGCACCTGCTCACCGACACGGTGCGCGCCTCCTTCGACGGCACCCGGGTCACCGCCCGCCGCACCCGCGCCCTCGGGGCGATCGAGCTCTCCGCGACCCCGGTGCCCCCGCCGCCCGGGCCGGCCCGCGAGGCCGTGCGCGCCGCCGTGGCCGCCCGCGGGCCCGGCCTGCTCGGCTGGTCGGAGGCCGCCGACCGGCTGCGCCGCCGCCTGGCCCTGCTGCACGACCGGCTCGGCCCGCCCTGGCCGGAGGTCTCCGACGCCGCCCTGACCGCCGCCCTCGAGCAGTGGCTGGCCCCGGAGCTCGACGCCCTCGCGGCCGGGGCGCGCGGGGCGGACCTCGCCGAGCCCCTGCGCCGGCTGCTGCCCTGGCCCGAGGCCTCCCGCCTCGAGGAGCTCGCCCCCGAGCGCCTGGCCGTGCCCAGCGGCTCCCGCGTGCGGATCGACTACCCGCCGGCCGACGACCCGGCCGGGCGCCCGGTGGTGGCCGTGAAGCTGCAGGAGTGCTTCGGCTGGGCCGCGACCCCGGCGGTGGCCGCCGGACGGGCCCCCGTGCTGTTCCACCTGCTCTCCCCGGCCGGGCGGCCACTGGCCGTCACCGGCGACCTCGCCTCCTTCTGGGCCGGGCCCTACGCGCAGGTCCGGGCCGAGATGCGCGGACGCTACCCCAAGCACCCTTGGCCCGAGGACCCGTGGACGGCCCCGGCGACCGCCCGCACCACCCGTCCCGCGCGCCGGGGCTGAGCCGCCGCGGTGGCGCCGCGCCTGTGAGATGCGTTACGATCGGGTCACCGCACCTGCCGCGCCCTGATCCAGGGCGCACGGGCACCGGCCCGCCCACCTGGCGGCCCCCGGGTCCGACGGCACGGCACCGAGGCACGGGCCCGCGGCCCCGGCACCCACGCCGCACCGGGGCCCCGCAGGACCCCGTCCTCCCGCCCGGGCCCCTCCGCCCCGGCACCCCCCCCGATGCACCGCTGTTCGCAGCACGACACGGAACGAGTACGTCCTCATGACTGCCACCTCGCTCGAGAGCCCCTCGACGACCACGTCCACCCCGCCCGCCCCCGCCCCGACGGTAGGCCCCGAGCTCGCCCGCTCCTGGCTGCTCGTCAACGGCGCCCAGACCGAGCGCTTCGCGGCGGCCCGGGCCAGCGCGGCCGACGTCGTCGTCCTGGACATCGAGGACTCCGTGGCGCCCAAGGACAAGGAGCGCGCCCGGCACAACGTGGTGCGCTGGCTCGAGGGCACGGCCGAGGACGGCACCCCGCAGCGGGCGTGGGTGCGCGTCAACGGCTTCGGCACCCAGTGGTGGGAGGACGACCTGCGCGCCCTCGCCGGCGTGCGCGGCCTGGAGGGCGTCATGCTCGCCATGGTCGAGTCCCCGGAGCACGTCACCCGCACCGCGGAGCTGCTGAAGGACACCCGGATCGTCGCGCTCGTCGAGACCGCCCGGGGGGTGCAGAACCTGCAGGCCATCGCCGGGGCGCGCTCCACCTACCGGCTCGGCTTCGGCCTCGGCGACTTCCGCCGCGACACCGGCTTCGGCGAGAACCCCATGACGCTGGCCCACACTCGCTCGCAGTTCACGATCGCCTCGCGCGCCGCGAACCTGCCCGGGCCCATCGACGGCCCGGCCGTGGGCGCCCTGGGCCCCAAGCTCGCCGAGGCCACGGCCGTGACCCTCGAGTTCGGCATGACCGGCAAGCTGTGCCTGATGCCCGAGCAGACCGCCACGGTCAACGAGGGGCTCAGCCCGTCGCTGTCCGAGCTGTCCTGGGCCACCGAGT
Source organism: Kocuria flava (assembly GCF_001482365.1). Taxonomy (NCBI): domain Bacteria; kingdom Bacillati; phylum Actinomycetota; class Actinomycetes; order Micrococcales; family Micrococcaceae; genus Kocuria; species Kocuria flava. Next base: position 3,249,663 of record NZ_CP013254.1, on the reverse strand, counting down.
TCCTCCAGGACTTCGACGCCGACGGCGGGGAGATCCGCAACGGCTCCGACCTGCCCCGCCTGGCCCGGGCCCGGAAGATCCTCGGCCTGGCCGGGGCCTTCGGCCTGAGCATCCCGGAGGGCTACGACGTCCACTTCGAGGCGCCCACCGACACCTACCACTGCTGAGCGGTCCGCCGGACCCCGCCGCGCCGGACTAGGGTCGGTCCCGATGCGCACCTCCTCCCGCTCCCGCGCCGCGGCCGCCGGCCTCGGCCTCACCGTCCTCCTGCTCGCGGCCGGCTGCGGCGCGCTGCCCGACGGCGCCCGCGACGCCGCCGAGGGCGTCGCCGCGGGCCTGGACGCCGGGGACCTCACCGGCACCGCGCTGCCCGCGCAGGCCCAGGAGGAGCTCGAACGGATCACCGCCCACCTGGGCGGGGCCGACCCGGCCGTGGCGCTGGCCGGGGTCGAGGAGGCGGGGGAGGACGGCCGCGAGGCGGTGCTCTCCTGGACCTGGGACCTGCCCGGCGAGCAGGACTGGTCCTACGACGCGCGCCTGCCCCTCGAGCAGGACGCGGACGGGCAGTGGCGGGCCCGGTGGTCCCCGGCCGTCGTCGAGCCCTCCCTGGGCCCGGACGAGGGGCTGCGCCTGCGCACCCTGCCCGCCGACCGCGGGGACGTCACCGGCGCCGGGGGAGAGGTGCTCGTCACCGAGCGCCCCGTCCACCGGATCGGCATCGACCGCGGGCGGCTCGGGGAGGCCGACCCCGCCCGCGCCGCCCGGCAGCTCGTGGCCGCGCTCGAGGACGTCGTCGAGCTCGACCCTGCCGCCTACGCCGCGTCGGTCGAGCAGGCCGGCCCGGAGGCCTTCGTGGAGGCGGTCACCCTGCGCGAGGACGACTTCCGCGCCCTGCCCGCCGGCCGGACCTCGGCCGTGCCCGGGGTGCGCGCGGTGGACGACGAGCAGCCGCTGGCCCCCTCCCGCGGCTTCGCCCCGGCCCTGCTCGGGGCGGTCGGACCGGCCACGGCCGAGGACCTCGAGCGCTCCGGCGGGGAGCTCGCCGCCGGGGACGTCGTCGGCCGCGGCGGCGTGCAGGAGGCCTTCGACGACCGGCTGCGCGGGCGCGCCGGGGCCGTCGTCGAGCGGATCGGCCTGCGCGCCGACGGCGGGCCGGCCCCCGGTGCCGCCGCGCCCCTGCACGAGGTCGCCCCCGTGGACGGGCAGCCCGTCGCGCTCACCCTCGACCGCGGCCTCCAGGAGGCCGCCCTCGAGCAGCTGGAGGGCGTGGCGTCCCCGGCCGCCGTCGTGGCGCTGCGCCCCTCGACGGGCGAGGTCCTCGCCGCCGCCGACGGCCCCGGCTCCGAGGGCTATCCCACGGCCCTGCAGGGCCGCTACGCGCCCGGGTCGACGTTCAAGGTCGCCACGGCCCTGGCCATGCTCCGCGAGGGCGACGACCCGTCCACCGAGCACCCGTGCCCGCCCTCGCTGGCGGTCGAGGGCGCCGAGTTCCGCAACGCCCCCTCCTACGACCCCGCGGCCACCGGCTCCATCCCGCTCACCGAGGCCATGGCCCAGTCCTGCAACACGTTCTTCGCCGGCCAGCACGAGCGCGTCACCCAGGAGGAGCTCGCCGAGGCGGCCGCGGCCCTCGGCACGGGCATGGAGGCCCGGCTCGGCGTCGAGGCGTTCCTCGGCTCGATCCCCGACGAGGAGCCGCCCGTCCAGCACGCCGCGGCGCTGTTCGGCCAGGGCCGCACCCTCGTCTCCCCGCTGAGCATGGCCGTGCTGGCCGCCTCGGCCGCCGACGGCGGGCTCGTCACCCCCCGCCTCGTGGCCACCGACGGCCTCGTCGACGACGCCCCCGCCCGCCCGGCCACGGACGCCCCGCTCACCGCCGAGGAGGCCGCGCAGCTGCGCACCACGATGCGCGCGGTCGTCACCGAGGGCCACCTCGACGGCCTGCGGGCCCTGAGCCCGGACACGGCGATCGGCAAGACCGGCACCGCCGAGTACGGCACCGAGGACCCGCCCCGCACCCACTCCTGGGTGATCGCCGCCCACGAGGACCTCGCCGTCGCCGTGTTCGTCGAGGACGGCGACCTCGGCTCGGTCACCGGCGGGCCGATCGCCCTCGAGGTCCTGCGCGCCGCCCGCCCCTGAGTCCCGTCCCCACCGCTGCCGTCCCGAGGAGGACACCGTGCCGCAGACCGCTCCCACCGCACGCACGAGGATCGGGGTGGTCGGCGCCGGCGCCGTCGGCACCTCCCTCGCCTACGCCGCCATGATCCGCGGGGCCGCCCAGGAGATCGCCCTGTACGACCTCGACGCCGACCGGGTCCGGGCGGAGGCCCTCGACCTCGCCCACGGCACCATGTTCACCGGCGGCGCCCGGGTCACGGGCTCCGACGACGTCGCGGTGCTCGCCGGCGCCGACGTCGTGGTGGTCACCGCCGGGGCCAAGCAGCGCCCGGGCCAGACCCGGATGGACCTCGCGGCCGCCAACGCCGCGATCCTCGGGTCCCTGCTGCCCCGCCTGCTCGAGCAGGCCCCCGACGCCGTGTACGTGCTCGTGACCAACCCCTGCGACGTCCTGACCGTCGTGGCCCGGCGGATCAGCGGGCTGCCCGCCGGGCGGGTGCTGGCCTCGGGCACCGTGCTCGACACCTCCCGGCTGCGCTGGCTGCTCGCCGAGGAGGCCGGCGTGGCCACCGGCAGCGTGCACGCCACGATCGTGGGCGAGCACGGGGACAGCGAGTTCCCCCTGTGGTCCTCCGCGACCATCGGCCAGGTGCCCCTGCGCGAGTGGACCGTGGACGGGCGGCGGCCCTTCGACGAGCAGCACCTGGCCGCGCTGGCCGAGCGCGTCGTCGGAGCCGCCTACGAGGTGATCGCCGGCAAGGGCGCCACCAACTACGCGATCGGCCTGGCCGGGGTGCGGGTGGTCGAGGCCGTCCTGCGCGACGAGCACGCCGTGCTGCCGGTCTCCACGGTGCTCGAGGACTACCACGGCATCAGCGGGGTGGCCCTGTCCGTGCCCTCGGTCGTGGCGCGCCCCGGCGTCGTCGGCCTCCCTCCCGTGCCCATGGACGCCCAGGAGCTGACCCTGCTGCGCCGCTCGGCGCAGGCGATCCGCGCGACCCTGGCCTCGATCGGCCACTGAGGCCCGGCACGGCAGGAGGGGCCCGTTCCGGTGCGGAACGGGCCCCTCCTCGCGCCGGGGAGCGGGCGGCTCAGGCCTCGGCGGGCCGGGCCTTCTTCTCGGCCGCCATCTCGTCCTGGGCCGCGTGGGCCAGGCGGGCGGCGTCGTCGAACTCCTGGTCGACGACCGGGTCGTGGCGGTGGGTGGCCAGGGAGACCGCCACCGCGGCGACCGTGCACACGACGAACCCGGGGATGATCTCGTAGAGGTCCGCCCACGGGGTGACCGTCCACGCGAAGACGGTCACCGCGCCCAGGACCATGCCGGTGATCGCCCCGGCGGCGGTGAGCCTGCGCCAGAACAGGGACAGGATCACGATCGGGCCGAAGGCCGCGCCGAAGCCGGCCCACGCGAAGGCCACGAGCCCGAGGATCGTGTTGTTCTGCTGCCAGGCGAGCAGCACCGCGACCAGGGCCACGGCGGCCACGCCGGCGCGCCCGAGCCAGACCTGCCGGCGGGGGGAGGGGGTCTCCTTGACGGTCAGCTTGTAGAGGTCCTCGACGAGGGCCGAGGAGGAGACGATCAGCTGGGAGGAGACGGTGGACATGATCGCCGCGAGCACGGCCGCGAGCACGAAGCCCGCGATCACGGGGTGGAACAGCACCTGGGAGAGGTCGAGGAAGACCGACTCCGGGTCGGTGGGGGACTCCTCGGGGCGGCTGCCGTAGTAGGCCATGCCCACGAGCGCCGTCGAGATCGCGCCGAGCACGCTGAGGACCATCCAGCCGATGCCGATCCGGCGGCCGTACTTGGCGTCGGAGGGCGAGCGCATCGCCATGAAGCGCACGATGATGTGCGGCTGGCCGAAGTAGCCCAGGCCCCACGCGAGGGCCGAGACGATGCCGATCACCGAGCCGCCCGCCACGAGGGACAGGGCGTCGGGCTGGACCGCCCGGATGTTCTCGGCCATCGCGCCGAAGCCGCCGACGTTGATGACCCCCACGATCGGCACGAGCAGCAGCGCGGCGAACATCATCAGCCCCTGCACCACGTCCGTGTAGGTCGCCCCGAGGAAGCCGCCGAAGAGGGTGTAGCCGATGGTCACGGCCACGACCAGCAGCAGGCCGGTGTGGTAGGTCGAGCCGAAGGAGGACTGGAAGAACAGCCCGCCGGCGACCATGCCGGAGGAGACGTAGAACGTGAAGAACACGAGGATCACGACGCCGGAGACGATGCGCAGCAAGCGCCCGCCGCCCTTGAGCCGGTTGTCGAGGAAGGAGGGGATCGTGATGGAGTTGTGCGAGACCTCCGTGTAGGAGCGCAGCCGCGGGGCGATGAACTTCCAGTTCAGCCAGGCGCCGGCGGTCAGGCCGATCGCGATCCAGGCCTCCACGAGACCCGAGAGGAACACGGCCCCGGGCAGGCCCATGAGCAGCCACCCGGACATGTCCGAGGCCCCCGCGCTGAGCGCGGCGGTGCCGGGCTTGAGGTTGCGCCCGCCGAGCATGTAGTCGTCGAGGTCGTTGGTCCGGCGGTTGGCGTACAGGCCGATGCCGATCATGGCCGCGAAGTAGATGACGATCGCGACCGTCTGGGCTATCTGCTGGGTCATGCTGTCCTTTCCGCCCGGCGCCGGCCCGGGACGAGCGAGGCTGCCGGGGGACGGGTGGAGAACAAAGGTCTGGGCAGACTTTACGCCCGCTCCCGGCGTGTTGCCAGCCGGGCAGGGCCCCGTGCGGGGCCTCAGCCGCGGTCGTGGGCGGCCAGGAACTCGTAGACCTCCCGCTCGTCCACGCCCGGGAACGCGCCCTCCGGCAGGGCCGCGAGCACGTGCGAGTGGGCCCGGGTGTTCGGCCACGCGTGCCCGGCCCACACCCGGCGCAGCTCCTCCGGGGGCCGGCGGCAGCACGCCGGGTCGGGGCAGGTCGAGACGGTCCGGTGCGGGGTGTCGCGGCCGCGGAACCACCGGGCGTCGGTGAACGCCACGCCCACCCCGATCGAGAACGTCCCCTGGCCCGAGAGCTCGGTGCGCGTCGAGCACCAGTAGGTGCCGGAGGGGGTGTCCGTGTACTGGGCGAAGGCGGTGAACTGGTTGGGCTGGTCGAAGACCGTGCGCCCGGACCACTTGCGGCAGGAGATCTGCCCCTCGATCGCCCCCGTGTGGTCCATCGGGAAGACCAGCCCGTTGTTCTCGTAGGCCTTGTGGATCACCCCCGAGGAGGAGACCTTGTGGAAGTGGGTGCGGATCCCCAGGTGGCGGGTGGCGAGGTTGGTGAAGCGGTGCCCGGCCGTCTCGTGGGAGACCGCGAAGCGGTCCTTGAGGTCCTCCAGGAACAGCGCCCGCTGCTTCTTCGCCTCGGTCAGGAACGGCACGGCCTTCTCCTCGGGCATCACCACGGCCGCGGCGAAGTAGTTGGCCTGGACCCGCTGGAAGAGGAACTCGGCGTAGTCCCGGGGCGGCTCGTGGCCGAGCACCTGGTGGCCCACCGCCTGCAGCAGCACCGCCCGCGGGTCGTGGTCGGCCCGCGGGCTCTGCACCAGGTAGATCCGCTTGTTGAGCAGGTCCGTGACCGAGCGGGTGGAGTGCGGCAGGTCCGTGACGTGGTGGATGCTGTAGCCGAGGCGGCCGACCATCTCGGCGATGACGGAGTTGGACACCGGTCCCGAGGAGTAGCCCCCCAGGGCCAGCAGCTCCTTGGCGGCCTGCTCGAGGTCGGGGAAGTAGTTGTCCTGCTCCCGCATCAGCCGCCGCAGCTGCACGTTCGCCCGCCGGGCCTCCTCCGGGGTCGCGGAGTTCTTCTCGAGCGCCTGCCCCAGCCGGTCCTGCAGGGCGACCAGCGCCTCGAGCACCTCCGTGGACAGCGCCGAGCTGACCCGCACCGTGGGCAGGCCCAGCTGCTCGTAGAGCGGGGAGCGCTGGGCCCGCTCGAGCTGGACCTCCAGCGCCTCGCGCCGGTCGGCGGGCTCGGCGCCCAGCAGCGCGTCGACGCTCGTCCCGAGGGCGTCGGCCAGCCGCTGGAGCAGGCTCAGCCGGGGCTCGCGGCGGCCGTTCTCGATCACCGACAGCTGGGAGGGAGCCGTCCCGGTCTGCTCCGCGAGCCCGGCGAGGGTCAGCCCGCGCCGCTTGCGCAGCGTGCGGATGCGCCGGCCCAGGCCGATCAGGTCGGTGCCGCCGGGGGGGTTCGCCGTCGTGGTCGTCGTCGGGGCGTCGTAGCCCCAGGCGCTGGTGGTCATTTCTTCACGATACGTGAAGAACAGTAGAAATTCACGGGAAAATATGGGGTCAACCGGGTGGATTCAGGCGCACAGTGGTGTGTGTCACCAAGGAACCGCGAACAACGGCGGGCCGTGGTGGCCCCGAACGACAGCACGGCCCCGCACGGGCCGGGACTCCGGACACTCGACGAGGAGCAGATCATGTCCTACCCCAACGCCCCCAAGACCGCCGACGAGCTCCGCCAGGAGTGGGACGCCGACCCCCGCTGGGCGCGGATCACCCGCGAGTACTCCGCGGAGGACGTCGTGCGCCTGCGCGGCACGGTGCAGGAGGAGATGACCCTCGCCCGCCGCGGCGCGGAGCGGCTGTGGGAGAAGCTGCACTCCGAGGACTTCGTCAACGCCCTCGGCGCGCTCACCGGCAACCAGGCCGTCCAGCAGGTCAAGGCCGGCCTGAAGGCCATCTACCTCTCCGGGTGGCAGGTCGCCGGCGACGCCAACCTCGCCGGCCAGACCTACCCGGACCAGTCGATCTACCCCGCCAACTCCGTCCCGGCGGTCGTGCGGCGGATCAACAACGCGCTCATGCGCGCCGACCAGATCGAGCACGCCGAGGGCATCAGCACCGTCGAGGACTGGCTGGTCCCGATCGTCGCCGACGCCGAGGCGGGCTTCGGCGGCCCGCTCAACGCCTACGAGCTGATGAAGTCCATGATCGCCGCCGGCGCGGCGGGCGTGCACTGGGAGGACCAGCTGGCCTCCGAGAAGAAGTGCGGCCACCTCGGCGGCAAGGTGCTCATCCCCACCCAGCAGCACGTGCGCACCCTCAGCGCGGCCCGGCTCGCCGCCGACGTCGCCGACGTCCCGTCCCTGATCATCGCCCGCACCGACGCCGAGGCGGCCACGCTGATCACCTCGGACGTCGACGACCGGGACAAGCCGTTCATCACCGGCGAGCGCACCGCCGAGGGCTACTACAAGGTCCGCAACGGCCTCGAGGCGTGCATCGCCCGCGGCAACGCCTACGCCCCGTACGCGGACCTGCTGTGGATGGAGACCGGCACCCCCGACCTCGAGCTCGCCAAGAAGTTCGCCGAGGGCATCCACGCCGAGCACCCGGACCAGATGCTGGCCTACAACTGCTCGCCGTCCTTCAACTGGAAGAAGCACCTGGACGACGCCACGATCGCGAAGTTCCAGCGCGAGCTCGGGGCGATGGGCTACAAGTTCCAGTTCATCACCCTCGCCGGCTTCCACGCCCTGAACTACTCGATGTTCGACCTCGCCCACGGCTACGCCCGCGAGCAGATGAAGGCCTACGTCGAGCTGCAGGAGCGGGAGTTCGCGGCCGAGGAGCGCGGCTACACCGCCACCCGCCACCAGCGCGAGGTCGGCACCGGCTACTTCGACCTCGTCTCCACGACGCTGAACCCGGACTCCTCGACCACGGCCCTGGCCGGCTCCACCGAGACCGCCCAGTTCCACTAGGCCGCTGCGCGCCCCGCGGCCGGGGACCCCGTCCCGGGCCCCCGGCCGCGCCGCACCCGGGCACCGGGTGCGGCGCGCCGGCCCCCGTCCTTCCCGCCGACCTCACCAGCCGAGGAACCAGCCATGATGACCATGACCAGCAACCCCGTGACGATCAACGGCGTGACCCTCACCGGCCACCACGTGCCCCGGCAGTCCAGCGTGCTCACCCCCGACGCCCTCGGGTTCCTGGCGGCCCTGCACCGGGAGTTCGAGCCCCGCCGGCGCGAGCTGCTGGCGGCGCGCGAGGAGCGCCGGAAGGCGATCGCCCGCGGCACGGACCCCTCCTTCCTGCCGGAGACCCGCCGGATCCGCGAGGACGACTCCTGGCGGGTCCCGCCGCCCCCGCCCGGCCTCGAGGACCGGCGCGTGGAGATCACCGGCCCCACCGAGCGGAAGATGACGATCAACGCGCTCAACTCCGGGGCGAGGGTGTGGCTGGCGGACATGGAGGACGCCAACACCCCGCACTGGACGAACGTGGTGACCAACCAGCTCAACCTGATCGACGCGCTCGAGGGCACCATCGAGTTCACCGGCCCGGACGGCAGGAAGTACGCGCTGCGGAACACGGACGCCCGCGCCAACCCGACGATCGTGGTCCGCCCCCGCGGCTGGCACCTCGAGGAGAAGCACCTGTCGGTCAAGGGCGAGCCGATCGCCGGGGCGCTGGTGGACTTCGGGCTGTACTTCTTCCACAACGCCCGCCGGCTGAAGAAGCTCGGCCTCGGCCCCTACTTCTACCTGCCCAAGCTCGAGTCCCACCGCGAGGCGCGGCTGTGGCACGACGTGTTCACGAAGGCCGAGTCGCTGCTGGGCACCGACCGCGGCACCATCCGGGCGACCGTGCTCATCGAGACGATCACCGCCGCGTTCGAGATGGAGGAGATCCTCTGGGAGCTCGGCGAGCACGCCGCGGGGCTCAACGCCGGGCGCTGGGACTACATCTTCTCGATCATCAAGAACTTCCGCACGCGCGGACCGCGCTTCCTGCTGCCGGACCGCAACGAGGTGACCATGACCCAGCCGTTCATGCGCGCCTACACCGAGCAGCTCGTGCGCGCCTGCCACCGGCGCGGGGCCATGGCCATCGGCGGGATGGCGGCGTTCATCCCGTCCCGCCGCGACGAGGAGGTCAACCGCACCGCGGTCGAGAAGGTGCGCGCGGACAAGACCCGCGAGGCCGAGGACGGCTTCGACGGCTCCTGGGTCGCCCACCCCGACCTCGTGCCGGTCTGCCAGGAGGTCTTCGACCGGGTGCTGGGGGAGAGGCCCAACCAGCTCGACCGCCGGCGCGAGGACGTGATGCCCGACGACAAGGCGCTGATCGACATCGCCTCGGCCGAGGGCAGGATCACCGAGGCCGGGATCCGCAACAACATCGACGTCGGGATCCGCTACATCGAGGCCTGGCTGCGCGGCTCCGGGGCGGTGGCCATCCACAACCTCATGGAGGACGCCGCGACCGCCGAGATCTCCCGCTCCCAGATCTGGCAGTGGGTCAACTCCCGGGCGATCACCGACGAGGGCGAGGAGATCACCCGCGAGTGGGTGGCCGAGCTCGTCGACGAGGAGTTCGGGCGGATCGAGCGCACCGAGGGCGACCGCTTCGACGACGCCCGCGCGGTGTTCGAGGAGGTGGCCCTGGGGCAGGACTACCCGGCCTTCCTGACCTCCGCGGCCTACGAGCGCTTCCTCGCCGAGCCCGAGGACCCGCACGAGCCGGAGCAGGCCCCGGCGCAGCGGGCTCAGCCCGTGCGCTGAGCCGTCCACTTCCGCGGGTCCAGGACCCACGGCACGCGCGGCAGGACGTCCTCGTCGAGCACGGCGAGGACGTCCTGCGCCGTCCGGGGCCGCCCGGGCAGCCCCAGGGAGGCCACGATCCGGGCGACCGCCTCCTCCGCGGGCACCCCCGCGGCCCCGAGGTCCGCCAGGGTCACGGCGCCGTCGCGCTTGGCCAGCCGCTGCCCCTGCGGGTTGAGCACCAGCGGCACGTGCACCCACTCGGGCCGGGGCAGCCCCAGCAGGTCGGCGAGATGGGCCTGGCGCGGGGTGGAGGGCAGCAGGTCGTCCCCGCGCACCACCTGGTCCACGCCCTGGTGGGCGTCGTCGAGGACCACCGCCAGGTTGTAGGCGGGCCGCCCGTCGTTGCGCAGCAGCACGAGGTCGTCGACCGCGCCCGTGTACGGGCCGGCCCACCGGTCCAGGACGGTCTCCTCGTGCACCTGCGCGCGCAGCCGCACCGCCGGGGCCCGCCCCGCCCGCCGCACCGCCCGCTCGGCCGGGCCCAGGTCCCGGCACGTGCCGGGGTAGGCGCCCGGGGCGCCGTGCGGGGCGCTCGCCGCCGCCCGGATCTCGCGGCGGGTGCAGTAGCACTCGTAGGTCAGGCCCGCGGCCGTGAGCCGCTCGACCACCGCGCGGTGGGCCGCCTCCCGCGTCGACTGCAGCAGCGGCTCACCGTCCCAGTCCAGCCCCGTGCGGGCCAGGTCCGCCAGCTGGCGCCGCGCCGCGCCCGGGCGCACCCGGTCGAGGTCCTCGATCCGCAGCACGAAGGAGCGCCCGCTGCCGCGGGCGAGCGCCCAGGCCAGCAGCGCCGTGCGCAGGTTGCCCACGTGCAGGTCCCCCGAGGGGGACGGAGCGTAGCGGCCCGCACCGCGCGGTGCATCCCCGGTCCCGTCGGAAGTCATGGGGACCAGGATAGGCGGGTGCGGTCGGTACCCTGGTCGGGTGACCCGCATCAACGAGCTCCGCGACGGCGTCTTCGCCGTGAGCACGGACAACTGGAGGCTGAACTCCGGTCTCGTGCTCGGGACCCGGCGCGCCCTCGTGGTCGACACCGGGGCCGGGCCGCGCCAGGGCGCGGAGATCCTGGCGGCCGTGCGCTCGGTGACCCCGCTGCCGCTGGTGGTCGTGAACACCCACGCCCACCACGTCCACTACATGGGCAACGCCGTGTTCCGCCGCGCGGGCGCCGAGGAGTTCTGGGGCCACCGCGGCTGCGCCGAGGCCATCCGCGCCCACGCCGACTACCACCGCTCCTACGTCGGCACCCACGAGCCGGAGATGGCCGCCGCGGAGGGCCCCGACACGGCCGTGGTCCCGCCCAACCGGCACCTGCCGGGCACGGGGCGCCGCCCCGCCCTGGCCCGGGTGGACCTCGGGGAGCGCAGCGCCGTGCTCTTCTCCCTGGGCCGGGCGCACACCGACAACGACGTGTGCGTGGGCACCGACGACGTCGTGTTCGTGGGCGACCTCGTGGAGCAGGGCACGGACCCGCAGTTTGAGGACTCCTTCCCGCGCGGCTGGGCCGAGGCCCTCGACCGGCTGGCGGACCTGGAGCGCTACCGGGTGTTCGTCCCCGGCCACGGCCGCCCCGTGGAGCGCGGCCACGTGCGGGAGCAGGCGCGGCTGATGCGCACCGCGATCGAGCGGGTGGACGCGAGCGAGGCCGCCGCGGCCGCCCCCGGCGGGATGCGCCCCGTGACCGCCTCGATGTTCCGGCTGCCCTACACCCCCGGCTCCGCCCGGGTGCTGCTGGACCGGCTCGAGCGGATCAGGTCCGAGGCCCCCGCCGGCGCGGTGCCTGCAGCGCTGTCAGCGCCGCAGCCGTCAGCAGACTGACCCCCAGCACCGCCGCGCACCCGGCCACCGCGGCCCAGCCCCCGCCCGGGCGCTCCAGGGCCACCCACGCCGGCAGCAGCCCCGTCAGCAGCGCCCCCGCCCCGGCCAGCCCGAGCAGCGCCGTGAGGCCCCCGCCGCGCACGGGCCCCTCGGCGGGGCCGGTCAGGCGCAGCACGAGCCCGCCCAGCGCCGCCCAGCCGCCGACCACGAGCAGGGAGGCCACCACGTCCGAGGGCCGGTGCCAGCCGTTGACCAGCGTGGCGATGCCCGTGGCGGTCATCGCGCCCGCCCCGAGCAGGGCCACCGCGGGCCGCGCGGCGGCCGGGGCGGCGAGCAGCACGACCGCGACCGCGGCGGCCGTCGCGGCCGTGTGCCCGGAGGGGAAGGAGTTGGCCGCGGCCTCCTGGATGCCGAGGTCGGGCTTGTCCACGAACACCCGCTTGAGCAGCTGCACGGTGAGGTTGGACAGCACCACGACCGCCGCCCCCGTCAGCGCCGGGGCGAGCCGGCGCGCCCGCACGGCCAGCACCACCAGGGCCACCGCGCAGATCCCGCCCACCGCCCACGGCAGGAGGTCGAGCAGCTCCCGGCCGCGGTCGGTGAGGCCAGGGAAGGCGTTGTGCGCCTGCTTCAGGGCCCGCTCGTCGAGCCACTGCCCGGCCGCGGTGGTCAGGGCCACGACGCCCACGCCCACGGCCCCCGCCCAGGCCACGAGGGCGCCGAGGACGTGGGCCAGCACCTGGCCGGCGGTGGTCCGCGGACGGACGGCGGTGGTGGTCATGGGGCTCCTGGGCTCGGCGGTCTCGGGCGGGCGGTCCGCGCCGGGGCGCACCGGGGCACGGCGGGGTCCTCGCCCGCGGGAGCACCATCCTGCCACGCCCGGCCCGGCCCCGGCTGGGAGCGCGCGCATAGGCTGATGGGCATGGACGCCCACCCGCCCCTGCCCCCCGTCGACGAGCTGCTCGCCGAGGTCCACGTCGTCGCCCTGCCGCTGCGCGTGCGCTTCCGCGGCATCGACGTGCGCGAGACCGCGCTGCTGCGCGGGCCGGCCGGCTGGGCCGAGTTCGGCCCGTTCCCCGAGTACGGGGACGCGGAGGCCCTCGCGTGGCTGCGCGCAGCCGCCGACACCGCCTGGCGCGGCTTCCCGGCCCCGCGGCGCACCCGGATCCCCGTCAACGCCACCGTCCCCGCCGTGCCCGCGGACCGGGTGCCGGAGGTCCTCGCCGGCTACGCCGGCCGGGTGGGGGCCGTGAAGATCAAGGTCGCCGAGCGCGGCCAGGACCTCGACGACGACGACGCCCGCGTCGCCGCCGTGCGCGCGCTGCTGCCCGGGGCGGAGCTGCGCGTGGACGCCAACGGCGGGTGGGAGGTCCCCGCGGCCCTGCGGGCCCTGGAGCGGCTGGCCCGGCACGGGCTGGCCTACGCGGAGCAGCCGGCGGCCGGCATCGGGGAGCTCGCCGCCGTGCGCGAGGGCCTGGCCGACCGGGGCGTGCCCGTGCTCGTGGCCGCCGACGAGTCCGTGCGCAAGGAGGAGGACCCCCTCGCCGTGGCCCGGGCCGGGGCCGCGGACCTGCTCGTCGTCAAGGCCGCACCCCTGGGCGGGGTGCGCCGCGCCCTGGAGGTCGTCGCCGCGGCCGGGCTGCCCGCGGTCGTCAGCTCCGCCCTCGACTCCTCGGTGGGCATCCGGGCCGGGCTGGCCCTCGCCGCCGCCCTGCCGGAGCTGCCGTGGGCCTGCGGGCTGGGAACGGTCTCGCTGCTGGAGGCCGACGTGCTCGCCGCGCCGCTGCGCCCGGTCGACGGCGAGCTCGAGCTGCGCGAGGCCGTCCCCGACCCGCAGCTGCTCGCCCACCACGCCGTGCCCGCCCCCCGGCGGCAGTGGTGGCTCGAGCGGCTGCGGCGGGTGCACGCGCTCGCCGCCGAGGGGTGACACGGGTCACACTCCGCGCGGCGCGCCGCCCGTCCCGCCCGGCCACCGCTCGTTAACCTGGGCTTTCCCTCGCCGCCCCCGGGGCCTCATGCGGTGGTGGTGCAGTGGACCCGCATCCGAGACCTCCGGCCGCGGCCCGTGCCGCGCGCCCCGTCCCCAGGGGAGAGACCATGACCGAGACCGCCAAGCGCCCCTTCCTGCCGCTGCTGGGGCACACCCGCGGCAAGCGCAGCCCGGTGACCTGTCAGCTCAAGTGCGCGAGCGCCTGCGCCGGCCCGGAGTGCAACACCTCCGGCAACGGCTACTTCCGCGACATCGCGAACGCCGCCCTGAGCCGCCGCTCGGCCCTGGGCCTCGGGGCCGCGGCCGCCGTGACCGTCGGCGTCGTCGGCGCCGCCCCGGAGGCCGCCCAGGCCCACGGCCGCGGCCGGGGACTGTCCTTCACCCCGATCGACCCCGTCCCGAACACCGTCGACGACCTCACCGTGCCGGAGGGCTACGACTGGTCGCCGATCATCCGCTGGGGCGACCCGCTCTTCGACGACTCCCCGGAGTTCGACCCCCGTGCCCAGACCCCCGAGGCCCAGGCCCGCCAGTTCGGCTACAACTGCGACTACCTCGACGTCATCCAGGACCGCGGCGGGCGCACCGGCGTGCTGGTGAGCAACCACGAGTACACCAACGAGAACCTCATGTTCCCGGCCGACCAGCAGGGCGACCTCGAGCGGGTGGCCCGGGTGGCCATGGCCGCCCACGGGATGTCCGTGGTCGAGATCGCCCGCACCGGCCCGGGCCGCCCCTGGTCCTACGTGCGCGGCGGGTCCCGCAACCGGCGGATCACCCTCGAGACCCCCTTCGCCGTCGACGGCCCCGCGGCCGGCTCCGACCTGCTGAGGACCCGGGACGACCCCACGGGCGCCCTGGTGCTCGGGACGCAGAACAACTGCGCCGGCGGCACCACCCCCTGGGGCACCGTCCTGTCCGGCGAGGAGAACTTCAACCAGTACTTCAAGGGCAACGGCTCCGCCGAGCAGCAGCGCTACGGGATCTCCACCGAGGCCCCGAGCCGGCGCTGGCACGAGGTCGAGCCGCGCTTCGACTCCACGCTGCCCGGCTACGAGAACGAGCCGCACCGCTTCGGCTGGGTCGTGGAGATCGACCCGCAGGACCCGTCCTCGACCCCGGTCAAGCACACGAGCCTGGGCCGGTTCAAGCACGAGGGCGCGAACGTGCGCGTGGCCGAGGACGGCACCGTGGTCGCCTACTCCGGCGACGACGAGCGCTTCGACTACCTCTACAAGTTCGTCTCCGCGAAGAAGTACCGCGAGGGCGACCGCGCCCACAACCTCACGCTGCTGTCCGAGGGCGACCTCTACGTGGCGCGGTTCACCGGGGACACCGAGGCGGAGATCGACGGCTCCGGGCGGCTGCCCTCCGACGGGGCGTTCGACGGCTCGGGGCAGTGGCTGCCGCTGGTCGTGGACGGGGCCTCGGCCGTCGAGGGCATGACCGTCGAGGAGGTCCTCGTCTTCACCCGCCTGGCCGCGGACAGGGCCGGCGCCACGAAGATGGACCGCCCCGAGGACGTCGAGCCCTCCCCGCACACCGGCAGGCTCTACGTGGCGCTGACCAACAACACCCAGCGCGGCACCGAGGGCAAGGCCGGCCCCGACGAGGCCAACCCCCGCACCCAGAACCGCGACGGCCACGTCCTCGAGCTCACCGAGCGCGGCAACCGCGCGGACGCCGTGCGCTTCGACTGGAGCATCCTCATCGTCGCCGGGGACCCCGCGAAGAACGCCTCGGCCTACTTCGCCGGCTTCCCCGCCGAGAAGGTCTCGCCGATCTCCTGCCCCGACAACCTCGCCTTCGACTCGGTGGGCAACCTGTGGATCTCCACCGACGGCGCCCCCGGCACGATCGACTACAACGACGGGCTGTTCAAGGTCGGCCTCACCGGCACCCAGCGCGGCAACGTCGAGCAGTTCCTCGCCGTGCCCCAGGACGCCGAGACCTGCGGGCCCGTGATCCACGACCGCGAGCGCATGGTCTACGTGGCCGTCCAGCACCCGGGCGAGGACGGGACCTTCGAGGAGCCCCGCTCCTACTTCCCCGACTACGTCGTCGAGACCCGGGAGGGGGAGGGCGAGTGGTCCCTGCCGCGCCCGTCCGTCGCCCAGGTCTTCGCCGTCGGCCGCGGCGAGGAGCCCGAGTTCCCCGGCGCGGTCCACGACGCCCCGGGCCGCGAGCGCAACCGGCACAAGCGGCGCAAGAACGGCAGCCGCGGCCCCCGCTACCGCGGCTACCGCGGCAAGGCGACGGTGCGGACGAAGACCGCGGCCCGGCGCGCCCGCCGCTCCTACTGAGCCGGCCCCGTCCCGCGCCCCCGTCCCGCGCCCCCGTCCCGTGCCGCGGGACGGGGGCGCGCCCGTGCCGCGGCACTACGCTGGTGGCCCGTGAGCACCTCCTCCCTGGCCACCGCCCGCGCCGTCCTGACCGCGCTCGTCGCCGCCGGCACCCGCCACCTCGTCGTCGCCCCCGGCTCCCGCTCGGCTCCCCTGGCCTACGCGGCGGCGGCCGCGCACGCCGCCGCGGCGCTCGAGGTGCACGTGCGCGTCGACGAGCGGGGGGCCGCCTTCACCGCCCTGGGCATCGCGCGCGCCACCGGCCGGCCCGCCGCCGTGCTGACGACCTCCGGCACCGCGGTCGGCAACCTGCTGCCGGCCGCGCTCGAGGCCGACCACGCCGAGGTGCCCCTCGTGCTGCTCACCGCCGACCGCCCGCCCGAGCTGCGCGGGACGGGCGCCAACCAGACCACCCGCCAGCCGGGGATCTTCGGCGACCACGTCCGCGCCGGGCTCGACCTGCTGCCCGAGGACGAGGACGTGCCCGCCCGCCTCGCCCCGGTGCTGGCGGCCCTGGCCGGCGCCCCGGCGGGACCGGTCCACCTCAACGTCGCCCTGCGCGACCCCCTGCACCCGGCACCGGAGGACGGCCCGGAGCTGGCCGGCTGGGCCCGGGACCTCGCCGCCCGCACCGGCCCCGCCGGCCCGGGTGCGCTCGCCCTGCCCGCCGTCGGGGCCGGGCCCGTGCCCGGCCCCGACGCGGCCGGGGACCGGTCCCGGGCGGTCGTCGTCGCGGGCGACGGCGCCGGCCCGGACGCCGCGCGCTTCGCCGAGGCGCTCGGGCTGCCGCTGCTGGCCGAGCCCTCCTCCGGGGCGCGTCGCGGCCCGAACGCCGCCGGGGCCTACCGGCTGCTGCTCGGCACCGCGCTGGGCGCAGGCGTCGAGCGCGTCCTGCTCGTGGGCCGGCCCACCCTCTCCCGGCCCGTGGCGGCGCTGCTGCAGCGCCCGGACGTCGCGACCGCCGCCGTGCGCCCCGACCCGGTGGCGTGGTGCGAACCGGGCCGGCGCCGCGAGGAGGTCCTGCCGGACTGGGCGGCCGCGGCCGCCTTCACGGGCCGCGGCGCCCCGGGGTGGCTGCCCGCCTGGCGGCGGGCCGGGGCCGCCGCCGACGACGCCGTGGCGGCGCTGCTCGCCCGCGGCCCGGTGAGCGGCCCGGCGGTGGCCGCGGCCGTGTGGGCCGCGTGCGCCCGGGACGGGGCGCTGCTCGTGGCCGGCTCGTCCAACCCGGTGCGCGACCTCGACCTCGCCGCCCGCCCGGGCCCGGCCGCTCCGCCGGTCGTGGCCAACCGGGGGCTGGCCGGCATCGACGGGACCGTGGCCACGGCCGCCGGGGCGGGCCTGGGCGCGGGGCGGCCGGTGCGGGCGCTGCTGGGGGACCTGACGTTCCTGCACGACGCCTCGTCGCTGCTGCTGGGCACCGGGGAGCGGGAGCCCGACCTGCAGGTGGTGGTGCTCAACGACGGCGGCGGCGGGATCTTCGCGACCCTCGAGCACGGGGCGCTGGGGGAGCGGGACGAGCGGTACCGCGACGTCGTCGAGCGCTTCTTCGGCACCCCGCACACCGCGCGCCTGGACGCGTTGTGCGCCGGCTGGGGGGCCGCCCACGTGCGGGCCGGCACGGCCGCCGAGCTTGGGCGGGTCCTGGCGGCCCCGGTGCGCGGGCGCTCCGTGGTCGAGGTGCCCGCCGACCGGGCGCAGCTGCGCGCCCTGCACGCCCGGCTGCGGGAGGCCGTCGCGGCCGCCGCGCCGGGCTGCTGAGCGGGCGGACCGGAACGGGGCCGGCCGGAACGGGACCGGGCGGCCGGCGCCCGAACGCGCCGGGGCCGGAACGGGCCAGGGCCCCGTCCCCTCGGGGGACGGGGCCCTGGCGGGCTGCCGGCGAGCCTCAGGCGCGGGGGCCCGTGCCGCCGGCCGGCGGGCCGGCGAGCGTCTCCGGGCGCGGCTGCGCGGCGGCGACCTGCTCGACGCGCTGCTCGGCCTGCTCCAGCAGGCGCTGGCGCGGGACCAGGACCGTGACGAGGGCGCCGAACAGGGCCACGCCGCCGAAGATGTAGAACGCGGAGGCCCCGCCGATGCCGGCCGCGGCGAGCCAGCCGCCGATGAGCGGGCCCATCACGCCGCCGATGCGGCCGAAGCCGGCCACCCAGGACACGCCGGCGGCACGGGCGTTGGTCGTGTAGTAGTTCGAGCTGAAGCCGTAGATCAGCACCTGCGTGCCCAGGGTGCCCACGCCGGCGACGGCGATGAACAGGAACAGCACCGGTGCCGGGAACCGGAAGGTCATCAGCACGAGGGTGATGGCCGCGAGCACGAACGTGGTCGCCACGATCCGCTGGGCCCCCAGCCTGTCGGCGACCCCGGAGGCGATGAGCCCGCCGACCACGGCGCCGGAGTTGAGGATCAGCAGGAAGGACAGGGAGTAGTTGGTGCCGAAGCCGTAGCCCTCCATGATGCGCGGCAGCCAGGTGTTGAGCCCGTAGGTCAGCAGCAGGCCGGAGAAGGACATGAAGCCCAGCAGCACGGTGGCGACGAGGAACTGGCGGGAGAAGGCGGCGGCGAAGCCCCGCTTGGCGGGGGCGGCGCCGGCCTGCTGGATCACGGCCTCCTCGACCAGGGGCACGCCGGTGCGCGCGGCGGCGGCCCGGGCCTCCTCCTCGCGGCCGCGGGAGAGCAGCCAGCGCGGGGACTCGGGGAGCTTGAACCAGGCCAGCGGCAGCAGGAACAGGATGGGCGTGGCGCCGAGCATGAACAGCCCGCGCCAGCCGAGGGGCTCGAGCAGGACGATGCCGAGCAGGGCGGCGGTCACCCCGCCGGCGGGGATGCCCGAGTAGACGATCGCGTTGTAGAAGTTGCGCCGCCCGGCCGGGGCGAACTCGGCGATGGTCGCGCCGGCGGTGGCGAGGATGACGCCGAGGCCGAGGCCGGTGAGGAAGCGCATCGTGCCGAAGGCCGCGACCGAGGTGGTCAGGGCCGTGATGAACATGCCGATGGAGAACCAGGCGATGCCGCCGAGGATCAGGCGGCGGCGGCCGAAGTGGTCGCCGAGGAAGCCGCAGGTCAGGGAGCCGACGAGCACGCCGATGAGCGCGTAGGAGCCGAGGGCCCCGGCCATGGCGGGGGTGACCTCCCCGATCTGGCTCGGGTCGTCGAGCAGGGTGGAGAGGACGGTGCCGTAGACGGTGAGGTCGTAGCCGTCGAAGAGCAGGGCCATGCAGACGACGGCCGCCACCCAGTTGGCGGTCCGCGCCTCCTTGCGCGGGTCCTCGGCGATGATGGTGTGCGGTTGGGTCATGGTCCCGGGCCTTCCTGGACGGGCCCCGCGGCCCGGCGGGGCGGCGGGGCGGGGGAGTGCGGGTCGGTGCGGGACGCCGACGAGGGTCGTTCCCGGCTCCCTCCCAGGGTGACAGGGATGTGACGGGCGCCATATGCGGCAAAACCCCGGGTATCCGCCAGGGGGCCGTTGAGCTGTTGAAGATATGGATCCAGGCAGGATCAGCGCTCCTGCATATGAGTGCGGGCCCGCCGTCCGGGCGGACGGCGGGCCCGCGGAGCAGGGGCGGAGGAGCTCAGTCCTCCGGGGCCTGCACCTGGGTGGGGTTGAGCACGCGGGAGAGGAAGGCGCGGGTGCGCGCCTCGCGGGGGCTGCCGATGACCTCGGCGGCCGGGCCCTCCTCGACGACGACCCCGCCGTCCATGAACACGACGCGGTCGGCGACGTCGCGGGCGAACTCCATCTCGTGGGTGACCACGAGCATCGTCATGCCCTCGGCGGCCAGGGAGCGCATGATCGCCAGGACGTCGCCCACGGTCTCGGGGTCCAGGGCGGAGGTGGGCTCGTCGAAGAGCATCAGGGACGGGTCCATCGACAGCGCGCGGGCGATCGCCACGCGCTGCTGCTGGCCGCCGGAGAGCTGGTCGGGGTAGCCGTCCGCCTTCTCGGCCAGGCCCACGCGCTCGAGGTTGGCGCGGGCGATCCGCTCCGCCTCGGCCTTCTCGCGCTTGAGCACCTTGACCTGGGCCACGGTGCAGTTCTCCAGCACGCTCAGGTGCGGGAAGAGGTTGAACTGCTGGAAGACCATGCCCACGTGCCGGCGCAGCCGGTCGACGTCCGCCTCGGGGTCGGTGACCTCGACGTCGCCGATGGTGATCCGCCCCTTCTGGGGGGTCTCGAGCAGGTTCACGCAGCGCAGCAGCGTCGACTTCCCGGACCCGGAGGGGCCGATCAGGCACACGACCTGCCCGGCCGCCACGGTCAGGGAGATGCCCTTGAGGACCTCGAGGGAGCCGTAGGACTTGTGCAGGTCCTCGACGGCGACGGAGGCGGCCCCGGCGAGGTCGCCGCCGGGCCGCGGGGCGGAGGGGGAGGGGTGGCTCATCGTGGACTCCTAGGACTTCTTCATGCGGTCGGTCTTGGACTCGAAGCGGCGGGTCAGCACGCCCAGGGGCACCGTGATGATCAGGTAGCACACGCCGGCCACGACGAGCGGGGTCAGCCCCGCCCCCGACCCGGAGATCGCCTCGCGGCCGAACTTCGTGAGCTCGTACTGGCTCACGCCCATGCCCAGCAGGTAGACGAGCGAGGAGTCCTTGGTGAGCAGGATGACCTCGTTGGTCAGCGGGGGCAGCACGATCCGCAGCGCTTGGGGGATGACGATGGTGACCATCGCCCGGGCGTGGGACATGCCCAGGGAGCGGGCGGCCTCGTACTGGCCCTTGGGCACCGCCTGCAGGCCCGCGCGCAGCGACTCCGCGATGTAGGCGGCGGCCACCAGGCCCAGGGCGATCATCACCGTCACGTAGTGGTTGAAGCGGAAGCCGAACGCGAGCGGGATGCCGTAGCCGAAGGCGAGGAAGACCAGCAGCGCGGGCACGCCGCGGAAGAACTCGATGTAGAGCGTCGCCAGCCACCGGTAGGGTGCCACCGAGGAGAGCTTCATCAGGGCCAGGACCACGCCGCCGGTGAGCCCGACGACGAAGCCGAGCACCGTGTAGATGATCGTGTTCTTCAGCGCGGTGGTGATGATCGCGGGGAACTGCTGGGCGGCGACGCCGGGGTTGAAGACCTTCTCGATCAGCAGCGGCCAGTCGGCGACCGCGATCAGCGCGACGACGACGACGGCGAGCACGGCGTACTGGACGCCGCGGGAGAGCCGGGCTCTCTGGTGCATGGTCATGGCCATGAGGTGGTCCGTTCTCGGTGGTGCGGGTGGGCGGGCTCCGGCGGCGCCGGTCAGTTCTCGCGGACGGGGATCCAGGTCTCGACGATGCGCTCGCGCGTGCCGTCCTGCTCGATCCGGTCCAGGGTGGCGTCGACCTGGGCCAGCATGGCCTCGTTGCCCCGGCGCACCGCCACGCCCAGCTGGTCGTCGACGTCGCGGGTCTCCCGCAGGACGAAGTCCGCGTTGTCCTTCGAGTGCTCGGAGATCGCGGTGACGTCGTCGAGCACGGCGTCGACGCCGCCGGTGCCCAGGTCGGTGAACATGGTGGTGGCGTCCTCGAACTGCACGGCCTCCAGGCCGAGCTCCGCGGCCTGGTCCTCCCCGAGGGTGCCCTGCATGACCCCGACCCGTGCCCCCTGCTCGCGGGCGGCGTCGATCGAGGCGGGCCCGTCCTCGCCGTCGGTCACCAGGCCCAGCTCGTTGTCGTAGTAGGGGTCCGAGAAGTCCATCACCGTCTGCCGCTCCTCGGTGATCGACAGCGCCGAGATCGCGACGTCGCACTGCCCGGTGTCCAGGGCCGCGCCGGACTGGATGGACTCGAAGGCGAGGGTGACGTTCTTCATCTCCACCCCGAGGTCGGCGGCGATCTCCCGGCCCAGGTCCATGTCGAGCCCGACCATCTCGCCGTCCTGCTCCATCTCGAAGGGCGGGTAGTTGGACTCCGAGCACACGGTCAGCACCCCCGGCTCGACGAGGGGCACGGCCGGCGAGCCGCTGGAGCCCTCCTGCGGGGCGGCCTGCTCGCCCCCTCCCGCGGAGCAGCCGGTGAGGACGAGGGCGGCGAGCGCGGCGGCGGCCGCGGTGCGGGCCGGGCGCGGGGGACGGGACATGCGGTTCTCCTGCGGGTCGTCGGGTGCGGGATCGGGGGCGGCGGGGATCACAGGCCCATCCACTCGGCGCGCAGGCGCTCGAGCGTGCCGTCCTGGCGGATCCGCTCGAGCGTGGCGTTCACCTGCTCGAGCAGCTCGGTCTCGCCCCGGGCGACCGCCACGGCGATCTGCTCGCCGTTGTCGAGGGTCGCCGCGAGCTCGAGGTCGGGGGAGGCCCCCGCGCGCTCGCCCAGCGCGGAGACGTTGCCGACGACGGCGTCCACGCCGTCGGTCTCGAGGGACTGGAACATCAGCTCGACGTCCTCGAACTGCTGCACGTCCCAGCCGTGCTCGGTGGCGTGGTCCTCGCCGGAGGTGCCCTGCTGGACGCCCACGGCGGCGCCGGCGAGGTCCTCGAAGCCGTCGATGCCGGAGTCCGCGGTGGTGAGCAGGGCCAGCTCGTCGTTGAAGTACGGCTCGGAGAAGTCCATCGCGGCGCGGCGCTCGTCGGTGACGGTGATGCCGGCGATCGCGACGTCGCACTGGCCGGTGTCCAGCGCGGCCCCGGACTCGAGGGTCTCGAAGTTCGCCTGCACGACCTCCTTGGACGAGCCCCGGTCCGCCGCGATCTCGTCCGCGATCGCCATGTCGAAGCCGACGATCTCGCCGTCGCGCTCGAGCTCGAACGGCGGGTAGGGGGAGTTCGTGCACACCGTCAGCGCCTGCGCGCCGCCCCCGCCCCCGTCCCCGGCGGTGGGGGTGCACCCGGCCAGTGCGGCGGCGGCGGTGGTGGCGAGGGCGAGGGCGGTGAGGCGGCGGGCGGCGGGCATCGCGGGCGGAGTCTCCTTCGGCGCCGGTGGGCGCGGTGGGCGGGGGACCGGCGCCGGCCGGTCCGCGGGGCGGCGGCCCCGGATGGTGCGGTTCGGTAGACCAGGATACGGTGCGCGCGCCGCCGGTGCGCTCCGGGCGGGCTCAGCGCCCGGGCCGGCGCGGTGCGGCCGCCCCGGCGCCGGGGGCGGCGCCGGCGGGGTCGGCCCCCAGTCCCAGGGCCTGCAGCATCGGGCGCAGCTTCGCCCAGGTCTCGGCGAGCTCCGCCTCGGGGTCGGAGGCGCCCACGATGCCGCAGCCGGCGAAGAGCCGCACGGTGTGCTCGTCCTGCTGCACGGCGCCGCGCAGGGCGATGCCCCAGTCGCCGTTGCCGGCGGCGTCGAGCCAGCCGACGGGGCCGGCGTAGAGGCCGCGGTCCATCCGCTCCAGCTCCGGGATCAGGGCGGCGGCCGCGGCGGTGGGCGTGCCGCACACCGCCGCGGTCGGGTGCACGGCCTCGGCCAGCTCGAGCGAGGACGGCGGGTCGCCGGCCGGGCCGGGGCGCAGCACCGCCGTGACGTCCGAGGCGAGGTGCCACACGTTGGGCAGCTCGAGGATGAACGGCTCCGGGGAGCTCGTGACGACCTCGGTGTAGGGCGCGAGGGAGGCCGTGAGGGAGTCGATGGCGAAGCCGTGCTCGTGCTGCTGCTTCTCGGACTCTCCCAGCACCCGGGCCGCGAAGCGCTGCGGGTCCTCGCCCGCGGGCACCGCGTCCCGGTCCAGGGTCCCGGCCAGCACGCGGGCACGGGCGGTGCCGTCGAGCACCCGCACGAGCATCTCGGGGGTCGCCCCGAGCAGCCGCCCCGCCCCGGAGCCCAGGTCCACGCAGTAGGTCCAGCACCGCTCGTAGCGGTGGGCGAGGTCGCGCACCACCGCGACCGGGTCCAGCGGCCCGGCCGTGCGGGCGAGCACGTCGCGGGCCAGCACGAGCTTCTCCAGCCCGCCGGCGCGGATCAGCTCCACGCCCTCGCGCACGGCCTGCGTCCACGCGGCCTCGTCCAGCGCGCCGGGGGACAGGTGCACCGGTCCCGGCGCCGCGGCCGGGGCCGCCGCGACCGCCGCCCCGGGGGCGGCGCCGTGGTGGTGCACCCACGCGGCGACGACGTCCTCGGCGGAGAGGGTGAAGGGCGCGCCGGGGGCCGCGGCCACGGCGAGGCTCGCCCAGGCGTCGTCGTCGCGCCGGCCCACGACCAGCTCGGGGACCACGAGCCCGGAGTCCGCCCCCGACTCCGCGGCGAAGCTGAAGGCGCCGAAGGCGGCCAGGCCGCTGCCGGGCACGCCCACCCGGTCCTCGACGACCGCCGCGGCGGCGAGGTCGTCCCACCACACCCGCGCGGCCGTGAAGCGGTCGGGTCCGCGCACGGTGTGCCCGGCGGCGCGGCCGTGGCCGACGAGGCCCTGGCCGTCGACCGTCCAGGCGAGCAGCCCGGACCCCGCGAGCAGCTCGCGCAGGTCGGGGGCGGTGGGCACGCCGAGCTCGGCCAGGGGCACCGTGAGCACGTGCAGCACGGGCACCGGCGGGACGGCGTCGTCGTTCGGGCGGGGAGCAGGCATCGCCCTCCAGTCTAAGCCGGGTGCCCCCGTGCCCCGGACCCCGCGTCCCGGCCGCGCCCGGGACGGGTGCGACAATGTGCGGGTGAACCGAGCAGACCTGTCCAAGCAGCCGCACGAAGTCTCCGCCATGTTCGACGCCGTGGCCCCCCGCTACGACCTCGTCAACGACCTCCTCTCCCTGGGCCGGACCCGCGGGTGGCGGCGGGTCGTCGCGGAGGCCGTGGGCGCGGTGCCGGGGGAGAAGGTGCTGGACCTGGCCGCCGGGACCGGGACCTCCGCGGAGCCCTACGCCGACGCCGGCGTCGACGTCGTGGCAGCGGACCTCTCCCTCGGGATGCTCGAGGTCGGCCGCGCCCGCCGTCCCGACATCGAGTTCGTCCAGGCCGACGCCACCCGGCTGCCGTTCGCGGACGCCTCCTTCGACGCCGTGACCATCTCCTTCGGGCTGCGCAACATCCAGGACTTCCGCCGGGCCCTGGCCGAGATGCTGCGCGTGACCCGCCCCGGGGGCCGGCTGGTGATCTGCGAGTTCTCGACCCCCACGGCGCGGCCCCTGCGCACCCTCTACAGCGAGTACCTGGTCAAGGCCCTGCCCGGGATCGCCGGGCGCACCGCCTCCAACCCCGAGGCCTACCGCTACCTCGCCGAGTCGATCGCCGCGTGGCCGGACCAGGAGGCGCTCGCCGCCGAGATCGCCGCCGCGGGCTGGGACGGGGTGCAGTACCGCAACCTCACCGGCGGGATCGTGGCCGTCCACCGGGCGCGGCGACCGGCCGCCGCCGCCCGATGAGGGCCCTCGTCCTCGGCGGCGGACCCGCCGGCGCCACCGCCGGGTACTGGCTGGCCGCCCACGGGATCGAGGTCACCGTCCTCGAGAAGACCGCCTACCCCCGGGAGAAGGTCTGCGGCGACGGGCTGACCCCGCGAGCCGTGCGGGAGCTGCAGCTCATGGGCCTGCCGCACGGGCCCGGGCACGGCTACGCCCGCAACCGCGGGCTGCGCCTGGTCGCCCGCGAGCGCACGGTCGAGGTGCCGTGGCCGCAGCTGAGCGACTTCCCCGACTACGGGCTCGTGCGCACCCGCCGGGACTTCGACCAGCAGCTCGCCGGCCACGCCCGCGCCGCCGGGGCGCGGGTGCTCGAGCGCCGCGGCGTCACCGGGGTGCTGCGCGACGCCGGCGGCCGGGTCACCGGGGCCCGGGCCGCCGTGCTCGACGAGCGGGGGCGGCGCACCGGCGAGGTCGAGGAGCACCGGGCCGACGTCGTGCTCGCCGCCGACGGCAACTCCGCCCGCGCCGCCGTCTCCGCCGGGCTGCACCGGCGCGAGGACCGGCCCATGGGCGTGGCCGTGCGGGCCTACTACGAGTCCCCGCGCGCGGACCTCGAGTGGATGGAGGGCTGGCTCGAGCTCGCCGACGGCAACGACCCCACCGGGGCGCTGCTGCCCGGCTACGGGTGGGTCTTCGGCGTCGGCGACGGCACCGCCAACGTGGGCCTGGGCATCCTCGACACCTCCCCGGCCTTCGGCGCCCTGGACTACCGGAAGGTCCTGGCCGACTGGACCGCGTCCATGCCCGCCGAGTGGACCTTCGACGAGGACCACCGGCGCGGGCGCGTGCTGGGGGCCGCCCTGCCCATGGCCTTCAACCGCACCCCCCACCACGTGCCCGGGATGCTGCTGCTGGGCGACGCCGCCGGGCTGGTCTCCCCGTTCAACGGGGAGGGGATCTCCAACGCCATGGAGTCGGCCCGCTACGCCGCCGAGCACGTCGCCGCGGCCGCCGCCGCCAACGGCCCCGCCCAGCGGGAGCTCGCCCTGGCCCGCTACCCCGACCGGGTCCGCCAGGAGTGGGGCGCGCACTTCACCCAGGGCCGGGTCCTCGCCCAGCTGATCGGCAGCCCCGCCGTGATGAAGGCGGCCGTGCGCACCGGCATGGCCGTGCCCGCCCTGATGCGCTTCGTGGTGCGCGTGATGACCGAGCTCTCCGACCGCCCGCCGCACACCTGGGAGGACCGGGCCATCGGGCTGCTCGACGCCCTCACGCCCGCGACCGGCAACACCCGGGCCCCGAAAACCCGATCGAAAACTCGCTAGAGTGGTGGACCGTGACTGACTCCTCCGCCCCGCGCCCCGGTGCCCCGGGCACGGGCCTCGACGCCGACCAGGTGAGGCTGCCCGCCGGGTTCGACCTCATCGCGTCCGACGACCGGCTCGGGCCGGTCGTGCTCGAGGCGCTCGCGCGGATCGAGGACCGCCTCGACGAGGCGGTGCGCAGCACCGACCGGCTGGCCGACGTCACCTCCCGCCACCTCCTCCAGGCCGGCGGCAAGCGCGTGCGCCCCCTGCTCACCGTCCTGGCCGGGGAGATCGGCGGCGGGGTCAACGACGCCGTCCTCGAGGCCGCCGCCGTCGTGGAGCTGACCCACCTGGCGACCCTCTACCACGACGACGTCATGGACTCCGCCCCGCTGCGCCGCGGGGTCGCGACCGCCCAGACCGTGTGGGGCAACTCGGTGGCGATCCTCACCGGGGACCTCATCTTCGCCCGGGCCTCCTCGATGGTCTCCGACCTCGGGCAGCGGGCCCTGCGGATCCAGGCCGACACCTTCGAGCGGCTCGTGCTCGGCCAGCTCCACGAGACGGTCGGTCCGCGCGAGGGCCAGGATGCCCTCGAGCACTACCTCGACGTCCTCGCCGGCAAGACCGGGTCCCTGATCGCCGCCTGCGGGCACTTCGGCACCGTGCTCGCCGGCGCGGACCAGGACGTCGTCGACGTCCTCGTCGAGTACGGCGAGAAGGTCGGGATCGCCTTCCAGCTCGCCGACGACGTGATCGACGTCGTCGGCGCCGACGAGGTCTCCGGCAAGTCCCCGGGCACCGACCTGCGCGAGGGCGTGCCCACCCTGCCGGTGCTGCTCGTGCGCCGGATGGCCCGGGAGGGCGACGCCGCGGCCGCGCGCGTCGTGGCGCTGCTCGAGGCCGACCTCGGCCCCGACGCGGCCCTCGCGGAGGCCGTGGCCGCCCTCGCGGCGCACCCGGCCACCGAGGAGGCGTGGCGGATCGCCCGCGCCTGGGCGGACGAGGCCATCGCCGCCCTCGAGCCCCTGGCCGACTCGGTGCCCAAGCGCGCCCTCGTGGCCTTCGCCCACGCGGTCGTCCACCGGGAGGCCTGAGCCCCTCCGCGCTGTTCCCGGCGGTCCCGGCCCGGGGCCGTCCCCGGGTCTCCCTCGCGTCGACGTGTGCGCCGGTGCCCGCACGGACTAGCCTGAAGCCGTCGCGAACCACCACCGGACCCGAGGACCACCCATGACCCAGCAGTCACCACCGGACCGTGCCAGGCCGCCCCGCGAGGCGTTCTCCAGCCGCACGGTCTTCATCCTGGCCGCGATCGGCTCCGCCGTCGGCCTGGGCAACATCTGGCGCTTCCCCTACATCGCCTACGAGAACGGCGGCGGCGCCTTCCTCATCCCCTACCTCGTCGCGCTGCTCACCGCCGGCCTGCCGCTGCTGATGCTCGAGTACGGCGTGGGCCACCGCTTCCGCGCCTCGGCGCCGCTGGCGTTCCGCCGGCTGCACCCGAAGACCGAGTGGATCGGCTGGTGGCAGATGGGCATCAGCTTCGTGATCGCCGTCTACTACGCCGTGATCCTGGGCTGGGCGATGCTCTACACCGGCTTCTCCGTCACCAAGGCGTGGGGCGAGGACCCGGCCACGTACTTCCTCTCGGACGTGCTGCGCACCTCCGAGGACGTCACCGTCGGCTTCGACTTCGTGCCCTCCGTGCTCGTGGCCACCGCGGTCGCGTGGGTGGCGCTGCTCGTCGTGCTGCTGCTCGGGGTGCAGAACGGCATCGGGAAGGTCAATCTGGTCCTCATCCCGCTGCTCGTGCTGATGTTCCTGACCATCGTGGTCATCGCCCTGACCCTGCCCGGCGCGGTCGACGGCCTCAACGCGTTCTTCACCCCGGACTGGGGAGCCCTGGGCAACGCGTCGGTGTGGGTCGCCGCCTACGGCCAGATCTTTTTCTCCCTGTCCGTGGGCTTCGGCATCATGATCACCTACTCCTCCTACCTCAAGCCCAAGACCGACCTCACCAGCTCCGGGCTGGTCGTCGGCTTCGGCAACTCGAGCTTCGAGCTGCTGGCGGGCATCGGCGTGTTCGCCGCGCTGGGCTTCATGGCCGGCGTCGCGGGCACGGGCGTCGACGAGGTGGCGACCTCGGGCATCGGCCTGGCGTTCATCGCCTTCCCGACGATCATCTCCGAGGCGCCCTTCGGGACCCTGATCGGCGTGCTCTTCTTCGCGACGCTGACCTTCGCGGGCTTCACCTCGCTGGTCTCGATCGTCGAGGTCGTCGTCGCGGCCGCCCAGGACAAGCTGGGTCTGCGCCGGCGCAGCGCCGTGCTGGTCGTCGTCGTGCCCATGGCGCTGATCTCCCTGGCGCTGTTCACGACGACGACGGGGCTGAACCTGCTCGACGTCACGGACAACTTCGTCAACCAGTTCGGCATCGTGGCCGCGGCCCTGGTCTCGATCATGCTGCTCACCGCCGGCTTCTCGGCGCTGCCCACCCTGCGCGACCACCTCAACTCGGTGTCCTCGTTCAAGCTGGGCCGCACCTGGATGGTCGTGGTCGGCGGGCTGACCCCGATCGTGCTGGGCTACATCCTCATCGACACGCTCACCACGACCCTCGCGGAGGGCTACGGCGGGATGCCCGCCTGGTTCGTCAACACCTTCGGGTGGGGCATGGCGATCGGCCTCGTGGTCATCGCCTACCTGCTCTCCAAGGTGCCGTGGCCGGCCGGCTCGGCCGCCTCGGACCTCAGCCCGTCCCCGGCGATCCTGGACGCCTTCACGGACCGCCACCGCATCCGCGGCGGGGAGCCCCTGGCCCGCTGGTCGGACACCGCCCTGCGCACCCCGGCCCTGGACCAGGACTTCTCCTACCGCCCGGGCACCGGGACCGCCGCGGCCGTCCCGGGCCGGCACGCCGCCGGCACCGCCCCCGCGGGGGAGGCCCCCGCGGCGCCGTGGAGCGACGGCGCGGACCGGACGTCTCCCGGTCCCGCGTCGCCCGGCGCGCCCGCCCCGTCCCGCACCGAGGAGGACCCCCGATGACCCCGATCGCGATCGTCATGCTGATCGTCGCCGCGCTGACCCTGTGGGGCGGCTTCACGGCCGCCGTGCTGCACCTGCGGCGCCAGCCCGAGATCCCCGACGTCGACCAGGGCTTCGGCGCGGACGACTACGTCCGCACCACCTGAGCCCCGGCCCGCGCACGGCACAGGACCCCCGCACCGCCCCGGTGCGGGGGTCCTGCCGTCCGCAGCGCCGGTCTCCCCGCCCCCGGGCCCCCGTCCGCCCCCGGGGGCCCCGGGCGGCGGGTCACTCGCGCAGGGCCCGGGGGGCGCGCACGGCGTCGAGGACGAGCAGCAGCACGGCGACCCACACGACCCCGAAGCCCACCCAGCGCTCGAGGGGCATCCGCTCGCCCAGCACGAGGACCGCCACGAGGAACTGCATGACCGGGGCCACGTACTGGATCATCCCGACGGTGCTCAGGGGCAGCCGGGTGGCGGCCGCGCCGAAGAGGATCAGCGGCACGGCGGTGATCACCCCGGAGGAGAGCAGCAGCAGGAAGTGCCCCGGGCCCTCCGCGGCCAGGCTCAGCCGCCCGTCGGCGGCCAGGGACCCCACGACCCACGCGGCGGCCGGGGTCAGCGCGAGGGTCTCCGCGGTGAGGGTCACGATCGCCGGCCAGGACCCGCCCACCAGGGACTTGACCAGCCCGTAGAAGCCGAAGGAGAACGCCAGCCCGAGGGACAGCCACGGCACCTGGCCGTAGAAGACGGCCATCACCACGACCGCCACGAGGCCCACGACCACGGCCGCCCACTGCAGCCGGCGCATCCGCTCCCGCAGCACCACGACCCCCAGCAGCACGGCCACGAGGGGGTTGATGAAGTAGCCCAGGGACGCCTCGAGGGTGTGGCCCGTGGTCGTGGCGATCGTGTACAGCAGCCAGTTCACGGCGATCAGCGCCCCGGCCAGGCCCAGGGCCGCCAACGGGCGCGGCGAGCGCAGCAGCCGCCCCAGGGGCGCGAGCCCGCCGGTGAGGGCCAGCACCAGCAGGCAGAAGACGAGGGAGAACAGCACCCGCAGCGCCACGATCTCCACCGGCCCGGCGGGGTCCAGCAGCACGAAGTACAGCGGCAGCAGGCCCCAGATGCCGTAGGCCCCGAACCCGGACAGCAGTCCGGCCCGGGTCCTCGCCTGTGCGTCGGGATCCGGGCCGGGTGCGGTGTTGTATGCGGTCACGCTCGAGGGTACCGCCGGGGGTCAGAGTCCGAAGAACCGGCTGAAGAAGCCCTTCTTCCGCTCGCCCTGCTCGGCGTGCTCCGCCTCGCGCTCCTCCTCCTCGGCGCCCTCGACCACCGGCTCGGCGGAGGGACCGCCGGGCACGGCCGGGCCGGCGACGACCTCGCGCTCGGCCACCGGCTCGCGCTCCGCCTCGCCGACGGGCTCGCGCACCGGCTCGGCCGCGGGGGCGGGCTCGGCGGCCGGCTGCGGGGCGGGCTCGGCGGCCGGGGCGGGCTCGCGCACCGGCTCGGGCACCACCGTGGTGCTGACGCGCCCGGGCCGGACCTCGCGCTCCGAGGGCTCCTGGTCGAACGGGCGGTCGGCGTCGTCGTCGAAGCCTGCGGCCACCGGCTCCTCGCGGGGCTGCGCGGGGGCCGGCTCGGCGGGCTCCTCCGCCACGAACCCGGGCACCTCGAGGGGCTCCGGCTCGCCGGCGGGCTCCTCGGCACGGGGGGCCGGCGGGGCGGCCTCCTCGCGGGCGGCGGCGGCCTCGGCCTCCCGCCGCTGGG
Organism: Kocuria flava; assembly: GCF_001482365.1. Classification (NCBI taxonomy): domain Bacteria; kingdom Bacillati; phylum Actinomycetota; class Actinomycetes; order Micrococcales; family Micrococcaceae; genus Kocuria; species Kocuria flava. The sequence goes on along the minus strand of NZ_CP013254.1, from coordinate 3,218,525 downwards.
CGCGCAGGGCCTCGGCGCGCTCGCGGGCGTCCGCGGCGAGGTCGGCGAGGACCTCGGGGCCCACGGCGGGCTCGGCGGGCTCGACCCCGGAGATCTGGTGGTCGTCGAACCAGAAGCGCTGGGCGCCGTCGCCGACCGTCACCACGCACGTGGCCTCGGTGTCCCACTCGACGTGGGCGCCGCGCAGCTTCGCGTAGGAGTCCACGGCGAGGTTGTGGTCCACGGCGGTGTCCGTGGTGAGGGCCTCGGCGATCACGCGCATCATCCGCTCGACCGTCAGCTCGGGCAGCTCGAGCTCGGGCCCCTCGAGCAGCAGCCAGGCGGTGACGCCGCCGCCGGCACCGGCCGGGTAGTGGGCGTAGACCCCGGTCACGGCCTTGGCCGCGAGGGTCAGCCGCCGGGCGAGGCCCTCGGCGGCGGGCAGCTCGTCGGTGGTCAGCTCCGCGACCCCGAGCTGCTCGCCGGCCTCGCGGGCCTGGACGGCCGCGGAGACGACGACGGCGGGGAAGTGCCCCAGCTCCTGCCACGACCAGATCCACGACCCGCGGGAGGCCGAGTCGGTGCCCAGCAGGTACGGGGTCAGGCGCACGGGGGGCTCGGACTGCAGGGTGAACGCCGGCGCGGAGAAGTCGACGTCCCACTCGGCGCCCTGGGTCAGCTCGGCCAGCCTGGCCTGGTACTCGGTGGAGATGAAGATCGACTCGTCGATCAGATCCTGCAGCGTTTTCGTCATGGGTCCCAGGCTAGCAACCATCCCGGGGCCCCGGCCGCCGCGGCGGGGCGGCCGGAAACCGTTTCGGTAGGGTGTTCCGCGAGGTCTCCGGGACCCGCCGCGGCGGGCTCCCGCCCCCGTCCACCCGCACCGAGCAGGCCCCGTCGACGGGCCGGGAACGAGCCACCGCATGAGCGAGACCCCCGCCCCCACCGGGCCCGCACAGGATCCCCAGCAGCTGCTCGACACCATCGGCGCGTGGGTGCTCTCGGTCCTGCGCACCGAGCCCGGCTGGGACCGGGTGGTCGTGGACCTGAAGGTCCAGGGCGGGCGCGTGCACCTGCGGGTGCGCGAGCACCGCGGGGACGAGGTCGTGCCCGGCACCGCGGGCCCCGTCAAGGAGGGCAGCGCGGTGCTGCCGGCCGTCGAGCAGCTGCGCGAGCGCGTCCACCGGCCCGGGCGGGGGACGTGGTTCACCGCGACCGTCACGATCGCCGCCGAGGGCTGGCCCCAGCCCGTCCACCGGGTGGGCGGGACCTTCGAGCTCGAGCACCGGCCCGAGCCGTGGGCCGAGGAGGGCCCCTACACCGCCCAGGACCTGGTGGCCCACCTCGAGCGCTTCCCCCGCACGCGCGAGCGCATCCCGGCCTGGGCCGACGAGCTGGCCCGCCGGGCCGGGGTGCGGCTGCCCGTCGCCGGCGAGGACGCCCGGGACGAGGACGCCCGGGGCGGGACCGCCGCCCCGTCCGCCCCGGGGGACGCCGGGACGGGTGCCCCCGAGGACCCGGAGGGCACGGTCCATCCCGGGGTGCGGGCCGCGGTCGAGGCCTTCGCGGCCGCCCCGGACGACGCCGGGATGATCGAGGTCCTCCGCCAGGCCACCGCCGGCACCCTGCTGCTCGACGTCACCGCGAGCACCCTGGTGCCGGGCCCGGAGGGCCGGACCGTGGGGCCGGACTCGCAGCTGCGCGTGCAGACGCTCACCGAGGCGGACGGCACCCGGTCGCTGGCCGTCTACACCTCCGCCGCCGAGGCGCGGGCGATGCACGAGCGCCACCGCGGCCGGGAGGAGCAGCCGGTGCTGCTGCGCGAGTCGGCCGTGCGGATCCTGCAGATGGTGGTCGAGGACGAGCAGTACGACCACCTCGTCGTCGACCCCGCCCACCGCGGCTGCCGGATCAGCCGCCCGCAGCTGGAGTGGGTGGTGCGCACCCCGCGCAACGACGCCGCCAAGGCCGCCCTGGCCGAGGGCAGCATGCCCCAGCTCTTCGCCGCGCTGCTGGCCCCGCCCGCGGTGCTGCTGCTCGGGGTGCGGGTCCAGGACGGGCGGGCCGTGCCCGTCTGGGCGCGGCCCGCCCGGGAGGGGGTGGCCCCGGACACGATGCTGCTGTTCACCTCGGCGGCCGAGATCGCCGCGCTCGACCGCTCCCTGGAGGTCCGCTCCGCCCCGGCCCGCCAGGCGCTGCGCTTCGCCCTGGACTCCGGGGCGCGCGCGGCCTGCCTCAACGCCCGCCCGCCGGTCGCCACGCTCGGCGCCGAGCAGCTGCGGGAGCTGCTCGCGCTCGTGGACGAGCCGGACGCCGGCGGGCCGGGCGCAGCGCCCGGGAACGGGCCTGCGGAGGGTGCCGGGGAGCAGGGGCCGGCGGCACCGTAGGAGGAGCGCCCGCGACGGCAGGACCGCAACGGCCGCGCGGCGAGAGACGCGCGGGCGTCCCGCGCCGGGGGCCGGAGCCGCCGCGGATCCCGTCTCCTCGTCCGGGGCACGTGTCGTCCGGACGGAGCATCCGGCCGGGGCGTCAGCCGGCGGACGCGGCCGCGGGACGGGCGCCGTCCGCGGCGAGGCAGTCGGCGCACACGCCGTGGTAGACGACGTCCGCGGAGAGCAGGTGCATGCCGTGGTGCTCCACGGGGGTCAGGCACGGGGCGTGGCCGACGGCGCAGTCGATGTCCGTGACCGCGCCGCAGCGCACGCAGTAGGCGTGGTGGTGGTTGTCGTCCGTGCGGGTCTCGTAGAGCGCGGGGGAGGCGGGCGGCTCGAACTTGCGCAGCATCCCCAGGGCCGTGAGGTCGGAGAGCACCACGTAGACCGACTGGACGGTGATCGTGGGCAGCGCGGTGCGCACGGCCGCGGCGACGTCCTCGGCCGTGGAGTGCGGGTGGGCGTCGACCGCCTCGAGCACGGCCAGCCGCTGCCGGGTGACGCGGCGGCCCGCGGCCCGGAGCCGGTCCGACCACGCGGCGGTGCGGCCGGGGTCGGCAGGTGCCGGTCGGTGCGTGGTCTCCATGCCCCTCACCGTACCGTTGTTGTGATCAACTCACAATAGCGTGCTCCGTCACACCGGGGCCGTGCGCCGGGGCCCGCCCGATGTGACGCGCGCGGGCCCCGGCGTGACCTCGCGTCTGTACCCGGCCCTGACCTGCGCCTACGATGACCAGCGGGGGACTGGGGGCCGGCACCGGAGAACATCGGGGTCCGCGCGCGCCCGGGAGCAGCACGACCCCGTCCGGGAGCGGACGGGGCGTCACCCCCGCGCCCGCGCACCGCACCGAGCACCACGGAGAGCCGACATGACCCCACCCGCCCACGACCGACCCACCGCGCAGGACCGGCCCGCCGACGGCGCCCTGCTCGACGCCGCCCGGGCCGGGGACGCCGGGGCCCTCGAGGCCCTGCGGCACCGGTACCGCGGGACCGCGGTCACCGTGGCCGGGACCCGGGCCGTGCGGGGCGAGGACCCCGAGCGGATCGCGGACGCGGCCCTGGACCGGATCGAGGAGGCCCTGCGGGACGGCGGCGGCCCCCACGGGTTCCTCGGGGCCTTCGTCGTGTGGATGGTCGCCCGCGAGGCCTCCGGCGGCACCTCGCCCGTGGCCCTGCCGGACGACCCCGCCGACCCCCGCTCGGTCGTGCGCTCCTTCACCGCCCTGCCCGGCCCGTGGCAGGCCGCGCTCTGGGAGGCCGAGGTCCTCGGCCGCCCCGAGGACGTCCCCGACGGACTCCTGCGCGAGGCCTCCGCCGGGCTGCGCGGTGCCTACCGGGACGCGGCCGGGGTCGTGGAGGCCGCCCCCGACTGCGAGGACGTGGCCGGGGACCTGCCGGCCTTCGCGGCGAGCACGCTGCCGGCCGGGCGCGCCCAGCAGGTGCGGCGCCACCTCGACGACTGCGCCCGCTGCACCGCCCAGCACCTCCAGGCCACGGACACGGGCACCGGGATGCGCGAGTGGCTGCTGCCCGTGCTCGCCGGCCTCCCGCCGTGGGGCGCCCGCGCCCGCGGCCTCGCCGCCGCGCTGCGGTCGACGACGACGGGCCCCGCCGCCGCCGCAGGTGCTGCCGCCGGGGCGGGCACCGCCGCCGCAGGGGTCGCCGCGGCCACGACCCCGGCCGCAGCGGACGGCGCGGCGGAGGCCTCCGCCGCGGCAGCTCCCGCAGCCGTCCCCGCCGCCGCGGGCACCGGAGCGGGTGCGGGCACCGGAGTGGTCGACGGTGCCCGGACCACCGGGACGCCCGCCCACGGGGCCGGGCGCACGACGGGCGCCGGGCACGCCGCCGAGGGGACCGGACGGCGGCGCCGGGCCCTCGTGGCGGCGGGTGCGCTGGCCGCCGTGGTCGCCGTCGGCGGTGCGGGCCTGGCGGCGCTCGGCGACCCGGACCAGGACGGCAGCGCGCCGGTCTCGGCCGCCCGGGCCCCGCAGACCGGGGACGGCACCGGGCCGGACGGCTCCGGCCCGGACGACGCCGCACAGGACGACGCCGCACAGGACGACGCCGGACGGGACGACGCCGGACGGGACGACGCCGCGCAGGACGACGAGCGGGCGGAGGAGCAGGCCGGCGAGGCCGGGACCGGCGAGGACCGCTCCGGCGGTGGCGCGGCCGAGGCCCGGACCGGGGCGGACGCCGGGGGTGACGGCGCGGCCACGGGTGGTGGAACCGTCCCGGCCGCCGGTGCCTCCGGCGGCCGGGACGGCGGCGCATCGACGGCGGTGGCCGCCGGAGCCGCCGCGGTGGCCGGCGGGGGAGCCGCGGGCGCGGTCCAGGACAGCGCGGGCACCCGCGGCGCTGCTCCCGCGACCGGTGGCGGCCGGAGCGGTGGCGTGCAGGACGCGGGCGCCGCAGCCGGTGGGGACCGCGCGTCCGGGAACGGGGCGGCGGGCAGCGCGTCCGGCGCGGACCGGAGCGGGAGCGCCGGGAGCTCCCGGGGCGGCAGCACCGACGGCTCCACGGGCGGCACCACCGGTGACGCCCAGGGCGGTGCGGCCGGTGGCGCCGGACCGGAGACCACGCCCGCGCCCACGCCGACGCCGTCGCTGCTGCCGGACCCGGCGACGCCGTCGCCCGTGACGCCGACGACCCCGCCCGCACCGGCCCCCGCCCCGGGCGCCGGCGCGGGGAAGAGCACCGAGCGCGTCCACCAGCACCGGCACGAGCGCCGTGCGGATCGTGGCGAGCGCCGCAGCGAGCGCCGCGCCGCCGGCCGCGGGGACCACGTCCGCACCGAGGGGCGTCGCGGCGGGACGCAGGACGACCGGCGCGGCCGCGGCACGCACCACCACGAGGGCAAGCGCGGCACGCCCTGGGAGCCGCACCGGCGCTGAGCCGTGCGGCCGGCAGGCCCGGGACGCCGGCGGCGGCGCCGTGCCGGCGTCCCGCCGCGGCGCGCCGCGGGCTCCGGGGACCGCGGCGCCGCACCGGGCGGGGCGGATGCTCCCGCGCCCGCCCGGCCCGGCGCTCCCCGACGGAGATTACGACCGAAAACATGCGGTGACGTGCGGGCCTGACGGGTCCGGCGGGGCGCTCCTATCCTGAGGGCCGGGGACCGGGGGAACCGGGCCGCGGCGGGGCAGGTGGCGTCGTGGTGCGGTGCCGCCGCGCACGGGGCGCCCCCGCCTCCTCCCCGGCAGGATCCGGTGAGCACGACGGAGGCGTCATGACCCGTCCGACCGACCCCTCGGGCACCCGCACCGACGCGGAGCTCGCGGCCGCGGTGCGCCGGGCGGAGCCGGGTGCCGCCGCACGCCTGCGGGCGCGCCACCGGGCGACCGCCCTCGCGGCGGCGGACCTGCGCACCGACGACCCCGCGCGGCTGGCGGACCGGGCGACCGGGCGCGTCCTCGACCGGATCCGCTGCGGCGACGGCCCGCCGGTCTTCCTGAGGGCTCGCGTGGTGGCCGCCGTCGGCGATCTCGTCGGTCGCGATCCCCGGTCCGCCGGGGACCCCGAGCGCCTCGCGGAGCACTACCTGGCGCTCCCGCCCGGCCAGCAGGCCGTGCTGTGGCACCGCGAGGTCGAGGGCCTGTCCGTGGAGCGCACCGCCCGGCTGCTGGGTCTGGGCTCCGCCGCCACGACCGCCCTGCACCTCGAGGCCCGCGCCCGGCTGCGCGCGGCCTGGCGGCGGGCCGCGGCCGCGACGCCGCCGGCCCCGGCGTGCGCGCACTGCGCGGCGGACCTCGGCGCGCTCGCCGACGGCGTGCTCACCGGGGACCGGGCCCGCGCCGTGCGGGAGCACCTGCGCTCCTGCCCCCGGTGCACCGCCGACCACCTGCACCTGCAGGACACCGAGGCCGGGCTGCGCGGCTGGCTGCTGCCCGTCCTCGCGGGGCTGCCGCCCTGGGGACCGGAGGCCCGGCGGCTCGCCGATCGGGTGGCGGCCGCCACCCGGGCCGGCGCGCCCCCGGAGCCGTCCGCGCCGTGGGAGACCGCAGCACGTCCTGCGGGGCCGCACGGGGCGCGGGTGCTCGCGGGGGCCGGGGTGCTCACGGCGGCGGCCCTGCTGGCCGGGCTCGCCGGCTCGGCCGGTCCCGGCGGCCCGGGCCCCGAGGAGCCGGAGCGGGGCGTGGTGCGCGCGGCACCGCCGGAGGCCGTTCCCGGCGACCCCGCCGGCGCGGGAGCGGCGGCGGAGGGCGCACCGGCGGCCGGCGGGCAGCGTCCACCGGAGAGCGCCACCGGCAGCGGCACGGACGCGCCCGGTGCGGCGGAGCCGCCGTCCGGCCGGGCGCGGGGGGTCCTGTCGCTGCCGGCCGTCGAGCCCTCGCCCGGAGCCGTCACCGTGGAGGCCGCCCGCCGGGCCGCGACCCGTCCCGCGGTGCGCGGTCCCCGGCTGCACGAGGACCCCGGCACGGCGGGGGACCCGGTGGTCCGGGACGGGGAGTCGGCGGACCGGGCGTCCCCCGGACCGGGCGACCGTGCGGGGCAGGACGCCGGGCCGCGGAGTCCGGGCCCGCGCGGGGGAGCGCGTCCCCCCGCCCGTCCCGGCGCGCCCGCGCCCGCGACCCCGAGCACTCCCGCGCCGCCGGCCGGGGCACCCGGAGGTCCCGACGAGGCGCCGCGGCCCGGTGCGCCCGCACCCGGGACGCCGGCACCGCCCGCCCCGGAGACGCCTGCGCCGGGATCCCCGGCGCCCGTGCCCGCGGAGGACCCCGCACCCCCGGAGGATCCCGCGCCCCCGGCTCCCGCGCCGGAGCCGCCGGTGCGGCCCGAGCCCGGACCACCGGCGCCGGCCGAGCCACCGGCCGGACCGCCGGCGCCCGCTCCACCGCCGGCCCCCGCCGAGCCGCCCGCCGGACCGCCGGCCGAGCCCCCGGGCCCGCCGTCCGCGCCGGCCCCGCCCGCACCGGTGGAGCCGGCTCCGGCCGGTCCCGGCCCGGCCGCCCCGGACCCGCTGCAGACCGCCTCGCCGCAGCCGTCCCTGCCCGGGGTCGAGGTGCCCGGGGACGGCGTGCCCGTGGACCCGCCCGTCGCGCCGTCGCTCCCGCCGGGGCCCGGGGCCTCTCCGGCCGCCCCGCCGCCCGGGCCGTCCCCGGCGCCGTAGCCGGCGCGCCCCGGACGGGCACGCCGCGTCGTCCCGGGGCCTCGCTCCCGGCCGGCTCGGGATCCCCTGGGAATCGGCCGGGCGGGCCCGCGGGCGGGAAGAGCGGGGGAGCGCCGGCGGTTGTGCTCGGCGGGACCCCCGCGCCCTCCACCGCCGCGGGGGCCACGGCCCTGCGAGAAGGAGACGCGCGCACGATGCACCTGCACCGCCACAACAACGGCCTCAAGACCGTCCTGCTGCTCGGGGGGCTCTGGGCGGTCCTGCTCGCGATCGGGTGGGCGGTGGCCGCCACCACGCGCAGCAGCGCCTTCATCTGGCTCTTCGCCCTGATCGGCCTGGCCTCGACCGCCTACAGCTACTGGAACAGCGACAAGCTCGCGCTGCGGGCCATGCGCGCCATCCCCGTCACGGAGCAGCAGGCGCCCGGCTACTACCGCATCGTCCGAGAGCTCTCGCAGCGGGCGCAGCGGCCCGTGCCGCGGCTCTACATCGCCCCCACGATGAGCCCCAACGCCTTCGCGACGGGCCGCAACCCCGAGAACTCCGCGGTGTGCGTCACGGAGGGGATCCTGCAGCTGCTCGACGAGCGCGAGTTGCGCGGGGTGCTCGGCCACGAGCTGATGCACGTCTACAACCGGGACATCCTCACCTCGTCCGTCGCCGCCGCGGTCGCCGGCATCATCACCGCCGCGGCGCAGGCGCTGCAGTTCGCCGCGATCTTCGGCGGCGGCCGGGGCGACGAACGGGGCAACCCGCTCGTGGGCTTGATCCTGGCCTTCCTGGCCCCGGTGGCGGCAACCGTCATCCAGCTCGCCGTCTCGCGCACCCGCGAGTACGACGCCGACGAGGACGGCGCCCAGCTCACCGGCGACCCCCTGGCCCTGGCCTCGGCGCTGCGCAAGATCGAGATGGGCGCCGGTGCCCGGCCGATGAACCCGGCGGACCAGAAGCTCGTGAACACCTCGCACCTGATGATCGCCAACCCCTTCCGGGGCGGCGGGGCGGCGAGCCTGTTCCGGACCCACCCGCCGACGGCCGACCGCGTCGCCCGCCTGGAGGGCATGGCCGGCATCCGCCGCTGAGGCGCTGCGGACTCCCGCCGCCCGCACCCGCGACGACGTCCGACGACGACGGACGGCGCCGCTCCCCTGCTACAGAAGGGGAGCGGCGCCGTCGTCGTCCGTCCGGGCCGGGTCGGCCCGGGACTCAGCGGTAGTTGATGAACTGCAGGTCGACCTCGAGGTCGGCGCCCTTGAGCAGGGCGATGACGTCCTGGAGGTCGTCGCGGGACTTGGAGGACACCCGCAGCTCGTCGCCCTGGATGGTCGCCTTCACGCCCTTGGGGCCCTCGTCGCGGATGAGCTTGGTGATCTTCTTCGCCTGGTCCTGGGCGATGCCCTCCTTGACGGAGGCCTCGATCCGGTACTCCTTGCCCGAGGCGTACGGCTCCCCGGCGTCGAGGGACTTCAGGGAGATGCCGCGCTTGACGAGCTTGGACTGGAAGACGTCCAGGACGGCGCCGACGCGCTCCTCCGAGCTCGCCTTCATGAGGATCTTCTCGCCGGAGAAGTCGATCTCCGCCCCCACGCCCTTGAAGTCGTAGCGCTGGGCGATCTCCTTCTGCGCCTGGTTCAGGGCATTGGAGACCTCCTGCTTGTCGACCTTGCTGACGACGTCGAACGAGGAATCGCTGGCCATGCTGCCTCCTGGGGGACTCGGGAGTGGCGCGGGCCCGGCGGTGCCGGCCCGCGGTGCGTCGGCCCCAGTCTATGCGGGTGCGCTCCGTCACCGATTCGTGACCTGCGGCCAAGGAACCGTTCAGGTGGGCCTCCCAGGATGGGTGGCATGAGCAAACCCCAGGACCACGACGACGTGGACCCAGGGCGGAGCCGGTCCCGGCGGGGGACCGCCGCCGCCGCGACCGCCCTGGCGGTCCTCCTCCTGACGGGCCTCGGGCTGTCCCCGGCCGCGGCCACCGCGACCGTGACGGCCGACCGGCAGGGGGCGCACGGCCCGGCGTCCGCCGGCGCGGACGGCCTGGACGCCCGGGTCGCGGAGCGGCTCGCCGGGGTCGCCCGCGAGCTGGCGGAGGCCGTCACGCACGGCGAGATCACCCAGGATCAGGCCGTGGCGTTCCTCCAGCAGCTCCGGCGCCGGCTCGGCGCCGCGGCGGAGGGCGCCGGGGCGGCGGCCTGATTTCGCATCGCGTCCGATCTTCTGTAGGGTTGTAGTGCTCCCGCTCGCGGGAGCACCCCGGTGCCGTTGTCCGCAACGGCACGACCGCGGCAGATTACCCGAGCGGCCAAAGGGGGCTGACTGTAAATCAGCTGGCATTGCCTACGGGGGTTCGAATCCCTCATCTGCCACACCCGGCGTCGACGACGTCGCAGGAGCACCCCGGACCGGACGGTCCGGGGTGCTCCTGCATGCGGGCCCCGTCGCCCGTCCCGGAGGAGCGGCCCCGCGGTGCGCTCGTGATCACCGGCCCGGCAGGGCGTGTCCCCCGACACGGGGACGATCCCGGTCCCGGACCGCCCAGCGGAGCCCGCGGGCGGACGACGCCCCCGGCCCCCGGGCAGCCGCGTCGTTCCAGGCCGGACCGGCGTGGCGCCGCGCCCGCCCGTCGCCACCGGAGCGCCGCGTGGGGGGAACACGGCGTTAACCGCTGCGAATAAGATGAAATCTCCTATATCTTGGGGACTGCAGCAGCCAACCGGGCACGGGCCGGCACGCCGAGCCGGTCCGTTCAGGACCCCCCGCCCCGGACGGCGGCGGCGCGAGCGCCCCGCGGTGACCCCGCCGGGGACGTGTGCGAGCGGTCGCCCCATGCTGCCGCCTCGGGGCGCGTCCCGAGGTGCCCCCACGACATGAGGAGACGTACCGAAATGACTGCTGTGAAGAAGTGGGTGGCCGCCGGTTCGTCGGCCGCCGTCCTGGCCGGTGGCCTGTTCCTCGGCGCCCCCGCCGCCCATGCCGACACCTGCGTCCCGGCCGGGGCCAGCCCCGCGGTGACCAACCTGATCACCTCCGCCGACCACCTCTACGACGCCGGCGTGCACTTCAACTCCCTGGTCGAGGACCCGCAGGTCCTCGCCGAGCTGCAGGCCCAGCAGGCCGTGCTCGAGGACGCGATCGTCAACGACGACACCATGGACCGCGCCCGCGGCGCCTGGGGCGAGATCCTGCGCCTGCAGGAGGCCTACGCGGCGAGCTCCGGCGACCAGGCCGTGCAGGACGCCTACGCGGCGACCCGGGCCGCGGCCCAGGGCTTCGAGGCCGCCGCGGTCGAGGCCCGCCAGCAGGGCGAGGTCTACATGGAGGACGGCGCCGACCTGGTCGGGCTCTTCCAGGGCACCTGCGGCGGACTGCTGCCCACCGGCGGCACCGGCGGCGACTGGGGCGGCGACGACTCCGCCCCGGCGACCGGCTCCAACGAGGGCTGGAACGTGGACACCGCCGCCGAGGACAGCGGCAGCACCGGCCTGATCGCCGGGCTGCTGGCCGCCGGCGGCGCCGCCGCCGCGGCGGTCGCGCTGCGCCTGCGCCGCCGCGCCTGAGCGGCCGCGGCCGCCCGCGCCCCGGTGCCGCCCTCGGGCGGCACCGGGGCGTCGTCCCGTCCCGACCCCGAGCCCAGGAGCCGATCCCCGTGGACGCACCCGCACCCTCCGGCCCGACCCGCCGCCGCTGGGCGGCCCCGGCCGCCGGCCTGGCCGTGCTCGCGGTCGGCGCGGGCGTGCTCGCCGGCCAGCCGTGGGCGGACGGGGACGCCGCCCCGGCCCCCCAGGTCTCCGCGACCCGCGACCCGGAGGCGGCCGGAACCCCCGGGCCGGCGCCCGGCGGACAGGACCCGGACGCCCCCGCCGCCGCCCCGCCCGTGCGCCTGGCCGTGCCCGACGCGGGTCTGGACGTCCCCGTGGACCCGCTCACACCCACCGAGCAGGACCTCGCCTCCCGCTCGCTGGTCCCCCCGAAGACCCCGGACGGCTACTGGCTGACCCCCTACGGAGCCCCGGGGCAGGGCTCGAAGAACACGACCTACATCGCCGGGCACAGCTTCGACGGCCGGGACGCGCCGTTCAACGCGCTCAGCGACCCCTCCCTCGTCGGCAGCGAGGTCGAGGTGCAGACGGAGACCGGCACCGTGGCCTTCGAGATCGACTCGGTCGTCACCCACGACAAGAACACGCTCAAGGACAGCGACATCTGGCAGATCGTGCCCGGGCGGCTGGTCATCATCAGCTGCTACACGGAGGACATCTGGGGCAAGAACGTGGTGCTCACGGCGTCCCCGGCGGACTGATCTCCTCCGCGGCCCGTCCCGCCCCGAGGGCGGCCCGCACCCGGGGCACCACCTCGGTGCCCAGCAGCGTGATCGCCTCGAGCGCGAGGTGGTGCGGCATCCCGCCGGCGTCCAGGCGCAGCAGCAGCCGCTCGTGGCCGAGGCCGCGGTGCTGGGCCAGGATCTTGCGCACGACCTCGTCGACGTCGCCCACCACGAGCGAGCCCTCCGGGGCGCACTCGCGGTCGTACTCCGCGCGCGTCCAGCGCGGGTCCTCCGGGCGCACGGGGCCGTGGCTGCGCGCCCCGGCGGCGAAGTACGGGTGGCTCAGCTCCCGCGCCCGCTCCGCCGAGCGGGCCACGAACCCGGGCACCCCCAGGCCCACCGGGGTGGACGGGTCCCGCCCCGCGGCCCGCAGGGCCCGCCGGTAGGTCCCGACGACGGGCCGCGCCGCGGCCCAGGGCCCGTGCGTGCGCAGCAGGACCAGGGGCAGCCCCAGCCGCCCCGCGCGCTCCACCGAGCGGTCGCTGCCCGAGGAGCCCACCCACACCGGCAGCCGCGGCTGCAGCGGCCGCGGCTCGACCGCGAGCTCCCCGGGGTGCCGGCCGAGGCCGCCGCCGAAGGTCGGGGGACTGGACTCGAGCACCTGCAGCAGCTGGTCGAGCCGGTGCTCGAACAGGGCGTCCGGGTCCTCGTCCCCGAGCCCGAGCGCGCGCCGCACCCGCGCCGAGGCGCCGCGGCCCACGATCAGCTCGGCCCGGCCCCCGGAGATGTTGTCCAGCATCGCCACCTGTTCGTAGAGCCGCAGCGGGTCCGCGGCGGGCAGCACGGTCACGGCGGTGGTCAGGCGCAGCAGCCGGGTGCGCCCGGCGATGGCCGACAGCAGCACGAGCGGGGCGGCCGCGACCACGTCGGCGCCGTGGTCCTCCCCGACGCCCATCACGGTCAGGCCGGCGTGCTCGGCGGCCTCGGCCAGCTCGATGATGTCCCGCAGCCGCTGGCGGGCGTCCGGGCGCGCGCCGGTGACCGGGTCGTGGTCCACCTCGCCGAGGGTGAAGATGCCGATCTCGAAGTTCATGCTGGGCCTCCGCACGCGCCGTGCCCTCCCAGTGTAGGAAGGCGGCGGGCCGCGGGACCCGTTGCGGGCTCTTGTGCTCCCAGTGAAATCCGGTGCTTTCCGCCGGGGGCGGTCCGTACGCTGGGGGCATGGCTACCGTTGACATCACCCAGGACACCCTGGGCCAGACCATCGCCGAGAACGACATCGTCCTGCTGGACTGGTGGGCCGACTGGTGCGGCCCCTGCAAGCAGTTCGCCCCGACCTACGAGGCCGCCTCCGAGAAGCACGAGGACGTGGTGTTCGGCAAGGTCGACACCGAGGACCAGCAGATGCTCGCGGCCTCCGCGCAGATCTCCTCGATCCCCACCCTCATGGCCTTCCGCGAGGGCATCCTCGTCTTCTCCCAGCCCGGCGCCCTGCCGGCGTCGGCGCTCGAGCAGGTCATCGAGGCGGTGAAGGGCCTCGACATGGAGGAGGTCCGCGCCGAGGTCGCCAAGCAGCAGGCCCAGGAGCCCGCCCAGGAGTCCTGACCCGCACGCCCCGGGCCCGCGGCCCCGAACTCGCCGCCGCCTCCGCGGCCGGACGCGCACGGCGCCCCGCACCGGCCGGTGCGGGGCGCCGTGCGCGTCCGAGGGGGCTCAGACCACGCCGGTGACCCCGAGCAGGGAGCCCACGGCGAAGGTCGCGGCCAGGGCCAGGGCCCCGCCCACGACGACGCGCAGGGCCGCCCGGGCCTTCTGCGGGGCCCCGCCCAGGTGGGCGCCCAGCCAGCCGGTCAGGCCCAGGGCGGCGAGCACGGCCACGAACGTCACGGGGATCCGCCAGGCCTCGGGGGGCAGCAGGATCGCGAGCAGGGGCAGCACCGCCCCGACCGTGAACGCCAGCGCCGAGGCGACGGCCGCGTTCCAGGGGCTGACGATGTCCTCCTCGTCGATGTTCAGCTCGGCGTCGAGGTGGGCGGCCAGGGCGTCGTGCTCGGTCAGCTCCTCGGCCACCCGCAGGGCCGTCGCGGCGGACAGGCCCTTGCCCTCGTAGATCTCGGCCAGCTCCCGCAGCTCGGCCTCGGGCATGTCCTCGAGCTCCTGCTTCTCCTTGGCGATCAGCGCCCGGTGGGAGTCGGACTGGCTCGAGACGGACACGTACTCGCCCAGGGCCATGGACAGGGCCCCGCCGACGAGCGCGGCGGCGCCGGCGGTGAGGATCGCCGCCGGGTTCGCGGTGGCGCCCGCCACGCCCACGACGGTCGCGGCCACCGAGACGATGCCGTCGTTGGCGCCCAGCACCCCCGCCCGCAGCTTGTTCATCCGCTCGGTGTAGCCGGCCGCGTGCGGCTCGTCGATCACGTGCTCAGCGTTCATGGCCCCATTCAACGCCGGGGAGCGTGGGCCCGCCAGGCAGGGAAGGCTCCCCTCAGCGGTGCCGGTGGTCCTCCGGGTGCAGCCGCGGGGCGAAGGAGGGCTTGCGGAACCCGGAGGCCCGCAGCAGGCGCACCACCCGCTGGCGGTCGCCCCGCCACGGCTCGAGCAGCTCCAGCATCCGCCGGTCGTCGCCGGGGCGGCGGTCGAAGAACCAGCAGACCCAGGCGGCGAGGTGGAAGTCGAAGACGCTCACCGAGTCCGGGTCCCCGTGGGTGCACTGGACGATCTCGGCGACCGTCCACGGCCCCAGTCCCGGCACGGAGCGCAGGCCCCGGTGCAGCCCGGCGTCCAGCGGCGCCCGGCCCAGCCGCTCGAGGGCGGCGGCACGCTCGGCGACCCGCCGGACCGTGGCGGCGCGCGCCCCGTCCACCCCGGCGCGGTGCCACTCCCACACCGGCACGGCCCGCCAGGCCTCGGCCGTGGGCGGCACATGCATCCCCTCCGGCGCGGGCCCCGGGGCGGGCTGCCCGTGGCGGCGCACGAGCAGGCGGTGGGCGGCCACGGCCTCCCGGACGGTCACGCGCTGCTCGAGCACCGAGAGCACCGCCCGGTCGAGGACCCGCCCGGTCGAGGGCAGCCGCAGCCCGGGGTGCAGCCGCCGGGCCGTGCGCAGCCGCTCGGGCAGGGCGGCGAAGGCCGGGGAGGCCTCGAAGCCCGCCCACGAGTCCTCCGCCCCGGCCCATCGGGGGGCCTCGGCCAGGAATGCCGCCGCGCCCGGGCCCCAGGCGCGCACCCGCACCGGCCGGCGCAGGGACGGACCCGGGCCCGGGCGGGAGTAGCAGGCCGAGACCGGGCCCTCGGCGGTGCGGGTGACGACCCACACCAGCTCGGGGGAGAGCACCCGGACCAGGGGGTCGTGGGCCCCGCGGGCGAGCACCCCGAGGGTCTGCCCCAGGTGGAGGGCACCGCCCGGGTCCCAGACGAGCTCCGCGTCCGCGGCGGGGCGCGCGGCGGCGGGGACGGCGGCGGAGGGCATGGGACCATGATGGCAGTCCGCCCCGACGTCCGCGCCGTCCCCGGGAGCAGCCCGCACCATGCCCGCCACCTCCGCCCCGCGCCCCGCGGCCGGTGCGCCGCCGCGCGCCCCCGGCGCCCGCCTCGTGCCCCTGGCCGTGGGCGGGCTCGTGGCCGTCCTGTACCTGTGGTGGTCGCTGCTGCAGTGGCGGCGCGGCGAGGTCCCGTCCTGGGACCTGGCCATCTTCACCCAGCTGGCCCGCTCCTACGCCGAGGGCCGCGGCCCGGAGGTGCACGTGAAGGGCCACGGCTACAACCTGCTCGGCGACCACTTCCACCCCGTGCTGGTGCTGCTGGGCCCCCTCTACGCGCTCTTCCCCTCGGCGCTGACCCTGCTCGTGCTCCAGGACCTGACTGATGGGGGTGTGCGCGTGGGCGATCGCCCGCTCCGGGGTGCGGCTGCTGGGCCGGGGCCCCGGCGCCGCCCTCGGGCTGGCCTGCGGGCTGAGCTTCGGGCTCCAGGCGGCGGTGGCCGTGCAGTTCCACGAGATCGCCGTGGCCGTGCCCCTGCTGGCGCTGTCCCTCGGGGCCCTCGTCGAGCGGCGCTGGAGCGCGGCGGCGGTGTGGGCCGCCCCGGTGGCCCTCGTCAAGGAGGACCTCGGGCTCACCGTGGCCGTCCTGGGCCTGGTCCTGGCGCGGCGGGCCCGTGCGGCCGGGGCCCCGGCCCGGCCCGGCCTCCTGCTCGCCGGGTGGGGCACCGCCTGCAGCGTGCTCGCCGTGACGGTCGTGCTGCCGGCCCTGAACCCGGCGGGGGAGTTCGCCTACGCGGACCGCCTCGACCCCGCCGCGGTGCTCGCGGACCCCCTCGGGGCGCTCACCGCCCTCGTCGTGCCCGGCCGGAAGGCCCTGACCTGGCTGGCGCTGGCGCTCACCGGCGCCGTGCTCGCGCTGCGCTCGCCGCTGGCCCTCGTGGCGCTGCCGACCCTGCTGCGGCGGATGCTCTCCCCGGAGCCGGGCTACTGGGGGGCGGGCTGGCACTACAGCGCCGTGCTGATGCCCGTGGTCCTCGCCGCCCTGCTCGACGCGGTCGTGCGGCTGCGGGCCTCCCGCCGCCCGCGCGCGGTGCTCCTGGGCCGGGCCGGCCCGTGGGCCGCCCTCGGCGTCGCCCTCGTGCTCCTGCCCGCCCACCCGCTCGGGGACCTTGCCGACCCGGCCGCCTACCGCCCCGACCCGCGGGCGGCGGCCAAGGAGGCGACCCTCGCCGCGGTCCCCGAGGGCGCGAGCGTGGCCACCGACCTGACCCTGCTGCACCGGCTGGTGTCCCGGGCCGAGGTGCACTGGCTCGGCAGCACGGGCGACCCGGCGCCGGAGCTCGTCGTCGTCGACCGCGCCGGCACGGCGTGGGGCGGGTCCCGCCCGGGGACGTCGCCGCGTGGGCGGAGCAGCGCTACGGCGCCGCCTACGAGCCAATGCGTGAGCAGGAGCACCTCGTCGTGGTCCGCCGGACGGGGTGAGCGGGCCCGCCCGTGCGCTAGACTGGTCCGACCGACTCCGGTAACTCCCTCACTCTCTCGTGCAACGCGGTGCCGCTTGCGAGCGCACCGTGTTCGGCGGCGACGTGCTCCCGCCGTGTCCGACGCTCCCGCCCCGGCGGGCCCCAGTGGTTGGCAGGGACGTCCGGACACCGCCCTGGCCCGCGCCGTCCCCCGCAAGGACCCGTGGCCGACACCCACGCACCGAACGAGGATCCCGCATGAGCAACGACACCCCCGCCCCCGACGCCACCACGTCCGAGGAGCCGACGACGACGTTCGCCGACCTCGGCGTCGACCCCCGCGTGCTCGCCGCGCTCGACGAGGTCGGCTACGAGAAGCCCTCGCCCATCCAGGCCGCGACCATCCCCGTGCTGCTCTCCGGGCGCGACGTCGTGGGCCTGGCCCAGACGGGCACCGGGAAGACCGCCGCGTTCGCCGTCCCGGCCCTGTCCCGCCTCGCCGAGCTCGCCGACGTCAACGGCGTCTCCCGCGACGTCCAGGTGCTCGTGCTCGCCCCCACCCGCGAGCTGGCCCTGCAGGTGGGGGAGGCCTTCTCCTCCTACGCCACGCACCTCGAGGACTTCCACGTCCTGCCCGTCTACGGCGGTTCGCCCTACGGGCCCCAGCTGGCCGGGCTGCGCCGCGGCGCCCAGGTCGTCGTCGGCACCCCCGGGCGCGTGATCGACCACCTCACGAAGGGCTCCCTGGACCTGTCGAACCTGCAGTACGTGGTCCTCGACGAGGCCGACGAGATGCTGCGGATGGGCTTCGCCGAGGACGTCGAGCAGATCCTCTCGCGCACCCCGGCGGACAAGCAGGTCGCCCTGTTCTCCGCGACCATGCCCCCGGCCATCCGCAAGATCGCCAAGCAGTACCTGCGTGACCCGCAGGAGATCGCGGTGAAGGGCAGGACGACCACGGGCACGAACACCCGCCAGCGCTACCTGCAGGTGATGGGCTCCCACAAGATGGAGGCCATGACCCGCATCCTCGAGGTTGGGGACTACGACGGCGTCATCGTCTTCGTGCGCACCAAGGCCGCCACGGAGGAGGTCGCCGACCGGCTCAAGGCCCGCGGCTACGCCGCCGCCGCGATCAACGGCGACATCCCGCAGAACATGCGCGAGCGCACCGTCGAGGCCCTGCGCGAGGGCAAGGTCGACATCCTCGTGGCCACGGACGTCGCCGCCCGCGGCCTCGACGTCGAGCGGATCTCCCTCGTCGTCAACTACGACATCCCCCACGACACCGAGTCCTACGTCCACCGGATCGGGCGCACCGGCCGCGCCGGGCGCTCCGGCGAGGCGATCCTGTTCATGACCCCCCGGGAGAAGTACCTGCTGCGGGCCATCGAGAAGGCCACCCGCCAGCCGGTCGAGCAGATGCGGATGCCCTCCACCGAGGACGTCAACCGCACCCGCAAGGAGCGCTTCGCCCAGCAGATCACGGACACCATCGAGTCCGAGGACCTCGCCGCGTTCCGCGAGCTCGTCGAGCAGTACCAGTCCGAGCACGACGTCGACGCCGTGGAGGTCGCCGCCGCGATCGCTGTGATGGCCCAGGACGGCCGGCCGTTCTTCGTCGAGGAGCTGCCCGAGGCCCCGCAGCGCACCCGCGACCGCGACCGCGGGGCCCGCGGCGAGGACCGGCCCCGCCGCGAGCCGCGCTCCGAGAAGGGCATGGCCACCTACCGCCTGGCCGTGGGCCACCGCCACCGGGTCTCCCCGGGCTCGATCGTCGGGGCGCTGACCAACGAGGGCGGCCTGGACGGCGCGCAGATCGGCGCGATCGACATCCGCTCCACGCACACCCTGGTCGGGCTGCCGGAGAACCTGCCCGCCGCCGCCGCGGACCGGCTGGCCGGCACCCGGATCAACGGCGAGCTGATCCGCCTCGAGCTCGACCGCGGCCCCGCCGGCGGTGGGGGCGGGCGCCCCCGCGGCACCTCCTCCTACCAGGACCGGCCCCGCCGCGGCGGCCACGACGGCGGCGAGCGCGGCGGCTTCCGCAAGAAGGCCGGCCCGCGCGGGCGCGACGGCGAGGGCGGCTTCCGCAAGCCCCGCCACAAGAAGTACTGAGCCCCCCGCGGGAGCACCACGGCCAGGGGCCCCGGCACGCCGGGGCCCCTGGCCGTTCCTCATCGGGCTCTCACGTCCCGTCGCTAGGGTGAGGCCCATGACGGGCACGCGCTGGGAGCGGCTGCGCACGGAGCTGCGCTCCGTGCGCTCCCGCGTGCTGGCCACGGTCCTGGCCGTGCTGGCCGCCGCGCTGCTGCTGGTCGGCGGGCTGACGCACTACCTGCGGCTCGTGGACGTGGACGAGTCGGTCCGCCAGGACATCGTCCAGGAGGCGGGGGAGCTGCAGCGGCTCGCCCAGCGGGGGCCGCTGGGTCCGGACGCCTCCCCGACGGAGGACCTCGACGCGGCGGCCGAGGAGCCGTTCGCCGACCTCGACCAGCTCTTCTACACCTTCCTGACCACGACCGTGCCCGGGGAGTACGAGGCCATCCTCGCGGTCGTCGACGGGGAGCCGGCCTTCGAGCACGCCGACCGCTCCGGGTTCCAGCTCGACGACCCGGCCACCCTCGCCGCGGTCGCCGAGCGCTCCCGGCCCGGGCAGACCGTGGTCTTCGACCACCGGCAGGGCGAGCGGCAGCTGCGCCTGGGGGTCATCCCCGTGGACCTGGCCGCCGACGACCGGCCGGCCCACCTCGTGGTGGGCTTCGACATGAGCGCCCAGCGCGGGCTCGTGCTGGAGTCGCTGGGCCGCTACCTCGCGATCGCCGGGCTGACCCTCGTCGTCGCCGGGGCGGCCGCCTACGTGCTCGTGGGGCGGGTCACCGCCCCCATCACCCGGCTGCGCCGGGCCACCGAGCAGATCAGCCCCGACGACCTCGGCCGCCGCGTGCCCGTCACCCGCGAGGACTCCGACGTCGGGCAGCTCGCGGTGAACTTCAACGGCATGCTCGCGCGCATCGAGGCCGGGTTCCGCCAGCAGCGCCAGTTCCTCGACGACGCCGCCCACGAGCTGCGCACGCCCCTGACGATCCTGCACGGCAACCTCGAGCTCATGGACGAGCACGACCCCGCCGACGTCGCCGAGACCCGGGCGGTGCTGCTCGACGAGATCGGGCGGATGAACCGGCTCGTGGAGGACCTGCTGCTGCTGGCCAAGGCCCAGCGCGCCGACTTCGTCCGCCCCGGCACGGTGGACCTGGGCCCGTGGCTGGACACGACCCTCGAGCGGGCCCGGGCCCTGGGGGAGCGGGACTGGCGCCTCGACGCCCGCGCCGAGGGGCTCGTGCGCGCCGACGAGCAGCGCCTCACCCAGGCGGTCCTGCAGCTGGCCGCCAACGCCGTGAAGTTCTCTGCGCCCGGGGACGTCGTCGCCCTCGGCACCGCCGACTCCACGGGCTCCGCCGCCCCGGGGACCGGGCGCGAGCTGGAGATCTGGGTGCGCGACACCGGCCCCGGGATCGCCGAGGCCGACCAGCAGCGGATCTTCGAGCGCTTCGCCCGCGCCGAGACGGGGCGCACCGTGGAGGGCTCCGGGCTGGGCCTGGCCATCGTCGCCGCGATCGCCCACGCCCACGGCGGCGACGTCCGGGTCCGCTCCCGCCCCGGCGCGGGCGCCACGTTCACCGTGCGGCTGCCCCTGGACCCCGCCGGCCGCGCCGTCCCCACCGCGCCCCCGGCCCCCGCCGCCCCGGCGCCCCCGGCCGGGGAGCCCGCACCCCCGCCGGGCGGGACGCCGGGGGCCGGACCGCACCCGAGCCGGACGCACGAGTCCAGGAAGTAGAGGAACCCCATGGCCACCATCCTCATCGCCGAGGACGAGGAGCGGATCTCGCGCTTCATCCAGAAGGGCCTGCGCGCGGCCGGCTACACCACGACCGTCGTGGAGGACGGCCCGACCGCCCTGGACTGGGCGAGCACCGGGGACTTCGACCTGCTCGTCCTCGACGTCGGCCTGCCCGGGATGGACGGGTTCACCGTGCTCTCCGTGCTGCGCTCGATGGGCTTCACCCTGCCGGTGATCATGTGCACGGCCCGGGACTCCGTGGAGGACACGGTCGCCGGCCTGGACAAGGGCGCCGACGACTACCTCGCGAAGCCCTTCCGCTTCCAGGAGCTGCTCGCCCGCGTCCGGGCCCGGCTGCGGGAGCGGGCCGCCCACGACCCGGCCCGCGAGGAGCTGCGCTGCGGCTCGCTCTCCCTCGACGTCAACACGCGCTGCGCGGTGGTCGAGGGACGGGAGGTGGAGCTCTCCGCCCGCGAGTTCGCGATGGCCCGCGCCTTCGTGCAGCACCCCGGGCAGGTGCTGACCCGGGAGCAGCTGCTGAACAAGGTCTGGGGCCACGACTTCGAGGGCTCCTCCAACGTGGTCGACGTCTACGTCCGCTACCTGCGCACCAAGCTGGGCCCCGAGCGGATCGTCACCGTGCGGGGGGCCGGCTACCGCCTCGCCGCCCGCTGAGCGCACCGCGGGGGCACCGCGGCCGGACCCCGGGGAACCCCACCGCCGGTGCGCGGAGCACCGGCGGGCGGATGAGAGCCTTTTCATGAACGGCTCATGTTCGCATCATGTTCGTCCGGCACCGTGGGAACCCACGGACAGCGCCGGAGACGCCGGCGCCCCGCCGAGGAGGACACGATGCGCGAGACCGAACTGCGGGTGGTGCTGTACTCGCACGACTCCCAGGGCCTCGGCCACACCCGCCGGAACCTGGCGCTGGCCCGGGCCCTGGCCCGCACCCTGCCCGCCACGACCGGCCGCCGGGTCTCCGGGATGCTGCTCACCGGGGTCGACGCCACCGCCGTTCCCGGACTGCCGGAGGGCTTCGACCGGGTGGTGCTGCCGGGCATCCGCAAGACCGGCGGCGGCTACGCCCCCCGGGGCCTCGCCGTCGGGATGGACCGGCTCACCGCCCTGCGCTCGGGCCTGCTCGACGCCGCCCTCACCGGCTTCCGGCCCCACCTCGTCGTCGTCGACCGCCACGCCTGGGGCGTGGACCGGGAGCTGCTCGGACCGCTGCTGCGCCTGCGCGCCGCGCACCCGGGCACGGCGGTCGTGCTCGGCCTGCGGGAGGTGCTCGACGAGCCCGCCGCCGCCGCCCGCGAGTGGGCCGCCCTCGGGGACCTCGAGCTCGTCCGCCGCGTCTACGACCAGGTCTGGGTCTACGGCGACCCCGCCGTGCACGACCCCGTCGCCACCAGCGAGGTCCCCGCCCGGCTCGCCGACCTGGTGCGGCACACCGGCTACCTCGCGACCGGGCGGGAGGCCGGGCCCCGCACGAGCGGCACGGGCCGGCCCTACGTCCTGTCCATGGCCGGGGGCGGCTCCGACGGCGCCGCCCTGACCCTCGCCGCGGCCCGGGCCCGGGTGCCCCACGGCCACGGTCACGTCGTCGTCGCCGGGCCCCAGATGCCGGCGGCGGACCTCGCCCGGGTGCGCGCGGCCGCCCGGCCCGGCACCACCGTGCTGCCCAGCGTGCCCGACGCCCTGGCCGAGGTCCGCGAGGCCGCGGCGGTGGTCTCGATGGGCGGCTACAACTCGGTCGCCGAGGTCCTCGCCACCACCACCCCCGCCCTCGTGGTCCCGCGCGAGCGGCCCCGCCGCGAGCAGCTGATCCGCGCCCGGGCGCTGCAGGCCCGCGGGGCCGTGGACGTGCTGAGCCCCGGCGCGCTCACCACCGGGGCGGTCGAGGCGTGGCTGCACCGCGCCGTCGGGACCGTGCGGACCCGCCACCACCTCGCCCTCGACGGGCTGCGCACGGTGCCCGTGCTCGCCGCCGGGCTGCTCGCGGCCCGCGGCCCCGCCGGCCCGCCCGCGGCGCCGGAGGCCCCCGCCCCCTCGTACGCCGGAGGTGCCCGGTGAGCGCCCCCGGACACCGCGTCGGCTACGTCCTGAAGGTCTACCCGCGCTTCTCCGAGACCTTCGTGGTCTCCGAGATCCTCGCCCGCGAGGCCCAGGGCGAGCAGCTGGAGATCTTCTCCCTGCGCCACAGCACCGACCCGCGCTTCCACCCCGAACCGGCCCGCGTCCAGGCGCCGGTGACCCACGTCGGCCGGCCCGAGCGGGCCGCGGAGGGCTGGGCGGTGCTCGCCCGCGCCGCGGAGGTCGTCCCCGGCTTCGCCGGGCGGCTGGCCGCGCTGCTGCCGGAGCTCGCCCGCACCGAGGCCTCCGAGGTCCACCAGGGGGTGGCCCTGGCCACGGCCGTCGTGGAGCACGGGATCACGCACCTGCACGCCCACTTCGCGTCCCTCGCCGCCCGCGTCGCCGAGATCGCCTCCCGGCTCACCGGCGTGCCCTTCACCGTCACGACCCACGCCAAGGACATCTTCCACGAGTCCGTGGACCCGGACCGCCTCCGGCGCACCCTCGCGCGGGCCCGGACCGTGGTGGCGATCTCCGAGCACAACCGCCGCCACCTGGCCGGCCGGTTCCCCGAGCACGCCGCGACGCTGCGGCTGGTCCGCAACGGCCTCGAGCTCGAGCGCTTCCCCTACCGGGACCCGCGCCCGCCGGGGGAGCGGCTGCACGTGGCCGCCGTGGGCCGGCTCGTGCCGAAGAAGGGCTTCGACCGGCTCCTGCACGCCGCCGCCCGCCTGCGCGCCGAGGGCCGGTCCCTGCGCCTGAGCATCGCCGGCGGCGGTGAGCTCGCCGGGCCGCTGGGGGCGCTCGCGGCACGGCTGGGCCTCGAGGACGCCGTCGAGCTGCTCGGCCCCCGCACCCAGGCCGAGGTCGCCGCCCTGCTGCGCACCGCCGACGTCTTCGCCGCCCCCTGCGTCGTGGGTCCCGACGGCAACGCCGACGGGCTGCCCACCGTCCTGCTCGAGGCGATGGCCATGGGCGTGCCCGTGGTCGCCACCGACGTCACCGGCATCCCCGAGGCCGTGCGGGAGGGGCCCCCGCGCACCGGGCTGCTCGTGCCCGCCGACGACGTCGCGGCCCTGGCCCGGGCGCTCGCCCGCGCCGCGGACCCCGGCTTCGACCGGGTCGGCACGGCGCGCGCCGCCCGCGCCCTCGTCGAGCGCGAGCACGACGGCGCCCGGCAGGCCGCGGCGCTGCGGGCGCTGCTGCCGCCCGCGCCCCCCGCCCGCCCGACCGACCCGGCCCCCGCGGCCCCCGCCCCCGAAGGAGCGCTGCGCTGATGCGTCTGGCCTATCTCTGCGCCGATCCCGGCGTGCCCGTGTTCGGGACCAAGGGCGCCTCCGTGCACGTCCAGGAGGTGCTGCGCGCCTGGCGGGCCCGCGGCGCCGAGGTCCGCCTCTACGCGACGCGCCTCGGCGAGGACGTGCCCGCCGACCTGCGCGAGGTCCCCGTCGTCCACGTCCCCGTGCCCGCCCCGCCCGCGACCGGGGACGCGGACCGCACCGCCCGGGTGGCGGCCCGGGAGCGCGCCCAGGCCCGGGCCGCCCGGCTGCTGGCCGAGCGCGCGGCGGCCGACGGCGCCGACGCCGTCCACGAGCGCTACTCCCTGTTCTCCACCGCTCTCGCCGAGGTCACGGCCCGCCTCGGGGTCCCCGGCGTGCTCGAGGTCAACGCCCCGCTGATCGACGAGCAGCGCACCCACCGGGACCTCGTGGACGGGGCCGCCGCCCACGCCGCCCTGGCCGCCCAGGTCGCCGCCGCCGAGCGCACCGCGTGCGTCTCCGCCCCGGTCGCCCGGTGGGTCCGGCAGCGCACCGGCGCCCCGGCCGGGCGGGTCGTGGTCGCCCCCAACGGGGTCGACCCCCGGCGGGTCGGGCCCTGCGCCGACGCCGCCGCCGAGGGCCCGGACCCGGCCCCGCCCGTCGTCGTCTTCGTGGGCACGCTCAAGCCCTGGCACGGTGTGGAGCACCTCGTGCGCGCCCGGGCGGCGGCCGCGCGCGACTGGCGGCTGCGGATCGTCGGCGACGGCCCGCAGCGGGCCGCGCTCGAGCGGCTCGCGGCCGCGCTGGGCGTTACCGTCGAGTTCACCGGCGCCGTGGCCCCCGCCGCCGTGCCGGGGCTGCTGCACGACTGCGCGGTCGCCGCCGCCCCCTACCCGGCGGCCCGGGCGGCGGAAGAGCAGTACTTCTCGCCGCTGAAGCTCTACGAGTACGCCGCCGCGGCGCTGCCCGTGGTCGCCTCCGCGGTGGGGCAGATCCCCTCGGTCGTCGAGGACGGGACCACCGGCCTGCTCGTGCCCGGCTCCGACCCCGCCGCCCTCGCCCGCGCCGTGGACGCCCTGGTCGCCGACCCGGCGCGGCGCCGGGGGATGGGCCGGGCCGCCCGCCGCGAGGCCGTGGACCGGCACTCCTGGGACGCGGTGCTGGGCCGGGTCCTCGCCGGCACCGCCCTCGAGCACCCCGGGGGCCGGGCCGCCCCGCCGCCCGCCGCCGGACGGCGTGCGGCGGGGCGCACCGGGGCGGTGCCGGCGTGAGCCGCGGGGACCGGGCACGGGTCGACCTCCGCGCGGTGCGGCGCACCCTCGCCCTGATCGGCCCGCACGTGCGCGAGCACCGCCTGCTCGTGGCGGGCGGGGTGCTCGTGCTCCTGGCGGAGGTCGCGTTCCGGGTGCTCGAGCCCTGGCCGCTGAAGGTCGTCGTGGACGCGCTCTCCCGCTCCCTCGGCGCGCAGAACGTCGACGGCTGGATCCCCGAGGCCTCGTGGGAGCTGCTGCTCGCGGCCGGGCTGGCCACCGTGGCGATCACGGGCTTCCGGGCGCTGTGCAGCTTCCTCGCCACGGTCGCCTTCGCCCTCGTCGGCTCCCGCGTCACCACCGTGCTGCGCGCCCGGGTCTTCGACCACGTCCAGGCCCTCTCCGCCCGCTACCACGCGGTGGCCCGCACCGGGGACACCGTCCAGCGTCTCGTCTCCGACATCGGCCGGCTGCAGGAGGCCGCCGTCGGCGCGGGGCTGCCGCTGCTGGCCAACGTCGTCACCCTCGTGGCCATGTGCACGGTCATGGTCGTGCTGGACCCGCTGCTGGCCGCCGTCGTCGTCCTGGCCCTGCTCGCGTTCCTGGCCGTCGGGCGCGGCTCCGCCGCCCGGATCACCCAGGCCTCCCGCCGCACCCGCCAGGGGGAGGCGGCGCTCGCGAACACCGCCCACGAGGCCCTCGGCGCGATCCGCACCGTGCAGGCCTACGGGCTCGAGGAGGCCACGGCCCGCACGTTCCGCGCCGCCAACGGCCAGGCCCTCACCGAGGGCGTGCGCTCCCGGCGCCTGGCCGCGGGCCTCGAGCGCTCCACGGACGTGATCGTGGGCGTGGCCACCGCGGCCGTCGTGGTCGGCGGCGGGCTGCGGGTGCTGGAGGGGGCGATGACCCTGGGCGACCTCGTGCTGTTCACCACCTACCTCAAGACCTGCATGAAGCCCCTGCGGGACCTGGCCAAGTACACCGGGCGGATCGCCCGCGCCGCCGCCTCCGGGGAGCGCGTCGCCGAGCTGGTGGACGAGGTCCCCGACGTCCGCGAGCTCCCCGGTGCGCGCACCCTCGAGGGGGTCCGCGGGGAGCTCGTCCTCGCCGGCGTCGAGGCCGCCCACGGGGACCCCGCCGCCGGCGCGCCCACCGTGCTGCGCGGGATCGACCTGCGCGTCCCCGCCGGTCAGCACGTCGCCGTCGTCGGGCCCTCCGGGTCCGGGAAGTCCACGCTCGCCGCCCTGCTGGTGCGCAGCATGGACCCCGTGGCGGGGTCCGTGTCCCTCGACGGCCACGACCTGCGCCTGCTGAGCCTGGCCACCGTGCGCGGGAGCGTGGCCCTGCTGCTGCAGGACTCCGTGCTCTTCCACGGCAGCGTGCGAGAGAACATCCGTCTCGGCCGCCCCGGCGCCACGGACGCCGAGGTCGAGCAGGCCGCCCGGGCCGCGCAGGCCCACGGGTTCGTCTCCGCGTTCCCCCGGGGCTACGACACCCCGGTCGGGGAGCGGGGCTCGACCGTCTCGGGCGGGCAGCGCCAGCGCCTGGCCATCGCCCGAGCCCTGCTGCGCGACGCCCCCGTGGTCGTGCTCGACGAGGCGACCACCGGGCTGGACCCCGAGGCGGCCCGCGAGGTCGTCGCCGCGCTGCGCCGGCTCGTGCGCGGGCGGACCTCCCTGGCCGTGACCCACGACGCCGCCCTGGCCCTGTCCGCCGACCGGGTGCTGTGGCTGCAGGACGGGCGGATCCTGCTCGACGGCACCCCCGCGGAGCTGCTCGCCGACCCCGACGGTCCCTTCGCCGCCTGGGTCGAGCAGCAGCGGGCCCGGCGGGACGAGGGGGCGGCCGCGCCCGGTCCCGGCGCGCACGAGCGGCCGGAGGTCCTCCGGTGAGCGCCGGGCTGCCCGCCACCGCCGCCTCCCTGCCCGGGCTCGCGGTCCTGCTCGACCCGGCGCGCCTCGGGGAGCTGTTCGCCGACGTGCTCGGAGCGCCGCCGGTCACGGGCGCCCTGCGCTACAAGCCCGGGGTCTCGGCGGTGGTGCGCGTGCGCTGCCCCCGCACCGGGGCCGTGCACTGGGCCGCGACGACCGCCTCGGGGGCCCTGCTCCAGAAGTTCGCCGGCCGCGGCCGGCGCGCCCTCGACGACGACGGCGCCGTGCTGGTCCGGGAGGCCCCCGGCGCCGCCGGGCACCGGGTGGCCCTGGGCCGCGCCGGGGCCGACCCCGAGCTCGCGGTCCACCTCGCCCGGCTCGACCCGCGGCTCGCCCGGGGCCTCGGGCACGGGGAGCCGGGCACCCTGCTGCGCTACAACCCCCGCCGCCGCGCCGTGCTGCGCCGGGAGGGACCCGGCGGCGCTCTCGTCACGAAGGTCACCGCCCGCCCGTCCCCGGTGGACCCGCGGCTGCTGGCGCGCCTGGCCGCCGCCGGGATCCCCGTGCTCGCCCCCGCGGCCCCGCCCCGTCCGCTCGCCGGACCGGGCTCCGCGCACGTGCTGCACTACCCCTGGTACGGGGACGGCGACCTCGCCGCCCGGGCCGGCGGGGACCCGGGCGCGCCCGCCCGGTACGTAGCGCCGATGGGCGGGGGAGTCCGTGCCCGGGCCCGCGGGCCGGCTCGTCCGCCTGAGCCCGTTCGCCCGGGACCTCCGGCTGCCGGGGCTGCCCGCCGCGGCGCGGACGGGGGAGCTCGTCGTCCACCGGCTGAGCCGCCGCGCCGTGGTCGCGGCCCCGGAGCGCTACGTCAAGCTCCTCGCCCGCGGCAGGGCGCCGCGGGCGGCCGAGCTCTCCGAGCGGGTGCGCGTCCTCGGCGCGGCGGCCGGGCTGGCCGTGCCCCGCGTGCTGCGCGCCGGGGAGCACGCCCTGGAGCTCGCCGTGCTGCCCGGCCGCAGCCTGCACGCCCTGGGCGCGGAGGGTCCCCGCGGCGAGGTGGACGCCGCCTGGGCGGCCTGGGCCGCGGCGTGGCCGCGGCTCGCGCGCGCCCTTCCGGCACCGGGTCTGCTGCCCGAGCACGCCGCCGAGGACGAGGCGCGCACGCTGGCGCGCTGGGCCGCGCACCTGGACGCGTTCCCCGGGCTCCTCGACGCCCCGCCCGGGGCCGTGAGCGCCCTGGCCGTCCGGCTCGGGCGGCGGCTGACCGGCCTGCCCGCGCCCCGGCGGGACCGTGCCGTCCTGCACCGGGACCTGCACGACCAGCAGCTGCTCTTCGACGGCGAGCGGATCGGGGCCCTGGACCTCGACACCGCCGCGGTGGGGGAGCCGGCCCTGGACCTCGCCAACCTGGCCGTGCACCTGGACCTGCGCCACGCCCAGGGGCTGCTCGGCCCGGACCGGCGCGCGGTGGGCCGGGCGGCCGTGGCCGCCGTCGCGGACGAGCTGGCGGTGGACCCGGCGCGGCTGGCCGTCCACGCGGCCGCGACCCGCCTGCGCCTGGCCTGCGTCTACGCGTTCCGGCCGCGCTGGCGCCCCCTGGCCCAGCAGCTGCTCGACGCCGCGCTCGCGGACGGGCCCCTCGACCCGGTCCGGCCCGGGGACCGCTGAGAGGGTTCTCATGTTCTCATGCCGGTCTCAAGCCCGTGGGCGACGATGGGTGCCATGAAGATCCTGTGGCCGGTGCTCGGCCTGCTGCTCGTCTCGGTGCTCGCGGTGCTGCTGTGGACCGCCGCCCGGGAGCCCGACCGCGTCGAGGTCGTGCGCGACGGGGTGTCCGTGACCGGCACCCCGGAGCCCGGCACCTCCGGCACCTCCGGCACCCCGGAGCCCGGCACGGTCCGCACCGCGGACCCGGAGGCCGGCGCCTCCACGCCCCCGGCCGGTCCGCAGGACGCCGGTGCACCCGCGCAGGACACCGGGGGGCCCGCCCCGGCGGCCGGGGGCGCCCCCGACGACTCCGCCGTGGCGCCGCCCGCCCTCCCGCCCGCCCCGGCGCCCGAACAGGTGCCGGTCCCCGTCCAGCCCGCACCGCCCGCCGGCGACGACGACGCGGACGACGACCGGGACGAGGACCGGGACGACGACGGGGACGACTGAGCCCGGCCCCGCGCCCTCCGTCCTGCCCCGTGCCCGGCGGTGGCCGGCCACGGCCGGTGCCGCGGGGAGGCGGCGCCGGGACGTCCCCGGAGGGCCCACGGAGGGCCCACGGAGGGCTCCCGGAGGCGGGCCGGGCGCGGACCGGCGCCGATTTCTCATTTGCCGAAACGTGCTGGTAGAGTCTTCGTCGTTGCCCCGATAGCTCAGTGGTAGAGCGCCATCTTGGTAAGATGGAGGTCCCGGGATCGATTCCCGGTCGGGGCTCTCCTGATGAGGTCCCGCGGCCCGGCCCTGCGGCCGGGAACCGCGGGTTCTCGTCATCCCTGGCGGTGTAGCTCAGCTGGTTAGAGCGCACGACTCATAATCGTGAGGTCGACGGATCGAGCCCGTCCACCGCTACGGCCACAGGCCCGCGACCCACCGGTCGCGGGCCTGTTCCCGTTCCGAGTCGGATCTGCGCCGGGCACCGCGCCCGGCGTCCCCGCGGCACGGCCGTAGACTGGGCGGGCGCCCGCCGTCCGGCGGGCGGTCCCGCCGGTGAGGAGCTGCCATGCCCGTGAACCCCGATCTGGTCGGACGGAGCTACCCGCCGGCCGAGCCCTACAGCGTGGGACGGGAGGCGATCCGCGAGTTCGCCCGTGCCGTGCGCGCCGACCACCCGGCCCACCACGACGTCGGCGCCGCCCGCGCGCTCGGGCACGCCGACCTCGTCGCCCCGCCGACCTTCGCCATCGTCGTCGCCCAGCGGGCCGACGCCGCCCTGGTCGCCGACCCCGAGGCCGGCATCGACTTCTCGCGCGTGGTCCACGCCGACCAGCGCTTCACCCACCACCGCCCCGTCGTCGCCGGCGACGAGCTCGTCGCCGAGGTCCACGTGGACCAGGTGCGCGCGATGGGCGCCGGGGCGATGGTGACGTCCCGCACCGAGATCAGCACCACCGCGGGGGAGCGGGTCGCCACGACCGTCTCGTCCCTGCTGGTGCGCGGAGAGGAGCAGTGACCGTGCCCGCACTCGAGGACCTCGCCAAGGGGCAGGAGATCGGCACGCGCCGGATCGAGCTCTCCCGCGCCGACCTGGTGCGCTACGCCGGGGCCTCCGGCGACCTGAACCCCATCCACTGGAACGAGGCGTTCGCCCGCTCGGTCGACCTGCCCGACGTCATCGCCCACGGCATGCTCACCATGGGCGCGGCGGTCCAGCTCGTCGTCGACTGGGCCGGCGACCCCGGCGCCGTCGTCGACTACCAGACGCGCTTCACCAAGCCCGTCGTCGTGCCCAACCGCTTCGGCACCGAGGTCGAGCCCTCCACGGCCCTCACCGTCACCGGCACGATCGGGGCGCTCGACACCGAGACCCGCACCGCGCGCGTCGACCTGGCCGTCACCGCCCCCGACCTCTCCGCCGAGGGCGCCGACCCGGGGACCGCGCCGGCGCTGAAGGTCCTGGTCAAGGCCCAGGCCGTCGTCCGCCTGCCCTGACCCCCCGGGCGTGCCCGCGCCCGGGCACCCCCGGGGCACGGTGCTCGCTAGACTGGCGCCCATGACAGCCCCCCGCATCGCAGAGCTCACCACGGCCGCCGTGGGCGGGCCCGCCCAGGACTACGTGCGCGCCGAGGACGAGCAGGGCCTCGTCGACGCCGTCGCCGCGGCCGACGACGCCGGACGGGCGGTGCTGCTCGTGGGCGGCGGCTCGAACCTCATCGCGGCCGACGCCGGGTTCGCCGGCACGGTCGTGCACGTCGTCTCCCGGGGGGTCGAGGTCCTCGCCGAGGACGCGGACTCCGTGCTGCTCGAGGTGCAGGCCGGCCACTCCTGGGACGAGCTCGTGGCCCGCGCGGTCCGGGACGGGCTCGTGGGCGTCGAGGCGCTCTCCGGCATCCCCGGCACGACCGGGGCGACCCCCGTCCAGAACGTGGGGGCCTACGGCCAGGAGGTCGCCCAGACCATCGAGCTCGTGCGGGTCTGGGACCGGCAGGACCGGCGGGTGCGCGAGCTCGGTCCCGGCGAGCTCGCCTTCTCCTACCGCGACTCCCTGCTCAAGCGGACCACCGTGGACGGCTCCCCGCGCCACGTGGTCCTCGCGGTGCGCTTCCGCCTCGGCCGCGGCGCCGAGAGCGCGCCCGTGCGCTACGCGGAGCTGGCCCGCCGTCTCGGCGTGGCCGCGGGGGAGCGGGCCCCGCTGCGGCAGGTGCGCGAGACCGTGCTGGCCCTGCGCGCCGGCAAGGGCATGGTGCTGGACCCCGCCGACCGGGACACCTACAGCACCGGCTCCTTCTTCACCAACCCGGTCCTGGCCCTCGGCGCCCTCGGCGACCGGGTCCCGCAGGACGCCCCCCGGTTCCCGGTCGTGGACGCGCGGGGACGGCCGGTCGAGGACCGCGTCAAGCTCTCGGCGGCGTGGCTGATCGACCACGCCGGCTTCGGCAGGGGCTTCGGGCTGCCGGGCACCCGCAACGAGCGGCTGGGCCTGGACGGGGCCGACGTCGCCGGGGGGCGGGCGGCCCTGTCCACCAAGCACACGCTGGCCCTGACCAACCGGGGCGGAGCCTCCGCGGCGGACCTCATGGCCCTGGCCCGCACCGTGCGCGACGGGGTCGCCTCCGTCTACGGCGTGGAGCTCGTGGCCGAGCCGGTGCTCGTGGGCACGGCGGTCTGAGGCGGCGGTCCCCGTGAGCGGCGGCATCGAGGAGGAGATCGCCCAGGGCGAGAGCTCCCAGGGCCGGGTGCGCCAGGCCCTGGGCCGGCTGCGCACCTGGTCGCGCGGGCACCCGGCGCTGTTCGCCGCGTACAAGACCTTCGTCACCGTGCTCGGCGGGATCTTCGTGCTGGCCGGGCTGATCATGCTCGTCACCCCCGGCCCGGGGTGGGTCGCGATCTTCCTGGGCCTGGGCGTGTGGGGAACGGAGTTCCACTGGGCGCACCGGCTGAACCTGTGGGCCAAGCGGCAGGTGCTCACGGTGTGGCGGCGCTGGCAGGCGTGGAACGCCCCAGCTGGGCGGCGACCAGGGCGAGGGCCCGTTCCGGGGCCAGCCCCAGCGCCCGGACCTCCTCGGCGTACCGGCGGGCCGCCCGGGCCGCGCGCTCCTCGGCCGGTTCCCCGCCGCGCACGAAGCTGCCCCGGCGCCCGCGGGTCTCGATCGCCCCGGCGGCCTCCAGCTCGCGGTAGGCCTTGGCGACCGTGTTGGCGGCCAGGCCCAGCACCTCGGCGAGCCGGCGCACCGGCGGCAGGCGCGTGCCGGCCGGCAGGGTGCCGTCCTCCCGGCCGCGCAGCACCGCCCGGCGCAGCTGCTCGGAGGGCGGGGCCGGGTCCGCGGGGTCGACCGAGAGACCGGCCGGGATGCCCTCCGCGTCGGCGGTCACGGGCTCAGAGGGTCCCGGTCGCGATGCGCAGCATCCGGCGCAGCGGCTCGGCCGCGCCCCACAGCAGCTGGTCGCCGATCGTGAAGGCGCTGATGTAGCCCGGCCCCACGGAGAGCTTGCGGATCCGCCCCACCGGGATGGTGAGGGTCCCGGAGGTCGCCACGGGGGTCAGCTCCCGGACCGTGTCCTCCTTGGTGTTGGGCACGACCGTGGCCCACTCGTTGTCGGCGTCGATGATCCGCTCGACCTCCTCGACCGGCAGGTCCTCGCGCAGCTTGATCGTCAGCGCCTGGGAGTGGGAGCGCATCGTGGCGATCCGCACGCACAGCCCGTCCATGGGCACCCAGTCCTGGGCGTACCGGTCGGTGCGCCCGAGGATCTTGTTGGTCTCGGCGGCGGCCTTCCACTCCTCGCGGGACTGGCCGTTGCCGAGGTCGGCGTCGATCCAGGGGATGAGGGACCCGGAGAGGGGCGCGCCGAACATGGTGGTGTCCAGGGCGTCGCCGCGCTGGGCGGCCAGGACCTTGCGGTCGATCTCGAGGATCGCCGAGGCCGGGTCGGCGAGCTCGCCCGCGACGGCCCCGTGCAGGTCCCCGAACTGCTGGAGCACCTCGCGCATGTGCCGGGCCCCGCCGCCGGAGGCCGCCTGGTAGGTCATGGAGGTCGCCCACTCCACGAGGTCGTTGCGGAACAGCCCGCCCAGGCCCATGAGCAGGCAGGAGACGGTGCAGTTGCCGCCCACGAAGTCCTTCACCCCGCGCTCGAGGCCGCGGTCGATGACGTCGCGGTTGACCGGGTCCAGGACGATGATCGCGTCCTCGGACATCCGCAGGGTCGAGGCGGCGTCGATCCACAGCCCGTCCCAGCCCGAGGCGCGCAGCTTCGCGTGCACGTCCTTGGTGTAGTCCCCGCCCTGGGCGGTCACGACCACCGGCAGCCGGGAGAGCGCCTCGAGATCGTAGGCGTCCTGCAGCACGCCGGGGTCGCCCGTCCCGGCCGGGTCCGGTGCGGTGCGCCCGGCGCTGGAGGTGGAGAAGAACACCGGGTCGATGCCCGCGAAGTCCCCCTCCTCCTGCATGCGCTGCACGAGCACGGAGCCCACCATGCCGCGCCAGCCGACGAACCCTACCTGGTCACCCGAGCGAAAAGTCATGGCCCCCAGTCTAGTGGGCGCGAGGGAGGGACCACCGCCGCCGCTTCTCGCGCACGGCCGGGGCGGGCGGCAGCTCGCACGACGGCGCCAGCAGGTCCTGGTACTGGGGGAAGCGGTGCAGGTACTCCTGCACGTAGGGGCAGGTGGCGCACACGCGCCGGCCCTGCGCCCGGGCGTCCTCGAGCAGCATCGTCACGAGCGTGCGGGCGTAGCCCTGGCGGCCGAACTGCTCGCCCACGATCGTGGTGCGCAGCTCCACGGTCCCGTCCTCGTGCTCCTCGAAGGCCTCGAAGCCGATGAACTGCTCGTCCCGCCACAGCTCGAAGCGCTCGCGGTCGTCGTTGCGGACGACGCGCAGGCTCGGGTCCTCGTGGATCCTCGGCGCGGGATGCTGGTCGGTCACGGTCGGCCTCCTGGTCGCTGTGGGGATCATCACGCTACCCGAGCTCCGCCGCCGGGGGAACGGCGGCGCGCCCCCTCCCCGGGCAGGGGCGGGGCGGACCCGGGGGACGACGGCGGTGCCGGCCCGGCTCGGCGCCGGGTGCGCCGGTCCCCGCGCCGGGTGGGTCCGCCGCGGGAGACCGGGGACGACGGCGGTGCCGGCCCGGCTCAGCGCCGGGTGCGCCGGTCCACGCGCCAGGTGGGTCCGCCGCGGGAGACCGAGGGCGCCACGACCGGCTCGGTGTCCCAGACGGCGTCGTCGAGCACGGGGGCGAAGGTGTCGCCCTCGACGTCGAGGCCGATCGTCGTCACGAGCGCCTCGGTCACCGGGTGGGGCCCGTCCGCGAGGGCCTCGGCGAGGAGCACGGCCCCGCCGATGACCCAGATCCGCTCCGCCCCCGGGGCGGCGAGCGCCCGCTCCACGGCCCCGGCCCACGACCCGGCGGTCAGCACGCCCTCCCCGGCGACCCGCTCCGGGGCGGAGGTGACCACGATGTTCGTCCGGTCCGGCAGGGGGCGGAAGCGCTCGGGGAACGACTCCCACGTGCGCCGGCCCATCACGACCGGGTGGCCGGTGGTCGTGCGGCGGAAGAACGCGAGGTCCTCCGGCGCGGACCAGGGCATCCCGCCGTCGCGGCCGATCACCCCGCCGGGGGTCTGTGCCCAGATCGCCCCGACCACGGGGCCGCGCCCGCCGCTCACACCGCCACCGGGGCCGGGATCGCGGGGTGGTGGCGGTAGCCGAGGAGCTCGAAGTCCTCGTAGGCGTAGTCGAAGACCGTCGCCGGGCGGCGGGCCAGGCGCAGCCGCGGGTACGGGTAGGGCTCGCGGGAGAGCTGCTCGCGGACCTGCTCGAGGTGGTTGTCGTAGACGTGGCAGTCCCCGCCGGTCCACACGAACTCCCCGGGCACCAGGTCCGTCTGCTGGGCGACCAGCACGGTGAGCAGCGCGTAGGAGGCGATGTTGAACGGCACCCCCAGGAACATGTCCGCGGAGCGCTGGTAGAGCTGGCAGGACAGCCGTGCGGGTCCCTCCGGGCGGGGCTCGACGTAGAACTGGAACAGCGCGTGGCACGGCGGCAGCGCCATCTCGTCGACCTCGGCGGGGTTCCACGCCGTCACGACGTGGCGGCGGGAGTCGGGGGTCGTGCGGATCTGCTCCACGACCTTCGCGATCTGGTCGATCGACCCGCCGCCCGGGACGGGCCAGGACCGCCACTGGACGCCGTAGACCGGGCCGAGCTCGCCGTCCTCGTCCGCCCACTCGTCCCAGATGCTCACCCCGCGCTCCTGCAGCCAGCGCACGTTGGACTCGCCCCGCAGGAACCACAGCAGCTCGAGGGCCACCGAGCGGAAGTGCACCCGCTTGGTGGTCAGCAGCGGGAAGGACTCCGCGAGGTCGAAGCGGATCTGGCGGCCGAAGAGGCTGCGCGTGCCGGTGCCGGTGCGGTCGGCCTTGTGCACCCCCTGCTCGAGCACCTCGCGCAGGAGGTCCTCGTAGGGCGTGGGCACGGGCCCGGGGGAGGCGGGGGCGGTCATGCGGGCGGCTCCTGGGATCGGAAGAGGGGGCATCAGTCGTCGAAGGGCTTCACGAGCTCCACGGACACGACCCGGCGGCGGTGCCGGCGCGAGACCTGCAGCACGAGCAGCTCCCCGGGGGAGAGCCACGGGTCCTTCTGCGGCAGCTGCGCCGCGAGCCGCGGGTCCATCTGCCGGGCGAGGACGCTGAGGGCGGTGGGCAGCACGGGCCGGTGCGTGCACAGGGCCACGGGCGCGTCCTTGTCCAGGACCGTCTGCACCACGGCGGCGGCCTTGCGGGGGTGGCGCCGGTGGGCGGCCTCGGTCAGCTGCGGGCGCTCGCGGACCTTGACCCCGGCCTTGCGGGCGTAGGGCACCACGGTGGAGAGGCAGCGCAGCCACGGGGAGGTGAGGACCCGCTCCGGGGACCAGGCCTGGAGCAGGCGGGTCACGGCCAGGGCCTGGCGCTTGCCGGTCGCCGCGAGCGGGCGGTCGCCCTCGGCGCGGGACCAGGACGAGCGCGGCTTGGCCTTGGCGTGGCGCACCACGATCGCGGGGCGGGTGGCGAGGTCGCCGGCCCCGTGCAGGGCCACGAGACGGTCCAGGGGCGCCACGTCGGAGCGGTTGCCGAGCATCCCCCGGGCCGCGTCCGGGTCGACCCAGCGGACCTCGTCGACCTCCTTGCCGTCCGGGGCCGGCCGGGCGCCGGGGCCGAACTCCGCGGCCCAGTACAGGACGTCCTTGACGGAGTCCCCCACGGGGTAGCGGATCGCCGGCAGGGGGACCCCGAGGCGCGGGAGCAGCCCGACCTCCTCGCGCACCTCGCGGCAGGCGGTCTCGGGCAGCGTCTCGCCGTCGTCCTGCTTGCCCTTGGGGAAGGACCAGTCGTCGTAGCGGGGCCGGTGGACGAGGAGGACCTCCAGGCCCTCGCCGGCGCGGCGCCAGCACAGGCAGCCCGCCGCCAGGACGTCGGCCGGGGGCCCGTCGGGGCCCGGCTCGGAGCTGCGGTAGGCCGTGCGCGACGAGCTGCGCGACGGGATGCTCACCGTGCGGCTCCCGGTGCCGCGCTCCGCGGTCGTCGTCGCGCGTGTCCCGGCGGTCCTGGGCATGGTCGCCCTCCCGTCCCCTGTCCGTGCTGGCGGGCCGGGGGTCGTCCCGGTCCGTGGCCGTCGCCCCGGCCGGGACCCGGGAACCGGGCCGTCCGGCGGCGCCTGTCCGATGGTACCGGCCGCGCCGCCGCCCGGCCCGCGCCCGAGGGCCCGGTCACAGCGTCCGCAGCCCGGAGACCCGGCTGCGCAGCAGCCACTCCTGGACGTCCTCCAGCGGGCGGCCGTGCTCGTCGCGGTGGTGGCGGGTCCAGGTGCCGTCCGCGTCCAGGTGCCAGCTGCTCGTGGTGTCCGCGGCGTAGCGCTCCAGCAGCCGCACCAGGGCGCGGGCCTGGTGGGGGGCGGTGATCCGCACGAGCGTCTCGACGCGCCGGTCCAGGTTGCGGTGCATCATGTCCGCCGAGCCGATGTAGACCAGCGGGTCCCCGCCGTTGCAGAACGCGTAGACGCGGGAGTGCTCCAGGAACCGGCCCAGCACCGAGCGCACCCGCACCGTCTCCGACAGCCCCGGCACCCCGGGGCGCAGCGCACAGATCCCGCGCACGACCACGTCGACCGGCACCCCGGCCTGGGAGGCCCGGTAGAGGGCGTCGATGACGGCCTCGTCGACCATCGAGTTGCACTTGACCCGGATCCGCGCCGGCCGTCCCGCCCGGTGGTGGGCGATCTCGGCCTCCACGAGGTCGATCAGCCCCGAGCGCACCGAGCGCGGGGCCACGAGCAGGCGGCGGAACTCGGTCTTGGGCGCGTAGCCGGAGAGCTGGTTGAACAGCCTCGAGACGTCCTCCCCGACCTCCGGGTCGCAGGTCAGCAGCCCGAGGTCCTCGTAGTAGCGGGCGGTGGAGGGGTGGTAGTTGCCGGTGCCGATGTGCACGTAGCGGCGCAGCCCGTGCTCCTCCTGGCGCACCACCAGGGAGAGCTTGCAGTGGGTCTTCAGCCCCACGATCCCGTAGACCACGTGCACCCCGGCCTGCTCGAGCTTGCGGGCCCAGGAGATGTTGGCCTGCTCGTCGAAGCGGGCCTTGATCTCCACCAGCGCGAGGACCTGCTTGCCGGCCTCGGCGGCGTCGATCAGGGCGTCGACGATCGGGGAGTCCCCGGAGGTGCGGTAGAGCGTCTGCTTGATCGCCTGCACCCGCGGGTCGGCGGCGGCCTGCTCGAGGAAGGCCTGCACGCTCGTGGCGAAGGAGTCGTAGGGGTGGTGCAGCAGCACGTCCTGGGCCCGGGTCGCGGCGAAGACGTCGGCGGCCTTGGCCGTCTCGGCGGCGTTGAGGTAGCGGGAGGTGTGGGCCACGTGCCGGGGGTAGTGCAGCTCCGGGCGGTCGATGCCGGCGATCACCCCGAGCCCGCGCAGGTCCAGGGGCGCGGGCAGCCGGTAGATCTCGGTCTCGTCGATGCCCAGCTCGGAGACGAGCAGGTCCAGGACCTCCGCCCCGATCCGGTCGGTGACCTCCAGGCGCACGGCCGGGCCGAAGCGGCGGCGCAGCAGCTCCTTCTCGAGGGCCTGCAGCAGGTTCTCGGCGTCGTCCTCCTCGACCTCGAGGTCCTCGTTGCGGGTGACGCGGAAGGCGTGGTGCTCCTCGATCTCCATGCCGGGGAACAGCTCGTCGAGGTGCTCGGCGATCACGTCCTCGAGCGGGATGAAGCGCACCTGCCGCCCCGGCCGGGAGCCGGCCCGGGGCCCGTCCGCGGACAGCAACCGGGGCAGCTGGTCGGGGACCTTCAGGCGGGCGAAGAGCCGCTTGCCGGACACGGGGTTGCGCACGAGCACGGCGAGGTTGAGGCTGAGCCCGGAGATGTAGGGGAACGGGTGGGCCGGGTCGACCGCCAGCGGCGTGAGGATCGGGAAGACCCGCTGCCGGAAGTCCTGGGAGAGCCGCCGCCGGGCGTCCTCGTCGAGGTCCGCCCAGCCCACGAGGTGGATGTCCTCGCGGGCGAGCTCGGGCCGGACCAGCTCGTGGAAGGCGCGGGCGTGGCGGGCCATGAGCTCGTGGGCGCGGGCCGCGATCTCCTCCATCTGCGCGGCGGGGGACAGCCCCGAGGCCGCGGGCCGGGCGATGCCGGTGGCGATGCGCCGCTTGAGCCCCGCGACGCGGACCATGAAGAACTCGTCGAGGTTCGAGGCGACGATGGACAGGAACTGCACCCGCTCCAGCAGGTGCAGCTCGGGGTCCTCCGCGAGCTCGAGGACCCGGGTGTTGAACGCGATCCAGCTGGCCTCCCGGTCGAGGAAGCGCTCGGGCCCGTGGTGGCCGTCGAGCACCTGCGGGACCGCGGGCAGGGGGTCGTCGATCCGGTCCCGGTCGCCGTGGCCCCGCGGGTGCCCGGGGGCGGCGCCGGTCCCGCCGGTCACGGAGTCCGTGCCGTCCCCGGCCCGTGCGCCGGGCGCGGCGGCCCCGCGGGCGCCCCCGCCGTCCTGCCGCGGGGCGCTCACGCGTCCTCCCCGGTCCCGCGGGCCGGCAGCTCCCCGGCGTACATCACGTCGAGGTGCCAGGGGCGGAAGCCCAGCGCTTCGTACAGGCGCATCGCCGCGGTGTTGTCCCCGTCCACGTAGAGCATGACCTCGGCGGGCCCGCTGCGGGCCAGGTGGTTGACGCCGGCGGCGGTGAGCGCCCGGCCCAGCCCCGCCCCCTGGTGCTCGGGGGCGATGCCCACGGCGTAGACCTCGCCCAGCGGCGGGCGTCCGTCCTCGCCGGGATGGATCTTGGTCCAGTGGAAGCCCGCGACGGTCCCCGGGTCGTCCTCGGGCACGGCCAGGAGGAACCCCGCGGGGTCGAACCAGGCCTCGGCCTCGCGCTCGCGCAGGTCCTCGAGGCTCATCCGGCCCTGCTCCGGGTGGTCGGCGAAGGCCGCGGCGTTGACCCGCAGCCACTCCTGCTCGTCCCGGCCCGGCTCGAACGCGCGCAGCCGGAAGCCGGCCGGCAGGGCGTCGGGCAGCGGCAGGTCCGCGGCGCCGCGCAGCGGGCGCAGCAGCCGGT
Organism: Kocuria flava; assembly: GCF_001482365.1. Classification (NCBI taxonomy): domain Bacteria; kingdom Bacillati; phylum Actinomycetota; class Actinomycetes; order Micrococcales; family Micrococcaceae; genus Kocuria; species Kocuria flava. The sequence continues at coordinate 3,178,792 of NZ_CP013254.1, read as the reverse complement.
GCAGGTCGCGCACGGGCCGCAGCCCGTGGCGGGCGGCCAGCACCGCGGCGCCGGGGTGCCCGCCGTGGGCCCAGGCGCGGACGGGGCCGGTGAGCTCCGCGGCGAGCGCGGCCGCGAGCGCCCCGCCCAGCCCGTGCCCGCGGTGGGCGGGGTCCACGACCAGCTCGACGACGGGGACCCCGGCGTCCTGCACGGCCACGGCGGCGCCGGCGAGCTCGCCGCCGGCATCCCGGCCCAGGACGGTGCGGACCCGGCCCGGACCGCCCGAGCGCAGCTCCACGAGGGTCTGGTCGGAGAACGGCGGGTCTCCGTCGGCGGCCGCGGCCCGGGCCGCGAGGGCGGCGAGCTCCGCGGCGGGCGGGACGGCGGGGCGATCGAGTCGGTGCGGCGCGGGCTGCGGCACGGGAGGGCCTCCTGCGGGCTGAACGGGTCGGGCGGGTCGCGCGGGGTGCGGCCCCGCTCAGGGGGTGCGGCCGCGGGCCGTGGAGAAGCTGTAGCCCACGTTGCGCACGGTCGTGATCAGGTTCTCGTGGTCGGCGCCGAGCTTGGCCCGCAGCCGCCGCACGTGCACGTCCACCGTACGCGTGCCGCCGTAGTAGTCGTAGCCCCAGACCTCGCTCAGCAGCTGGGCCCGGGTGAACACGCGCCCGGCGTGCTGGGCCAGGTACTTGAGCAGCTCGAACTCCTTGTACGTCAGGTTCAGCGGCTGGCCGTTGACGTGGGCGGAGTAGGCGGCGTCGTCGATGGTCACGGCCCCGGCCCGGATGAGCGTCCCGTCCTCGGTCTCCGGCACGGCGCCGCGGGCGGAGGCCAGGCGCAGCCGGGCCTCGACCTCGGCGGGGCCGGCGGTCTCGAGCACGACGTCGTCGACCATCCAGTTCGCGGCCACGGCCGCCATCCCGCCCTCGGTGAGGACCATCAGCAGCGGCGCCTCGAGCCCCTTCGCGGTGAGCAGCTGGGCGAGGTTGCGGGCGGTGATCAGGTCGCTGCGCCCGTCCAGCAGCACCACGTCGGGCTCGTGGCCGTCGAGCCCGCCCGAGACGGCGCGCGTGGGCAGCGCCACCACCCGGTGGTTGAGCAGGTCCAGCGCCGGCAGCACCGAGGTCGAGGGTCCGTCCGCGTCGGTCAGCAGCAGGATCTGGAACACGCGGGTCTCTTCCCTTCGCCGGACGCAGTGAGCTGTCAGTATAGGTCGGCCCGTCCGCCGGTCCCGGCGCGCGGCGGGCCCGGGCGCGGGCCAGCCGCTATCGTGGCAGGTGCCCGGGCCGCCGGCCCGGCCCCCGCCGGCTGCCCGGCCGGGCCCGGACCGACCGTCCACGAGGTGCGCATGAGATACGCCATGATCGCCGCCTGCAGCGTCCTCACCCTGCTCGCGGCGCTCGGCGCGGTGGCGGCCGGTCCGCCCGTGCCGCTGCTGCTGGCCGTGGCGATGTCCGTGGTGATCGGCTTCGGCTGGCCCGCCGCCACCGGGATCCCCGCCCGGCACCGGCACAACGTCGTCATGAGCGCCGCCGGCGTCGTGGCGGCGGCCCTGGTGCAGGTGCTGCCCGGCCAGCAGCTCGTGTGGCTGCCCGCGGTCGTGGGGGTCGCGCTCATGACCGTCTTCCTGGCCGAGCTCGTGCGCGGGGAGGGCGCCGCCCAGCGGCTGGAGTCGGCGATCGCCTCCACGGCCGGGGTGCTGGCCGCCGTCAGCTCCTCCGGCTGGATCGCCCTCGCCGCCGACTACCGGGCCGCCGGGGCCGACCCGGGCCTGCTCGTCGGCGTCGGCGCGGTGCTCGCCGGGCTCGTGGCGCTCGTGGGCGCCCGGGTGATCGCCGCGGCCCCCCGGACCTCGCCGCGGCGGGGCGTCGTGGCCCTCGGCGTGACCCCCGTGGCCTTCCTGGGCGTGGGCGCCGTCTTCACGGCCCGCGTGCTGGGCGCCGTGGTAGCTTAGGCCCATGCTTGCACTCGAGATCTTCTACCTCGCCCTCCTGGGCATCGCCGGACTGTTCATCGCCGGGATCTCCCTCAAGGTGATCATGGGCCTGTTCAAGGGCCAGCACTAGTTCCGTGCCCATCGAGATCCCCTCGGATCTGACCCCCGAGCTCGTCCCGTTCGCCTGGCTGCTGGGCACGTGGGAGGGCGAGGGGTTCCTCGGCTACGGGGACGTCGAGCAGCGTCCCTTCCGGCAGCGCGTGAGCTTCGAGCAGAACGGCCTGCCCTTCCTGCAGTACCGGGCGGAGACCACGCTCCTCGACGAGGAGGGGCAGCCGCTGCGCCCGGCCACCGCGGAGCAGGGGTTCTGGCAGCTCGACCGCCCGCTCGAGGACGGCGACGTCGGCCCCGGGATGCTGCCGCCGGACGTCGTGCCGGTGCTGCGCAACGCCGAGGACGTCGAGCGGCTGCGCAACGCCGACGGCGGCTTCGACGTGCTCGTGACCCTCACCCACCCCGGCGGGATGGCGGAGCTCTACGTCGGTCAGATCAAGGGCCCGCGCATCGACCTGGCCACCGACGCCGTGGTCCGCGCCCGGGGGGCCAAGGAGTACTCGGCCGCCACCCGGATGTACGGGCTGGTGCACGGGGACCTGTTCTGGGCCTGGGACATGGCCGCCCTGGGAGACCCGCTGGCGACCCACGCCTCGGCCCAGCTGCGGAAGGTCGGGTGAGCGCCGTGACCGGCTACCGCTCCCCGCTGCTGGCCCGGCCCGGGGCCGTCGAGGCCGGCGGCGCCGACCGCGGCGTCGCCGCCCACTACGGCGACCCCCTGCGCGAGCAGCGCGCCCTCGAGCGCACCCCCGGGACCGTCGTGGACCTCTCCCACAAGGGCGTGGTCACGGTCACCGGCCCGGACCGCCTCAGCTGGCTGACGACCCTCTCCTCCCAGGTGCTCACCGGGCTCGCACCCGGACAGGGCACCGAGACGCTCTTCCTCTCCGTGCAGGGCCGGATCGAGACCGCCCCCCACGTCGTCGACGACGGCGCGACCACGTGGCTGATCACGGAGGCCGGGGAGACCGCCCCGCTCGCCGGGTGGCTGGAGTCCATGCGCTTCGCCCTGCGCGTCGAGGTCGCCGACCGGACCGCGGACTGGGCCGTGCTCGGCGCGACCGGGCCCGTGCCCGGCGCCGACGGCCCGTCGTGGCGCGACCCCTGGCCCGGGATCGCCCCCGGGGGGTGGAGCTACGCCCACCCCGAGGGCCCGCACCCGGGGGAGCGGCGCACCTGGTGGGAGCACCTGGTCCCGCGCGCCGAGCTGGAGGTCCGCACCCGCGACCTGCCGCTGGCCGGGGTGTGGGCCGCTGAGGCGCTGCGCATCGCCGCGTGGCGCCCGCGCTGGGGCGCCGAGACGGACGAGCGCACGATCCCGCACGAGCTGGACCTGCTGCGCACGGCGGTGCACCTGGCGAAGGGCTGCTACAAGGGCCAGGAGACGATCGCCCGGGTGCACAACCTCGGCCACCCGCCCCGCCGCCTCGTGCTGCTGGACCTGGACGGCTCCGAGCACACGCTGCCCCCCGCCGGCGCCGAGGTGCGCGCGGGGGAGCGGGTCGTCGGCCGGGTCACCTCCGCGCAGCTGCACCACGAGGAGGGCCCGATCGCGCTGGCCGTGCTCAAGCGCACGACCGACCCCGCCGCGGTGCTCGAGGTCGTGGACGGCAACGAGCGCTGGGCCGCCGCCCAGCAGGTGATCGTCGCCCCGGACGCCGGGCAGGTCGTCGGCCGCCGCCAGGGAGGCTTCCTGCGCGGTCCCCGCGCCTGAGCGCACCGACCGCCCCCGGGGCCGTCCGCCGCCGACGGCACCACCTGCTCCTCGCGGGTCCCGCGCCTTCCCGGAGCGCGCCGCCCGGTCGACGGCGCCCCGGCCCCCGAGGGGACCGGGGCGCCGTCGTCACGCCGTCCGGGCGCGGGCGACCGGGCGCTCAGCGGCCGAAGAGCACCTTCGCCTCGTCCCAGCGGTGCTGGGGGACGGTCTTGAGCCCGGAGAGCGCCTCGTCGAAGGGCACCCGGACCATGTCGGTGCCGCGGATCGCGACCATCCTCCCCCACTGCTTCTCGTGGACGAGGTCGACGACCGACAGCCCGAAGCGGGTGGCCAGCACCCGGTCGAAGCCCGTGGGCGCCCCGCCGCGCTGGATGTGGCCCAGGATCGTGTTGCGGGTCTCGATCCCGGTCATCGCCTCGAGCCGCTCCGTGACGTACTCCCCGACCCCGCCCAGGCGCGGCCGCCCGGAGGCCTCGGTGCCCCTGCCGGCCACGACCTCGTCGATGCCCTCCGGGATGAAGCCCTCGGCCACGACGACCAGCGGCGAGCGGCCGCGCTCGTGCACCTCCGTGACCCACTCGGCGACCTGCTCCATCGGCACCTGCTGCTCGGGGATCAGCACGGCGTGGGCACCGGCGGACATCCCGGAGTGCAGCGCGATCCACCCGACGTGGCGGCCCATCACCTCGGCGACCATGGCCCGGTGGTGGGACTCCCCGGTGGTGCGCAGCCGGTCCATGGCGTCGGTGGCGATCTGCACGGCCGTGTCGAAGCCGAAGGTGTAGTCGGTGGCCTGCAGGTCGTTGTCGATGGTCTTGGGCACGCCCACCACGGGCAGCCCGGCCTCGGCCAGGCGCTTGGCCCCGGCCAGGGTGCCCTCCCCGCCGATGGCCACGACCGCGTCGACGTGGTGGCGCTCGAGCGTCACCGCGATCTTCTCGGGCCCGCCGTGGGGGCCGTCGTAGGGGTTGGTGCGGGAGGTGCCCAGGATGGTGCCGCCCTCGCGCGCGAGACCGCGGACCCGGGTGCGGGGCAGGTCCACGACGTCGCCCTCGAGCACCCCGCGCCAGCCGTCGCGGAAGCCCACGAACTCGTGGCCGTAGGTCTTGATGCCGTGCAGCACCGCGCCGCGGATCACCGCGTTCAGCCCGGGGCAGTCGCCACCGCTGGTCATCAGTCCGATCTTCATCCGTGCAGTCTCCTCCGGGGTCGCCCGGCGCCGGACCACGGGTCGTGGGCGGTGCCGGGTGGCGGGCTCGTGCGGACCGGGCGCACCCGGTCCGCCCAGTCTAGTGAACGGGCCCGGCCGGGCCCGGGTGCCCCCGTCCGCACGGGCGTCCGGTGCGGGCGCGCCTAGACTGCGGGGACGACGTGGCCCGCACCGGGCCGGGAGGAGGCACGCGGATGGCCGAGGGCGCGGACCCGGGACGGGAGAACCTGCGGGAGTTCATCGACAAGATCGTCGGGCAGGGCTACACGGTGCGCGACGGGCAGTCGCCCGACCCCGACCTGGTCGACCCGGGGGGCTCGGCGGTTCAGACCTGGCGGGAGGACTATCCCTACGACGAGCTGATGTCGCGGGAGGACTACGAGCTGGAGAAGTACCGGCTGCAGATCGAGCTGCTGAAGTTCCAGTACTGGGCCCAGGACCACGAGCTCCAGCACGTGATCGTCTTCGAGGGCCGCGACGCGGCGGGCAAGGGCGGGACGATCAAGCGCTTCACCGAGTACCTCAATCCCCGGGCGGCCCGGGTCGTGGCCCTGACCACGCCCTCGGACCGGGAGCGGGGGCAGTGGTACTTCCAGCGCTACGTCGGCCACCTGCCCACGGCCGGGGAGATCGTGATGTTCGACCGCTCCTGGTACAACCGGGCGGTGGTCGAGCCGGTCATGGGCTTCTGCACCCCGGAGCAGTACGAGCAGTTCATGGCCCAGGCCCCGGTGTTCGAGAAGATGCTCGTGGACTCCGGGATCCACCTGACGAAGTTCTGGTTCTCCGTCACCCAGCAGGAGCAGCGCACCCGCTTCGCGATCCGCCAGATCGATCCGGTGCGGCGGTGGAAGCTCTCCCCCAACGACCTGGCGTCCCTGGACCGGTGGGAGGACTACACGGAGGCGAAGGAGGAGATGTTCCTGCGCACCGACACCGACCACGCCCCGTGGATCACGGTGAAGTCCAACGACAAGAAGCGCGCCCGGCTCAACGCGATGCGATACTTCCTGGACCAGTTCGACTACGAGGACAAGGACCCGGAGGTGGTCCACGCCCCGGACCCGCTCATCGTGCGCCGGGGCCGGGACGCGGTCGGCGACTGAGCCCGCCGTGCGGAGCGGACCCGGGACACGGCGGTCCGGGCCTCAGCGGCCGGGCCGGTCCACCAGCACGAGGTTGGCCGTGGCGTTGGCGGCGGTGACCGCGAGCACCGAGGGCCAGGCCCCGAGGCGCCTGGCCAGCGGGTGGGAGGCCCCGAAGCCCAGGACGTAGAGCCCGGCGAGCCCGGCCGTGACCGCGGGCCCGCCGCGGTGCCACCACCGGTGGGCGGCGACCGCCCCGGCCGCGGCGAGCACGGCGCCGCCCAGCGGGCGCACCCCGGTGGCGCGGGCGGTCGCGTAGCCGCCCAGCAGCCCCGCGGTCACGGCCGCGGAGGCGGGGACGGCGTCGAGGGTGCGCACGGCGGCCGCGGCGCTCACGCCGCGCTCCCGAGCAGCTCCTGGAGCCGGCGCACGCCCTCGGCGAGGTCGTCGTCGCCCAGGGCGTAGGACAGGCGCAGGAACCCGGAGGGCCCGAACGCCTCGCCGGGGACCACCGCGACCTCCGCCCGCTCCAGGACCAGCCCGGCGAGCTCCGCCGAGGTCCGCGGGGTCACGTCGCCGAAGCGGCGGCCCAGCAGCCCCCGCACGTCGGCGTAGGCGTAGAAGGCGCCGGTCGGCACGGGGCACTGCACGCCCTCGATCGCGTCGAGGCCGGCCACGAGCGCCCGGCGCCGGCGGTCGAAGGACTCCCGCATCCGGTGCACCTCGTCCAGCGGCCCGGAGACCGCGGCGAGCGCGGCGCGCTGGGCGATGTTGTTGACGTTGGAGGTCAGGTGGGACTGCAGGTTCGTCGCGGCCTTCACGACGTCCGGAGCGCCGATCAGCCAGCCCACGCGCCAGCCGGTCATCGCGTAGGTCTTGGCCACGCCGTTGAGCAGCACCACGTTCTCGCCCAGCTCGGGGACGGCGGCGGCGATCGAGGTGAACGGCACGCCGTCGTAGGTCAGGTGCTGGTAGATCTCGTCGGTGAGGACGAAGATCCCCTTCTCCGCGGCCCAGCGGCCCACGGCCGCGGTCTCCTCGGGGGTGTACACCGCGCCCGTGGGGTTCGACGGCGAGCAGAACAGCAGCGCCTTGGTGCGCGGCGTCCACGCCTGCTCGAGCAGCTCGGGGGTGACCTTGTAGCCGAGCTCGGGACCGGCGAAGACCTCGACGGGCCGGCCGCCGGCGAGCTTGATCGCCTCCGGGTAGGTCGTCCAGTACGGGGCGGGCAGCAGCACGTCGTCGCCCTCGTCCACGACGGTCGCGAAGGCCTGGAAGACGGCCTGCTTGCCGCCGTTGGTCACGAGCACCCGGGACGGGTCCACGTCGAGGCCGCTGTCCCGGGCGGTCTGCTCGGCGATCGCCCGCCGCAGCTCGGGCAGGCCGGCGGCGGGGGAGTAGCGGAAGTTCGCGGGGTCGCGCAGGGCCTCGGCCGCGGCGTCGACGATGTACTGCGGGGTCGGGAAGTCCGGCTCCCCGGCGCCGAAGCCGATCACGGGCCGGCCGGCGGCCTTGAGCGCCTTGGCCTTCGCGTCGACCGCGAGCGTCGCGGACTCTGCGATGGCGCCGACGCGCCGGGAGATGCGGGATGCGGTCATGACCGGGGGCCTCCTGGGACGGGGACGGGCGGGACCGGGGGGCGCCCGCCGGGACGGTCCCCATGCTACGTCCCGGCGGACGCCGCCCGCGGGGACGGCCCCGGCCCCGGCGCGCGGGCGCGGCCGCGGATTGCACCGGTGCACCCGTTGCGCCTAGGATGGTCGACTGGTGTCGTCGGCGCCCGAACCGGCCGCGCCCCCCAGGCGGGGGCCGGGTGGTAGAGTCGGCGACCGGGTCCTGGTGAGCGGCCCCGGCGCAGCGCGCCGGGCGCGGCCCACGAGGCGCACAGGGCAGTGGCGCAATTGGTAGCGCAGCGGTCTCCAAAACCGCAGGTTGCAGGTTCGAGTCCTGTCTGCCCTGCTCCAGTCCGGGCCGGGTCCGGGCGCTCCCGTGGAAGCGGGGGTGCCCGCCCGGGCCCGCGGCGGCCCGCGCAGGGCCACGCCGTCCGGACGAGCAGGCGACGCCGCACGGCGCGCACGAGTCCACCAGGGAGAGCCGATGTCGCAGACCACCGCCGGCCGGGTCCCGGGACAGCCCTCCGGCCCCGGCGCCGAGGGGTCCCGCGGGATCCTGGGCCGGCTCCTGCTGTTCCTGCGCCAGGTGGTGGGCGAGCTCCGGAAGGTCGTCACCCCGACCCGGCGCGAGCTGGTCAACTACGTCCTGGTCGTCCTCGTGTTCGTCGCGTTCATGATGGTGCTGATCTCCGTCCTGGACCTGGCGTTCGGCCAGGCCGCCCTGTGGGTCTTCGGGCAGGGGAGCAACGCCGCCGGCGGCTGACCCCCGCGCGTGCGCCGCAGGGCGCACCAGAGCACGACCGACCACGACCACAGCAGGGAGATCCAGTGACCGAGCACGAGCTCGACAACGGCACCGAGACCGCCGAGGCGGCGGAGGGCGCCGCCGAGCAGCAGACGCAGGCCGACGCGACCGAGCAGGCCGCGACCGAGCAGGCCGAGGCTCCGCAGGCCGCCGAGGGCGTCGCCGTGCAGGACGCGGACGAGCCCGCGGCCGCCGAGCAGACCCCCGAGCCGGCCGTGGACCCCCTCGAGGAGTTCAAGTCGCAGCTGCGCCGCCAGGAGGGCGACTGGTACGTCATCCACACCTACGCCGGCTACGAGAACCGCGTGAAGACGAACCTCGAGACCCGTATCCAGTCCCTCAACATGGAGGAGGACATCTTCCAGATCGAGGTGCCGATGGAGGAGGTCGTCGAGATCAAGAACGCGCAGCGCAAGACCGTGCGCCGCGTGCGGATCCCGGGCTACGTGCTCGTGCGGATGAACCTCACCGACGCCTCGTGGGGCGCCGTGCGCCACACCCCGGGCGTGACCGGCTTCGTGGGCCAGGACGCCTACAACCCCGTGCCCCTGCGCCTCGACGAGGTCGTCGAGATGCTCAACCCGACCTTCGAGACCCCGGCCGCCGCCGGCGCCGAGGCCGCCGAGCGCCCGAGCGCCCAGCCGCAGGTGGACGTCGACTTCGAGGTCGGTGAGTCCGTCATCGTCAAGGAGGGCCCGTTCGAGACCCTCCCCGCCACGATCTCCGAGATCAAGGTCGAGTCCCAGCAGCTCGTCGTGCTCGTGTCCATCTTCGAGCGCGAGACGCCGGTGACCCTCGGCTTCAACCAGGTCTCCAAGATCTGACCCCGCGGGCCCCGGCCCGCACCCCAGACCCCGGCCTCCCGCCCGCGCACGCTCTCGCGGGCAGGGGCCGTGCGGCCGCCGCGCCACGGCGGCCACCCGCCGTCGTACGCTCCTGTGCGCCGGTACGTCCAGCAAGAGAAGGACCAGCACATGGCTCCCAAGAAGAAGGTCGCAGGCCTGATCAAGCTGCAGATCCAGGCAGGTGCCGCCAACCCGGCTCCTCCCGTGGGTCCGGCTCTCGGTCAGCACGGCGTCAACATCATGGAATTCTGCAAGGCCTACAACGCGGCCACGGAGTCCCAGCGGGGCAACATCGTCCCCGTCGAGATCACGGTCTACGAGGACCGCTCGTTCACCTTCATCACGAAGACCCCGCCCGCCGCGCAGCTGATCAAGAAGGCCGCCGGCGTCGCCAAGGGCTCCGGTGTCCCGCACACCCAGAAGGTCGGCAAGCTCACCATGGACCAGGTCCGTGAGATCGCCGAGACCAAGAAGGAGGACCTCAACGCCAACGACGTCGAGGCCGCGGCCAAGATCATCGCCGGCACCGCCCGTTCCATGGGCATCGAGGTCGAGTGATCAGCACCCGCTGATCCCCACCCCACACCGTTATCCCGTGGCAGGGCCGAGCGCGGCCCGCAGACCACAACTGCACAAGGAGAAGAAGCAGATGGCGAAGCGCAGCAAGGCGTACCGGGCGGCAGAGGCCAAGGTCGAGCAGGGCAGGCTCTACAGCCCCGCCGAGGCCGTCGCCCTGGCCAAGGAGATCGACACCGCCAAGACCGACTCGACCGTGGAGGTCGCCCTCCGCCTCGGCGTCGACCCCCGCAAGGCCGACCAGATGGTCCGCGGCACCGTGAACCTGCCGCACGGCACCGGCAAGACCGCGCGCGTCGTGGTCTTCGCGACCGGCGACAAGGCCGCGGCCGCCGAGGCCGCCGGTGCGGACATCGTGGGCTCCGACGACCTCATCGCCCGCATCCAGGGCGGCTGGACCGACTTCGACGCCGCCGTGGCGACCCCGGACATGATGGGCAAGGTCGGCCGCCTGGGCAAGGTCCTCGGCCCCCGCAACCTCATGCCGAACCCGAAGACCGGCACCGTGACCATGGACGTCGCCAAGGCCGTGACCGACATCAAGGGCGGCAAGATCGACTTCCGCGTGGACAAGCACTCGAACCTGCACTTCATCGTGGGCAAGACCTCCTTCGACGCCGCCCAGCTCGCCGAGAACTACGGCGCGGCGCTCGAGGAGATCCTCCGCCTGAAGCCGTCCGCGTCGAAGGGCCGCTACATCACCAAGGCGACCGTCACCACCACCTTCGGCCCCGGCATCCCGGTGGACCCGAACGTCACCGAGGTCGTCGTCGGCGCCTGACACCGGCACCCCCGGGCCCCTCGCGGGCCCACCGGGAGGGGCCCGGCCGGATCGCGGCCGGGCCCCTCGCCGTCCTCCCGGGCCCCGGCCCGGACCGCGTCCCCCAGCGCACCGGAAGGAACCACCGTGAGCGAGCACCCCTCGGTGCACATCGAGCTGATGCGCATCCCCGACGCGTTCGACGACGACGCCCGGCGCCGCCTGGGCGAGGTCGTCGAGCTGGTGCGCCGCTCCCGCCAGCACGTGTGGGGCATCAGCGAGCTCACCGCCGGCCCCGAGGAGCTCTACCGGGACCTCAAGGACCCCTTCGAGCGGGTGGCGATCCTGCGCGCCGAGGTCGACGGGCGCCTCGCCGGCCGCGCCGAGGTGCGGATGCCCCTGATGGGCGCCACCGACTCCGCCCACATCGTCGTCGACGTCGATCCCTCGGTCACCTCGCAGGGCACCGGCAGCGAGCTGCTCGCCGCCGCCGAGCAGCTCGCGCTGGGGGAGTCCCGCCGGCGGTTCCGCATCCAGACCGAGCACCCCGGTCCCGCCGAGATCGAGGGGGACGGCAGCGTCACCGGCGTGCTGCCGATGATCACCCCGCAGACCGTCGAGTGGGTCGACGCCGCCGACGGCTCCGGGCGCCTGCCCCTGTCCAACCGGCAGACCCGGTTCGCGCTGGCCGCCGGCTACCGGCTCGAGTCGGTCAGCGACTTCGCGGTCCTGGACCTGCCCCTGCCGCAGGAGCGGGTCCGGCGGCTGCTCGCGCCCACGGGGCAGGACAGTCCCTACCGCGTGCACACCTGGTCGGGCCCGGCCCCGGAGCGCTGGCTCGACGAGCTCGCCGTGCTGCACTCGCGCATGGCCGGGGACTCCTACCTCCCGCCGGCGGCCCCCGACCCCGACCCGTGGGACGCCGAGCGGGTGCGGCGCACCGAGCAGCTGCGCGCCGAGGCGGGGCACCGCTCCCTCATCGCGGTCGCCGAGCACGCGCCCAGCGGCCGGCTCGTGGGGATGACCGAGCTGGTCCTGGCCGGTCCGCACCCCACGATCGCCATGCAGGACGAGACCGTGGTCCTGCGCGAGCACCGGCGCCGGTGGCTCGGCACCCGGCTCAAGCTGGCCAACCTGCGCCGCCTCGAGGCGGAGGCCCCCGAGGTGCGGACCGTGTACACGTGGAGCCACAGCGGCGACGACCGGATGGGCCGGGTCAACGCCCGCCTGGGCTTCCGGGTCGCCGGGCGCAGCGGCGTGTGGTCGCGCGAGGTCCCCGCCCTGTGAGGTCCGGGCCGGCGCGGCCCGATTTGGTCCCCGCGCCCCCGTGCGGTAGCGTGGGGGCACCAAAGACCGCCGGTCGTGGTTCCCCATGCCTGCCGCATCCCGTTCGGGACGCGGTGCGCCGGGGGAGCAGCCGTAAGAGTTCCGTTCCCGGAACGGCCAGCGCAGGTGAACCAGCACAGCCGCGCGCGCCTCTCCACGGCCCGCAGCGGCCGGCCCCGGGCATCTGCGCGGGGCCTTTTCCGTGTCCGGGCCCCTCGGCAGCGCACCGGCATCGAAGACCGGAAGGAGTACCATGGCGAACCCGGAAAAGGCAGCCGCGGTCGCCGAGTTGAAGGAGCTGTTCTCCAACTCGGACGCTGCTGTCCTGACTGAGTACCGCGGTCTCACCGTGGCCCAGCTCAAGGAGCTGCGCCGCTCGCTCGGTGAGAACGCCGAATACGCCGTGGTGAAGAACACGCTGACCGCGATCGCGGCCAAGGAGCTGGGCATCGACGCGTTCGACGGCCAGCTCGCCGGCCCGAGCGCCATCGCCTTCGTCTCGGGCGACCCCGTCGAGGCCGCCAAGAGCCTGCGTGACTTCGCCAAGGCGAACCCGCAGCTCGTGGTCAAGGGCGGCTACCTCGAGGGCAAGGCGCTCAGCGAGGCCGAGATCAAGCAGCTCGCGGACCTCGAGTCCCGCGAGGTGCTGCTCGCCAAGGTCGCCGGCGCCGCCCAGGCGTCGCTGTCCAAGGCCGCCGCGCTGTTCCAGGCCCCGCTGTCCAAGACCGTCCGCACCGCGGAGGCGCTGCGCGCCAAGGTCGAGGAGCAGGGCGCCTAACCAGCACCCGCCGCGAGGCACATTCTCACCACGGAAACGTCCCGTCCCGCGCCGACGAACCCGGTCGGGGCACCCCATCGAAAAGGAGCCACAACCATGGCCAAGCTCACCACCGAAGAACTGATCGACGCCTTCAAGGAGCTCTCCCTGATCGAGCTCTCCGAGTTCGTCAAGGCGTTCGAGGAGACCTTCGACGTCACCGCCGCCGCCCCCGTGGCCGTCGCCGGCGCGGCCGCCCCGGCCGCCGGTGCCGCCGAGGAGGCCGAGGAGCAGACCGAGTTCGACGTCGTCCTCGAGGCCGCCGGCGACAAGAAGATCCAGGTCATCAAGGAGGTCCGCGCGCTGACCTCCCTCGGCCTCAAGGAGGCCAAGGACCTCGTGGACTCGGCCCCCAAGGCCGTGCTCGAGGGCGCCAACAAGGAGACCGCGGACAAGGCCAAGGAGGCCCTCGAGGGCGCCGGCGCCACCGTCACCCTCAAGTAGCACCCCGGACGCGCCCCTCGCGGACGCGCCCTGCCGAGGCCCCGGACGCACCGCGTCCGGGGCCTCGTGCCGTTGCCCGGGCCTCCCGGCGGTCCGTCCGGGGCGGGGGAGCGGCGGGGCATCTGTGCGACACTGGAGGCACAACCACATCTCGGCCGACCACGCGCGGCGGGAGAGTCCGGAACCGCCCGCGGAGGACGGGACCGGCGCCGAAGGAGCAACTCCTCCCCGGGAATCTCTCAGGCCCCAGAACCGCCGCGAGCAGGCCACTCTGAAGAGGTCCCGCCTCCCCGGCCACCGGCCGGGGGTGCCGGCCACCGACGGTGCAGGCCGCCCCCGGGCGGCGAAAACTCTCAGGTCAGCGAACAGAGCGGGGAGACCGGACGGGCCCCGACCGGGGCCTCGAGAACGAGGAGCTGACCTTGTCCTTCCTGGCACGCCACCTCGGCCCCGACGCGGCCGAGACCCGGACCATGCTCGAGACGGTCGGCGCGGCCGACCTCGACGACCTCGTCGCCCGCGCGGTCCCGCGCGGGATCGTCGCCGACGCCCCGCTGCGCCTGCCCGCGCCGATGTCGGAGCACGAGGCCCTCACGGCCCTGCGCCGGATCGCGGCCAAGAACCGCGTGATGACCCAGATGATCGGCCAGGGCTACGCCGAGACCGTGACCCCGCCGGTGCTGCGGCGCAACATCCTCGAGAACCCCGCCTGGTACACCTCCTACACCCCGTACCAGCCGGAGATCTCCCAGGGCCGGCTCGAGGCCCTGCTGACCTTCCAGAACGCGGTCATGGACCTCACCGGCCTCGACCTCGCCAACGCCTCCCTGCTGGACGAGTCCTCGGCCGTGGCCGAGGCGGTGCTCATGATGCGCCGCGCCAACCGGCGCTCGACGAGCGACCGGGTGCTCGTCGACGCCCGCACCCTGCCGCAGACCCTCGCCGTGCTGCGCGGACGCTGCCGGGCCGTGGGCGTCGAGCTCGTCGTCGCGGACCTCACCGCGGAGCTGCCCGAGGGCGAGTTCTTCGGCGTGGTCCTGGCCCACGTCGGCGTCGACGGCGACGTCGCCGAGCTGGCCCCCCGCGTCGAGCAGGCCCGTGCCGCCGGCGCGCTCGTGACCGCGACCACCGACCTGCTGGCGCTGACCCTGCTGCGCTCCCCGGGGGAGCAGGACGTGGACATCGCCGTCGGCTCCGCCCAGCGCTTCGGGGTGCCCCTGTTCTTCGGCGGCCCCCACGCCGCGTTCATCGCCTGCCGCAAGGGCTTCGAGCGCAACCTGCCGGGCCGCCTCGTGGGCGTGTCCACCGACTCCTCCGGCCGGCCCGCCTACCGGCTCGCGCTGCAGACCCGCGAGCAGCACATCCGCCGCGAGAAGGCCACCTCCAACATCTGCACCGCCCAGGCGCTGCTGGCCGTCGTGGCCGGCGCCTACGCCGCCTACCACGGCCCCGACGGGCTGCGCGCGATCGCCGAGCGCGTGCACGGGCTCGCCGCCCGCCTCGCCACCGGCCTGGCGGCCGCCGGCACCACCGTGGTGCACGAGCACTTCTTCGACACCGTCCTCGCGCAGGTCCCCGGCCGCGCCGACGCCGTGGTCGCCGCCGCCGCCGAGCGGGGGATCAACCTGCGCCGCGTCGACGCCGACCGGGTCTCCGTCTCCCTGGGCGAGCCGCACGACGAGCGCGACGTCGACGCCGTGCTCGCGGCCTTCGGCGCCGCCGCCCCCGAGCAGGACGCGCCGGAGGGCGCGTGGGCGCTGCCCGGGGCCCTGCTGCGCACCGACGGCTACCTCGCCCACCCGGTGTTCAACACCCACCGCTCCGAGACCGCCATGATGCGCTGGCTGCGCGGGCTGGCGGACAAGGACCTGGCCCTGGACCGCACGATGATCCCGCTGGGCTCGTGCACCATGAAGCTCAACGCCGCCGCCGAGATGGAGCCGATCAGCTGGCCCGAGCTCGCCTCGATCCACCCGCTGGCCCCCGAGGACCAGACCCTGGGCTGGCAGGAGCTCATCGGCCAGCTCGAGACCTGGCTGACCGAGATCACCGGCTACGCCGCCGTGTCCGTCCAGCCCAACGCCGGCTCCCAGGGCGAGCTGGCCGGGCTGCTCGCGATCCGCCGCTACCACCTCTCCCGCGGCGACCGGCAGCGCAAGACGATCCTCATCCCCTCCTCCGCCCACGGGACCAACGCGGCCTCGGCCGTGCTCGCCGACCTCAAGGTCGTCGTCGTCGCCACCGCCGCCGACGGCTCGGTGGACATGGCGGACCTGCGGGAGCGGATCGCGCAGACCGGCGACGAGCTCGCCGGGATCATGATCACCTACCCCTCGACCCACGGGGTGTTCGAGGAGCAGGTCACCGAGGTCTGCGCCGCCGTGCACGAGGCCGGCGGCCAGGTCTACGTCGACGGCGCCAATCTCAACGCCCTCATGGGCCTGGCCCGGCCCGGGCGCTTCGGCGGGGACGTCTCCCACCTGAACCTGCACAAGACCTTCTGCATCCCCCACGGCGGGGGCGGGCCCGGCGTGGGCCCCGTCGCGGTGGCCGAGCACCTCGTGCCGTTCCTGCCCGAGGACCCGGCGGCCGCCGCGGCCGACCCGGAGGCCGAGGCGTTCCCGGTCTCCCAGGCCCGCTGGGGCTCCGCCGGGGTGCTGCCGATCTCCTGGATGTACATCGCCATGACCGGCGGGGAGGGCCTCACCGAGTCCTCGCGCACCGCCATCCTGGCGGCGAACTACGTCTCGGCGCGCCTGGCCGACGTCTTCCCGACGCTCTACACGGGCCCGGGCGGGTTCGTCGCCCACGAGTGCATCCTCGACCTGCGCCCGCTGACCAAGGCCTCCGGGGTCACCGCCGAGGACGTGTGCAAGCGGCTGATCGACTACGGCTTCCACGCCCCGACCCTCGCGTTCCCCGTCGCGGGCACGCTGATGGTCGAGCCGACCGAGTCGGAGAACCTCGCCGAGCTGGACCGCTTCGTCGACGCGATGCGCGCCATCCACGCCGAGATGACGGCCGTCGCCGAGGGGGAGGTCGCGGTGGAGGACTCCGTGCTGCGCCACGCCCCGCACACGGCCGAGGTGCTCACCGCCGACGACTGGGACCGGGCCTACCCGCGCTCCCTGGCCGCCTACCCCCTGCCCGAGCTGCGCCTGGGCAAGTACTGGTCGCCCGTGGGCCGCGTCGAGAACGCCGCCGGCGACCGCAACCTGGTCTGCAGCTGCCCGCCGATCGAGGCGTTCGCCGCCGCCGAGCGCGCCGAGCGCGAGGAGGCCCTGGAGCAGGAGGCCGCCCGGTGAGCGCCCGCACCACCCCGCTCGAGGCCGCCCACCGGGAGGCCGGCGCCGTGTTCACCGACTTCGGCGGCTGGCAGATGCCGCTGAAGTACGCCAACGACGTCGCCGAGCACCACGCGGTGCGCCGGGCCGCCGGGCTCTTCGACCTCTCCCACATGGGCGAGATCGCGGTCGAGGGCCCGCAGGCGGCGCAGTTCCTGGACGCCGCGCTCGTCTCCCGGATGAGCGTCCTGGCCCCCGGCCGCGCCAAGTACACCCTGCTCGTGGACGAGGACGGGCGGGTGCTCGACGACCTGATCACCTACCGCCTCGCCGAGGACCGGTTCCTCGTGGTGCCCAACGCCGCCAACACGGCGACCGCGCTGCGGGAGCTGCGCGCGCGGGCGGAGGGCTTCGACGTCGTCGTCGAGGACCGCACGGAGGCCACGGCCCTCGTGGCCGTCCAGGGCCCGGCGGCCGAGGACGTCCTGCTCGCCGCCGGCTGCGCCGACGCGGAGGCCGTGCGCGCCCTGCGCTACTACGCGTGCGTGCCCACCGAGGTCGCGGGCGTGCCCGCGCTGGTGGCCCGCACCGGGTACACCGGCGAGGACGGCTTCGAGCTGTACACGGCCCCCGAGCACGCCCGCACGGTCTGGGACGCGCTGCTGGCGGCGGGGGAGGACCGGGGCGTGGTGCCCGCGGGCCTGGCCGCCCGCGACTCGCTGCGCCTGGAGGCCGGGATGCCGCTCTACGGCCACGAGCTGGGCACGGGGACCACGGCCGCCGAGGCCGGCCTCGGCCGGCTCGTCGAGGCGGCCCTGCGGACCAAGGAGGGACCGTTCACCGGCCGCGCCGCGCTCGAGGCGCAGGCCGCGTCCGCGCCCGCGCGGGTGCTCGTGGGGCTCAGGGGGCTGGGGCGGCGGCCGGTGCGCGCCGGCAACGCCGTGGTCTCCGGCGACGAGCAGGTCGGCGAGGTCACCTCCGGGGTGCCGTCCCCGACCCTCGGCCACCCGGTCGCGATGGCCCTCGTGCGCCCGGAGGTCTCCGCCCCCGGCACGGCGCTCGAGGCCGACGTGCGCGGCCGGCGCGCCCCCGTGGAGGTCGTCGAGCTGCCGTTCTACCGGCGGGGCTGAGACGCGCACCACGAAAATTCCTCATCCTACGGCCGGTGGACGCCCGGCGTCCACCGGCCGTGTGGACAGACCTGCGCCGCGGCCCTAGACTGGTCATTTGCGTTGTCCCTCATTCTGCGTGCCTTCATATAGCGGTGGGCGCCGCCGGGACGCGGACCGACCCCTCACCGGACCGGTCCCCGACCTCCCGCGAACCCGATCGGGAACTGCGCGATTCAACTGCAGATCTGTGGAAGGAATCCATCTTGGTCGCCTCGAGCACCGAATCGAACTCAACCGCTAACCGGCCGGCCGACGGCAATCTCCCGGGCCGCGTCTCCTTCGCCAAGATCCACGAGCCGCTGGACGTGCCCAACCTGCTGGCCCTCCAGACGGACAGCTTCGACCGCCTCGTCGGCAACGAGCGCTGGCAGGCGCGGGTGCAGGCCGCCCTCGACGCCGGCGAGCAGGGCATCGCCACGACCTCCGGCCTCGCCGACATCTTCGAGGAGATCTCCCCGATCGAGGACTTCCAGGGCACCATGTCCCTGTCCTTCTCGGAGCCCGAGTTCTACGAGCCCAAGTACACGATGGACGAGTGCAAGGACCGCGACGCCACCTACTCGGCGCCGCTGTACGTCAAGGCCGAGTTCATGAACAACAACACGGGCGAGATCAAGCAGCAGACCGTGTTCATGGGCGACTTCCCGCTGATGACCGAGAAGGGCACCTTCGTCATCAACGGCACCGAGCGCGTGGTCGTCTCGCAGCTCGTGCGCTCCCCGGGCGCCTACTTCGAGCGCGGCCAGGACCGCACCTCGGACAAGGACATCTACTCCGCGAAGATCATCCCCTCCCGCGGGGCGTGGTTCGAGCTGGAGATCGACAAGCGCGACCAGGTCGGGGTGCGCCTGGACCGCAAGCGCAAGCAGTCCGTGACCGTGCTGCTCAAGGCCCTCGGCTGGACCGAGTCCCGCATCCTCGAGGAGTTCGGCGACTTCGACTCCATCCGCGCCACGCTGGAGAAGGACACGGTCGACACCCGCGAGGACGCGCTGCTGGACATCTACCGCAAGCTGCGCCCGGGGGAGCCGCCCACGGTCGAGGCGGCCCAGTCGCTGCTGGACAACATGTACTTCAACCCGAAGCGCTACGACCTCGCCAAGGTGGGCCGGTACAAGCTCAACCGGAAGCTGGGCCTGGACAAGTCCTTCGGCGACGACGACGCCTCCGTGCTCTCGGTCGAGGACATCGTCGCGATGATCCGCTACCTCGTGACCCTGCACGCCGGCGGCACCACCGTCCAGGGCGTGCGCGACGGCGAGGCCCGCGAGATCGTCGTGGACGTCGACGACATCGACCACTTCGGCAACCGGCGCATCCGCGCGGTGGGCGAGCTGATCGAGAACCAGATCCGCACCGGCCTCTCCCGCATGGAGCGCGTGGTGCGCGAGCGCATGACCACGCAGGACGTCGAGGCGATCACCCCGCAGACCCTGATCAACATCCGTCCCGTCGTGGCGGCGATCAAGGAGTTCTTCGGGACCTCGCAGCTGTCGCAGTTCATGGACCAGAACAACCCGCTCGCGGGCCTGACCCACAAGCGGCGCCTGTCCGCGCTGGGCCCCGGCGGCCTCTCCCGCGACCGCGCGGGCATGGAGGTCCGCGACGTCCACCCCTCGCACTACGGCCGCATGTGCCCCATCGAGACCCCCGAGGGCTCCAACATCGGCCTCATCGGCTCGCTGGCGACCTACGGGCGGATCAACCCGTTCGGCTTCATCGAGACCCCGTACCGCAAGGTCGTGGACGGCGTGGTGACCGACGACGTCGAGTACCTCACCGCCGACGACGAGCGCGGGGTGACCATCGCGCAGGCCAACGCGCCGCTGACCGACGAGAACCGCTTCGCCGAGGACGCCGTGCTCGCCCGTGCCGCCGACGGCTCCGGCGAGGCCGTGCTGGTCGACCCGACCGCCGTGCAGTACATGGACGTCTCCCCGCGCCAGATGGTCTCCGTGGCGACGGCCCTGATCCCGTACCTCGAGCACGACGACGCCAACCGCGCGCTCATGGGCGCCAACATGCAGCGTCAGGCCGTGCCGCTGCTCGAGTCCGAGGCCCCGCTCGTGGGCACCGGCATGGAGCGCTACGCCGCCCTGGACGCCGGCGACTCCGTCCTGGCCCGCAAGCCGGGCGTGGTCGAGGAGGTCTCCGCGGACCTCGTGCGCGTGCTCAACGACGACGGGACGACCACGGTCTACCCGATCAACAAGTTCGTCCGCTCGAACCCGGGCAACACCTACAACCAGCGCGTCATCGTCTCCGAGGGCGACCGCGTCGAGGAGCGCTCGGTGATCGCCGACGGCCCCTCGACCGACCACGGCGAGCTCGCGCTGGGCAAGAACCTGCTCGTGGCCTACATGTCCTGGGAGGGCCTCAACTACGAGGACGCCATCATCCTGTCCCAGCGCATGGTCTCCGACGACGTGCTGACCTCGATCCACATCGAGGAGCACGAGATCGACGCCCGCGACACCAAGCTGGGCGCCGAGGAGATCACCCGCGACATCCCCAACGTCTCCGAGGAGGTGCTCTCGGCCCTCGACGAGCGCGGCATCATCCACATCGGCGCGGAGGTCCAGGCCGGCGACATCCTGGTCGGCAAGGTCACCCCGAAGGGCGAGACCGAGCTGACCCCGGAGGAGCGGCTGCTGCGGGCGATCTTCGGCGAGAAGTCCCGCGAGGTGCGCGACACCTCCCTGAAGGTGCCCCACGGCGAGTCCGGCACCGTCATCGGGGTGCGCGTGTTCGACCGCGACGACGAGGACGACGACCTGCCCGCGGGCGTCAACCAGGTCGTGCGGGTCTACGTGGCCCAGAAGCGCAAGATCACCGACGGCGACAAGCTCGCCGGCCGCCACGGCAACAAGGGCGTCATCTCGAAGATCCTGCCGCTCGAGGACATGCCGTTCCTGGCCGACGGCACCCCGGTGGACATCATCCTCAACCCGCTGGGCGTGCCCGGCCGCATGAACCTCGGGCAGGTCCTCGAGGTGCACACCGGCTGGCTGGCCAAGCAGGGCTGGGACCTCGAGGGCAGCCCCGAGTGGGTCGAGCGCCTGCCGAACTTCCCCGCGAAGTCCGGGCCGACCAACGTCGCCACCCCGGTGTTCGACGGCGCGCGCGAGGAGGAGATCTTCGACCTGCTCGACCACACCAACCCGACCCGCGACGGCGACCGCCTGATCGACCGCAGCGGCAAGGCGCGGCTGTTCGACGGCCGCTCCGGCGAGCCGTTCCCGGAGCCGATCTCGGTGGGCTACCAGTACATCCTGAAGCTGCACCACCTCGTGGACGACAAGATCCACGCGCGCTCCACGGGCCCGTACTCGATGATCACCCAGCAGCCGCTGGGCGGTAAGGCCCAGTTCGGCGGCCAGCGCTTCGGCGAGATGGAGGTGTGGGCCCTGGAGGCCTACGGCGCCGCCTACACGCTGCAGGAGCTGCTGACGGTCAAGTCGGACGACGTCCACGGCCGCGTGAAGGTCTACGAGGCCATCGTCAAGGGCGAGAACATCCCGGAGCCGGGGGTCCCCGAGTCCTTCAAGGTGCTCATCAAGGAGATGCAGTCCCTGTGCCTGAACGTCGAGGTCCTCTCGGCCGACGGCAACACGATCGAGATGCGCGACTCGGACGACGAGGTCTTCCGGGCGGCCGAGGAGCTCGGCATCGACCTCTCCCGCTCCGAGCCCAGCTCGGTCGAAGAGGTCTGAGACCCTCCGCCCACCCGACGAGACGTCAAGCTTTCTAGAGAAAGAGATAAAGGACCCTCATGTCCAACGAATCCTCACTCGGACTCATGCGGATCGGTCTTGCGACCGCGGACGACATCCGGACCTGGTCCTACGGCGAGGTCAAGAAGCCGGAGACCATCAACTACCGCACGCTCAAGCCGGAGAAGGACGGGCTCTTCTGCGAGAAGATCTTCGGCCCGACCCGGGACTGGGAGTGCTACTGCGGCAAGTACAAGCGCGTGCGCTACAAGGGCATCATCTGCGAGCGCTGCGGCGTCGAGGTGACCCGCGCCAAGGTGCGTCGCGAGCGCATGGGCCACATCGAGCTGGCCGCGCCCGTGACCCACATCTGGTACTTCAAGGGCGTGCCCTCGCGCCTGGGCTACCTGCTGGACCTCGCCCCGAAGGACCTCGAGAAGGTCATCTACTTCGCGGCGTACATGATCACCTCGGTGGACGAGGACGCCCGCCACGACGACCTGCCGAACCTGCAGGCCGCCGTGGACCGGGAGAAGGCCCAGATGGAGTCCACCCGCGACGCCGACATCGCGGCGATCGCCCGTGAGCTCGAGGCCGACCTCGGCCGCGTCGAGGAGGAGGGCGGCAAGGCCGCGGAGAAGCGCAAGCTGCGCGACGCCGCCGACCGCCAGATGGCCAACGTGCGCAAGCGCGCCAACCAGGAGATCGACCGCCTCGAGCAGGTCTGGGACCGCTTCAAGAACCTCAAGGTCAACGACCTCGAGGGCGACGAGGCCCTGTACCGGCAGATGGTCGACCGCTACGGCATGTACTTCGAGGGCTCCATGGGCGCCGAGGCGATCAAGAAGCGCCTCGAGTCCTTCGACCTCGAGGCCGAGGCCGAGTCGCTGCGCGAGACGATCGCCACCGGCAAGGGCCAGCGCAAGACCCGGGCCCTGAAGCGGCTGAAGGTCGTCAACGCGTTCCTGACCACGGACAACTCGCCGCTGGGCATGGTCCTCGACGCCGTCCCGGTGATCCCGCCGGAGCTGCGCCCGATGGTCCAGCTCGACGGCGGCCGGTTCGCGACCTCCGACCTCAACGACCTCTACCGGCGCGTGATCAACCGCAACAACCGCCTCAAGCGGCTGCTGGACCTCGGCGCCCCCGAGATCATCGTCAACAACGAGAAGCGGATGCTCCAGGAGGCCGTGGACTCGCTGTTCGACAACGGCCGGCGCGGCCGCCCGGTCACCGGGCCGGGCAACCGTGCGCTGAAGTCGCTGTCCGACATGCTCAAGGGCAAGCAGGGCCGGTTCCGCCAGAACCTGCTGGGCAAGCGCGTGGACTACTCGGGCCGCTCCGTCATCGTGGTGGGCCCGCAGCTGAAGCTGCACCAGTGCGGCCTGCCCAAGCAGATGGCGCTGGAGCTGTTCAAGCCCTTCGTGATGAAGCGGCTCGTGGACCTCAACCACGCGCAGAACATCAAGTCGGCCAAGCGCATGGTCGAGCGCTACCGCCCCCAGGTGTGGGACGTGCTCGAGGAGGTCATCACCGAGCACCCCGTGCTGCTCAACCGTGCGCCCACCCTGCACCGCCTGGGCATCCAGGCCTTCGAGCCGCAGCTCGTCGAGGGCAAGGCCATCCAGCTCCACCCGCTCGTGTGCGGCGCGTTCAACGCCGACTTCGACGGCGACCAGATGGCCGTGCACCTGCCCCTGTCCCCGGAGGCCCAGGCCGAGGCGCGCATCCTGATGCTCTCCTCGAACAACATCCTCAAGCCCTCGGACGGCAAGCCGATCGCCCTGCCCTCGCAGGACATGATCATCGGGCTCTACCACCTCACCACCGTCCGCGAGGGCGCCGAGGGGGAGGGCCGGTCGTTCTCCTCCGTGGCCGAGGCGATCATGGCCCACGACGCCGGGCAGCTGCACCTCAACGCCCTGTGCACGATCGAGCTCGAGGACTTCGTGCCGTTCGAGGGCTGGGAGGCCCCCGAGGGGTGGGAGCCCGGGACGCCGGTGCGCGTGCAGACCACCCTGGGCCGCGTGCTGTTCAACGACACGCTGCCCGAGGACTACCCGTGGGACGAGGCCGTCGCCGACAAGAAGCACCTCTCGGCGCTGGTCAACGACCTCGCGGAGCGCTACCCCATGGCCTCCGTGGCGCGCACCCTCGACGAGCTCAAGGACGCCGGCTTCCACTGGGCGGCCCGCTCCGGGGTGACCGTGGCGATCTCGGACATCGCGACCCCGCCCACCAAGCCCGCCATCATGGAGGGCTACGAGGCGCAGGCCGCGAAGATCCAGGGCCAGTACGACCGCGGTCTGATCGACGACGACGAGCGCCGCTCGGAGCTGATCGACATCTGGACCAAGGCCACCGACGAGGTCGCCGAGGCGATGCGCGAGAACATGTCGGCGCTGAACACGATCAACCGGATGGTCTCCTCCGGCGCCCGCGGCAACTGGATGCAGGTGCGCCAGATCGCCGGCATCCGCGGGCTCGTGTCCAACCCGAAGGGCGAGATCATGCCCCGCCCGATCAAGTCCTCCTACCGCGAGGGCCTGTCGGTGCTGGAGTACTTCATCGCGACCCACGGCGCCCGCAAGGGCCTGGCCGACACCGCGCTGCGCACGGCGAACTCGGGCTACCTGACCCGTCGTCTCGTGGACGTCTCCCAGGACGTCATCGTGCGCGAGGCGGACTGCATGACCGAGCGCGGGCTCACCCTGCCCGTCGCCGACGTCGCGGAGTCCGGGGCGCGCACCCTGCACGAGGACATCGAGAACACGGTGCACGGGCGCGTGCTGGCCGTGGACGTCGCCGACGCCAACGGCGAGGTCGTGGCCGAGGCCGGCGCGGACCTCTCCGACGCCCTGATCGCCGCGCTGTTCGAGGCGGGGGTCGACACGGTGCGCGTGCGCTCGGTGCTGACCTGCGAGTCCGCGGTGGGCGTGTGCGCGGCGTGCTACGGCCGCTCGCTGGCCTCCAACCAGCTCGTGGACATCGGCGAGGCCGTCGGCATCATCGCGGCCCAGTCGATCGGCGAGCCCGGCACGCAGCTGACCATGCGCACCTTCCACACCGGCGGTGTCGCGTCCTCGGACGGCGACATCACCCAGGGTCTGCCGCGCATCCAGGAGCTCTTCGAGGCGCGCACCCCCAAGGGTGTCGCCCCGATCTCCGAGGTCGCCGGCCGCGTGAGCATCGAGGACACCGACAAGGCGCTGAAGGTCGTCGTCACCCCGGACAATGGGGACGAGGCGATCGCCTACCCGGTGCTGCGCCGTGCGAAGCTGCTCGTGACCGAGGGCGACCACGTCGAGGTCGGCCAGCAGCTGGTCTCGGGCGCCGTCGACCCGAAGGAGGTGCTGCGCATCCGCGGTCCGCGGCAGGCGCAGAAGCACCTCGTGGACGAGGTCCAGGGCGTGTACCGCTCCCAGGGCGTGGGCATCCACGACAAGCACGTCGAGGTCATCGTGCGGCAGATGCTGCGGCGCGTGACGATCATCGAGTCCGGCGACACCGACCTGCTGCCGGGCGAGCTCGTCGAGAACGTCCGCTTCCTGGAGGCCAACCGCAAGGCCGTGGCGGAGACCGCGCGCCCCGCGGCCGGGCGCCCGGAGCTGATGGGCATCACCAAGGCGTCGCTGGCGACCGACTCGTGGCTGTCCGCCGCGTCCTTCCAGGAGACGACCCGCGTGCTCACCCAGGCCGCCATGGAGGGCAAGTCCGACCCGCTGGTGGGGCTCAAGGAGAACGTCATCATCGGCAAGCTCATCCCGGCCGGCACCGGGCTTGCGCGGTACAACAACGTCGACGTGGAGCCGACCGAGGAGGCGAAGGCCTCGCTGTTCACGGAGCCCGGGTCGTTCTCGGACTTCAGCTACGCCGACGAGAACTCCGGGCAGACCCCCGCCGAGTTCCAGGCGATCCCGCTGGAGGACTACGACTTCGGCTCCAACTGAGGCCGGTCCACCGCAGGAGGTGACCGCCGCGGCGGTCACCACGGCAGCCCCGCCCCGGACCACGGTCCGGGGCGGGGCTGTCCCCGTCCCGACCCTCCCCCTCAGCGCGCCCGGGGGAGGGGCCGAGCCCAGGGCGCGCCGGCAGGAGGGCGAGGCGATGGCGAACTCACCGACGGGGGAGTCCGTGCTGGAGCGGATGGACCGGATCCTGGCCGCCTTCACGGCGGAGCACTCCCGCCTGACCGGCGGGCAGCTCGCGGTGCTGGCGGGCCTGCCCCCGGCCACCGCCCACCGGCTCGCCCGGGACATGGCCCGCCAGGGATGGCTCGAGCGGGTCGAGGGCGGGCGCTACGTGGTGGGCACCCGGCTGTGGGAGCTGGCCAACCGCGCCTCCCGGGAGCTGACGCTGGCCCGCACCGCACGGCCCTTCATGGGCGACATCCACGCGGTGCTGTGCCAGCACGTGCAGCTGGGGATCATGGAGGGCCGGGAGGTGCTGCTGCTCGAGCGCCTCTCCCACCCCGGGGCCGTGCCCGTGCGCGCCTCCGTGGCCGGGCGGCTGCCCCTGCACCTGTCGGCCACCGGGCTCGTGCTGCTCGCCCACGCCCCGGGCGAGGTCCAGCAGGCCTACCTCGAGGGGCCCCTGGCGGCGTTCACCCCGCTCTCGCCGACCGACCCGCACGAGGTCGCCGCGGAGCTGGAGCGGATCCGCGCCCGGGGCCACGCCGTGCAGACCGGCTACCTCGAGCCGGAGACGACCGGGATCGCCGTGCCCGTGCGCGGGCGCGGCGAGCAGGTGCTCGCCGGGCTGGGGGTGATCACCCCCGCCGGGGACCCGGGCGGGCGGGCGGCCGCGATCGTGCAGGCCCTGCACACCGCCGCCCACGGGATCCGGCGGACGCTGCGGGAGACGGGCCGCGACCGGCAGGCCTGAGCGCCGACGCCGTCCCGATCAACGGGACGCCTGTGGTGGCCCCCACAGTGCGCTGGAACACTGGAGGCGATCCCCGCCGTATCACCAGGAGAACCCATGAGCGCAGCGCGCACCGTCCTCACCACCCGTGTCGGCATCGTCGGCGGCGGCCCCGCCGGGCTGATGCTCTCCCATTTGCTGGCCCGCGCCGGCATCGAGTCCGTCGTGGTGGAGAAGCGGGACAAGGACGCGATCCACGCCACCCACCGCGCGGGCATCCTCGAGGCCGGCACCGTGCGCATGCTCACCGAGGAGGGCGTCGACGGGCGCGTGCTGACCGAGGGGCACGAGCACGAGGGCACCGTCCTGCGCTTCCGCGGGCACAGCCACCGCATCGACTTCCAGGAGCTCGTCGGGGAGTCGGTGTGGCTGTACCCGCAGAACGAGGTGTTCTGGGACCTGGCCGCCGCCCGCGAGCGCGACGGCGGCGACGTCCGCTGGTCCGTCACCGACACCGAGGTGCTCGATCTCGAGAGCGACACCCCGCGGATCCGGTTCACCGACGCGGACGGCACGCCCGTCGAGATCCGCTGCGAGGTCCTCGTGGGCGCCGACGGCTCACAGAGCATCTGCCGCCGCGCCATCCCGCGCGAGGCCCGCACCGACCACTTCATCGAGTACCCCTTCGCCTGGTTCGGCATCCTCACCGAGGCCCCGCCGAGCGCGCCCGAGCTGATCTACGCCAACTCCGACCACGGCTTCGCGCTGATCTCCCAGCGCAGCGACACGGTCCAGCGCATGTACTTCCAGTGCGACCCCGACGAGGACGTCGAGGCCTGGGACGACGAGCGCATCTGGGACGAGCTCCAGCGCCGCGTGGACGGGCCCGACGGGTTCCGCCTCGAGCGCGGTCCGATCTTCGACAAGACCGTGCTGAAGTTCCGCTCCTACGTGTGCGAGCCGCTGCGCCACGGCAACCTCTTCCTCGTCGGCGACGCCGGGCACACGGTCCCGCCGACCGGGGCCAAGGGGCTGAACCTCGCCTTCTGCGACGTGCGGGTGCTCGCCCCCGCCCTCGTCGCCGCACTGCGCGACGGCGACGACTCCGGGCTGGCCGCGTACTCGGCGACGGCGCTGGAGCGGGTCTGGAAGGCGCAGAACTTCTCGTACTGGGCCACCAACCTCATGCACGTGCGCCGGGACGAGAACCCGTTCGAGCAGAAGCGGCGCTACGGCGAGTTCGCGGCCGTCACCGGCTCGGTGCACGGCTCGGCCTACTTCGCCGAGTCCTACACCGGCTGGCCCGACGCCTGAGCCCGCGGCCCCCGCATTTTCTGTTCGCACAGCGAACAGTTGTGCGAATGATGCACAGTTGCGTATCCTCGGAGCAGATCTCCGCAGGGCGCGCCGGCGACCCCGCCGCCGCGGCCGGCCTCCCGCCCGGTCCGACGGCCCCGACCAGCGAAGGAGCACTTCCATGACCGACCAGGACCAGGGGCAGGAGGAGGCGTTCGTGCACCTCACCCCCAAGGGCCCCGACGACGCGGCGGACACCCAGGCCGACCTCGACCGGGAGATGGCGCAGATCGCGGAGCAGTACGAGGCCTCCGGGCGCACCGAGACCCAGCCGCGGCTGGACTACGCGCCCTACCGCAGCTCGATCCTGCGCCACCCCACCAAGGACCTGCACCACGCCGACCCCGAGACCATCGAGCTGCACGCCCCCGCCTTCGGCGAGCGCGACGTTCACCGCCTCGAGTCGGACCTCACCATCCAGTCCGGCGGCGAGCCCATCGGCGAGCGGATCAGGATCCGCGGGCGGGTCCTCGACGGCGACGGCCGCCCCGTGCGCCGCCAGCTCGTGGAGATCTGGCAGGCCAACGCCGCCGGGCGCTACATCCACAAGCGCGACCAGCACCCGGCGCCCATCGACCCCAACTTCACGGGCGTGGGCCGGTGCCTGACCGGCGACGACGGCTCCTACGAGTTCGTCACCATCAAGCCGGGCCCCTACCCCTGGAAGAACCACCACAACGCGTGGCGGCCCGCGCACGTGCACTTCTCCCTGTTCGGCACGGACTTCACCCAGCGGATGATCACCCAGATGTACTTCCCGGGCGACCCGCTGTTCGCGCTCGACCCGATCTGCCGGTCGATCGTGGACCCCAAGGCCCGTGAGCGGCTCGTGGCCCGCTACGACCACGACGTCTCCGAGCACGAGTGGCTGCTCGGCTACACCTGGGACATCGTGCTCAGCGGCTCGAACCGCACCTGGACGGAAGGCGACTCCAATGTCTGAGAACACCGCGCGCACCGGGCTCGCCGCGACCCCGGGCCAGACCATCGGGCCGTTCTACGGCTACGCGCTGCCCTACGAGAAGGGGGAGCAGCTCGTCCACCCGTCCCACCCGCAGGCGGTGCGCCTGCACGGGGTCGTCACCGACGGGCACGGCGCCGTCGTCCCCGACGCCCTGCTGGAGATCTGGCAGGCCGACGGCACCGGCGCGGTGCCCACCGCGGACGGCTCCCTCGTGCGGGACGGCTACACCTTCACGGGCTTCGGCCGCGCGGCCGTCGACAACGTGGGCCACTACACGTTCACCACCGTCGACCCGGGGCCGACCGAGCCGGGCAGGGCGGCCTTCATCACGCTGACGGTCTTCGCCCGCGGCCTGCTCAACCGGCTGTTCACCCGCATCTACCTGCCCGAGGACACCGCGGCGCTCGCGGCGGACCCGCTGCTGCGCTCCCTGCCCGCGGAGCGGCGCCGCACGCTCATCGCCCGGCGCGAGGCCGACGGCTCGCTGCGCTTCGACGTCCGCCTGCAGGGCGAGGAGGAGACCGTCTTCCTCACCTACCCCAACCTCGCTGACTGAGCTCCCCGCGTGCGGTGACCCGGCCCGCCCGGGGCACCGCACGGCACCACCGCACGGCACCACCGCACGGCCCCGGGACGAGCCCGGAGCACCACCCCAGGAGGACGGCATGACCGACGTCGGACTGCTCACCCCCGGCGCGCACCGGGGGGCCGGGCCCACGGACGACACGGCCGTGCTCCAGGCGCTGCTCGACACCGAGGCGGCCTGGGTCGCGGCGCAGGTGCGCGCCGGGCTCGCGCCCGCCGCCGCCGCCGACGCGGCCCGCGCGGCCGCCCGGGCCGCCGACTACGACGCCGCGGACATCGCCCGGCGCGCCGAGGGCGGCGGCAACCCGGTCATCCCGCTGCTGGCGGACTACCGGCGCCGCGTGGAGCGGCTCGACCCGGACGCGACGGGCTGGGTGCACCGCGGGCTGACCAGCCAGGACGTGCTGGACACCGCCATGATGCTGCTCGTGCGCCGCGCCGCCGAGCCCCTCGCCAGCGACCTCGCCCGCACCCGGGCGGCCCTGGCCCGCCTGGCGGAGGCGCACCGCGGCACCGTGATGGCCGCCCGGACCCTCACCCAGCACGCCCTGCCCACCGCGTTCGGGCTCAAGGCGGCCGGCTGGCTGGCCGGGGTGCAGGACCTGCGGGACGACCTCGCGGACCTGACCCGCACGCCCGTCTCCTACGGCGGGGCGGTCGGCTCCCTCGCGGGCAGCGCCGCCCTGTTCGCGGACCGGCCCGGGGCTCAGGAGGCCCCGGACGCGGCACGCGCCCTGGAGCTGGCCGGGCACTGGGCCCGGGAGCTCGGCCTGGAGCTGCCGGGCCACGTGTGGCACACCACCCGCCGGCCCGTGCTGCGCGCCGGCCAGGCCCTGGCCGGGGTCTGCGCCGCGCTGGGCCGGATCGCCAACGACGTCCTGGTCCTGGCCCGGCCGGAGATCGGCGAGCTGCGCGAGCCCGCCGCCGAGGGGCGCGGGGTGTCCTCCGCCATGCCCCAGAAGCAGAACCCGGTGCTGTCGGTGCTGCTCAAGCGCACCGCGCTCAGCGCCCCGCAGCTCGTGGCGCAGCTGCACCTGGCCGCCGGGCTGGCCGTCGACGAGCGGCCCGACGGGGCCTGGCACACGGAGTGGCCCGCGCTGCGCGAGCTCGCCCGGCTGGCCGTCGCGGCGGCCTCGCACGCGGCCGAGCTCGCCGAGGGCCTGGGCGTGGACGCGGACCGGATGCGCGCCAACCTCGAGGCCTCCGGCCCCGCCGTGCTCGCGGAGCGCATCAGCGCCGCCCTCGCCCCGCTCGTGCCCGCCGCCGACGGGGCCACGGGCAAGCAGCGCGTCCAGGCCGCCGTGCGGGAGCACGCCCACGACGCCGACGCCCTCGTCCGCGCGCTGGTCGGCCTCGCCGGCCGGAGCCGGCCCGACGGGGGGCCCGTGGACGAGCCGTGGGTGCGGCGGCTGCTGGAGCCCGCCGGCTACCTCGGGGCCGCGGACCTGCTCGTCGACCGCGTCCTCGCCGCCGGGCCCGAGGGTCCGGCAGAGCGCGCGTCCACCGCCGGCCCGGCCGCCGGCACGATCCCCGGAGGCACCGCATGACCGTCCCCGCCCTCGCCCTGGTCGAGCTCGCCGCCGGCCCGCGGCCCGCCCCGCACGTCCCGCCCGTGGTGCTCGGGCCCTCCCTCGGCACCTCGGTGACCGCGCTGTGGGGCGCCGTCGCGCGTGAGCTCGGCCGGGACCGCCGGGTCCTGGGCTGGGACCTGCCGGGCCACGGCGCCTCCGCCGCGACGGACGAGCCCTTCACCATGGCCGAGCTCGCCCGCGGCGTGCTCGAGGCCCTCGACCGCACCGAGGACCTGAGCGGACGACCGTTCCACTACGCCGGGAACTCGGTCGGCGGCTGCGTCGGCCAGCAGCTGCTGCTCGACGCCCCCGACCGGGTCCTCGCCGCCGTGCTCCTGGGCACCGCGGCCCGGGTGGGGCAGCCGCAGGCGTGGGCCGAGCGCGCCCGCCTCGTCGCCGCGGCCGGAACGCCCACCCAGGTCACCGGCTCCGCGCAGCGCTGGTTCGCCCCCGGCTTCCTCGAGCGCGAGCCCGTCACGGCCACCGCGCTGCTGCACGACCTGCAGGGCGCCGACCGCTTCTCCTACGCCCGGGTCTGCGAGGCCCTCGAGCACTTCGACGCCCGCGACCGGCTCGGGGCCGTGCGCGCCCCGGTCCTCGCCGTCGCCGGCGCGCACGACGCCGCGACCCCGCCCGAGGACGCCGCCGCCCTGGCCGCGGGCACGGGCGGGCGGGCCGTGGTCCTCGAGGACGCCGCCCACCTGATCCCCGCCGAGGCGCCCGCCGAGGTCGCCCGCCTGCTGACCGGGCACTTCGCCGCCGACCCCCACCCCGAAGGAGCACGAGCATGAGCAGCGACTCCCGCCGCACCGAGGAGCAGGCCCACGCCGAGGGCACGGCCGTGCGCCGCGAGGTCCTCTCCGACGCCCACGTGGACCGCGCCGAGGCGGCCAAGGACGGGTTCACCACCGAGTTCCAGGACTTCATCTCCCGCTACGCCTGGGGCGAGATCTGGACCCGCCCCGGCCTGGACCGGCGGATGCGCAGCGCCATCACCCTGACGGCGCTGATCGCCGCAGGGCACTGGGAGGAGTTCGAGATGCACGTGCGCGCCGCCCTGCGCAACGGCCTGAGCCGGGACGAGATCAAGGAGGTCCTGCTGCAGTCGGCGATCTACCTCTCCGTGCCCTCGGCCAACAACGCCTTCAAGCACGCCAAGCAGGTCCTCGACGCCCTCGACGCCGAGGACGCCTGAGGCCCGTCCGGCGCGGGGCGGCGCCCCGTGCCGGCCCCGCCCCGTGCCCACCGGCACCCCTGGCCCCGAGACCCCGTGACCGACCTGCAACGACGCAAGCGAGGAACACCATGACCCAGGCCTACATCTACGACGCCGTCCGCACCCCCTTCGGCCGCTTCGGCGGCGCCCTGGCGGGCGTGCGCCCCGACGACCTCGCCGCCCACGTGCTGGGCGAGCAGGTCGGGCGCGCCCCCGGCCTGGACCCGGCCGCGATCGACGAGGTCGTGCTCGGCAACGCCAACGGCGCGGGGGAGGAGAACCGCAACGTCGCCCGCATGGCCACCCTCCTCGCCGGGCTGCCCGTCGAGCTGCCCGGCACCACGGTGAACCGGCTGTGCGGGTCCTCCCTCGACGCCGCCATCATCGCCTCCCGCCAGATCGGCGCGGGCGAGGCGGACGTGGTGCTCGTCGGCGGCGTCGAGTCCATGAGCCGCGCCCCCTGGGTGCTGCCCAAGACCGAGAAGCCCTACCCCGCCGGGGACATGACCCTGGCCTCCACCACCCTGGGCTGGCGGCTCGTGAACAAGCGGATGAGGCCCGAGTGGACGGTCTCCCTGGGCGAGGCCACCGAGCAGCTCGCCGAGCGGCACGGCATCACCCGCGACCGCATGGACGAGTTCGCGTACCGCTCCCACCAGCTCACCCAGCAGGCCTGGGACGAGGGCTTCTACGCGGACCTCACCGTCCAGGTCCCCGGCACCGAGCTGACCCGGGACGAATCCGTTCGGGCCTCCTCCACCGTCGAGAAGCTGGCCGGGCTCAAGACCGTCTTCCGCCCGGAGGAGCAGGGCGGGACCGTCACCGCCGGCAACGCCTCGCCCCTCAACGACGGCGCCTCCGCCGCGCTGCTGGGCTCCGAGAAGGCCGCCGAGCTGACCGGCCTGCAGCCCCTCGCCCGCATCGCCGGGCGCGGGGCCGCCGCCAACGAGCCGCAGTTCTTCGGCTTCGCCCCGGTCGAGGCGGCCAACTCCGCGCTGCGCCGCGCCGGCATCACCTGGGACGACGTCGCCGCCGTCGAGCTCAACGAGGCCTTCGCCGCCCAGTCCCTGGCCTGCGTCGACGCCTGGGGCATCGACCCGGCGATCGTCAACCGGCACGGCGGGGCCATCGCCATCGGCCACCCCCTCGGCGCGTCCGGCACCCGCATCCTCGGCACCCTCGCCCGGTCCCTGCAGGCCTCCGGGCAGCGCTGGGGCGTGGCCGCCATCTGCATCGGCGTGGGTCAGGGCCTCGCCGTCGTGCTCGAGAACCAGAACGCCTGAGAACCCGACCGGACCCCGAAGGAAGGCACACCGCATGCTCACCATCGCAGCCAGCTGCGCCGAGGCCGTGGCGCAGATCGAGGACGGCGCCACCGTCATGATCGGCGGCTTCGGCGTCGCCGGACAGCCCGTCGAGCTCATCGACGCGCTGATCGACCACGGCGCCACCGACCTGACCGTCGTCAACAACAACGCCGGCAACGGCGACGTGGGCCTCGCCAAGCTCATCCAGCTCGGGCGGGTGCGCAGGATCATCTGCTCCTTCCCCCGCCAGTCCGACTCCTGGCACTTCGACGAGAAGTACCGCGCGGGCGAGATCGAGCTCGAGGTCGTCCCGCAGGGCAACCTCGCCGAGCGGATCCGCGCCGCGGGGGCCGGGATCGGGGCGTTCTTCACACCCACCGGCTACGGCACCCCGCTGGCCGAGGGCAAGGAGGTGCGCGAGATCGACGGCCGCCACTACGTCCTCGAGCACCCCATCAGGGCCGACTACTCCCTGACCAAGGCGCACGTCGCCGACCGCGCCGGCAACCTCGTCTACCGCAAGACGGCGCGCAACTTCGGGCCGATCATGGCCGCCGCGGCGACGACCTCCATCGTGCAGGTCGCCGAGATCGTCGAGCGCGGCGAGCTCGACCCCGAGGTCGTCGTGACCCCCGGCATCTACGTGGACACGGTCGTGCGGCTCGAGTCCCCGGCCCAGACCGACCCCCGAGAGGAGCTCTGAACCCCATGAGCGAGCGCACCACCCGAGAGCAGACCACCGCGGTCCCGCGCACCGCCGAGCACCCCCTCGGCCCCGAGGAGCTCGCGCGGGTCGTGGCCGCCGACATCCCCGCCGGCTCCTACGTCAACCTGGGCATCGGCCAGCCGACCCTCGTCGCCAACCACCTCACCGCCGAGCACGACGTCACGCTGCACACCGAGAACGGCATGCTCGGGATGGGCCGCGAGGCCCACGGCGACGAGGTCGACCCGGACCTCATCAACGCCGGCAAGATCCCCGTCGTCGAGACCCCCGGCTGCTCCTACTTCCACCACGCGGACTCGTTCGCCATGATGCGCGGCGGCCACCTCGACTGCTGCGTGCTCGGGGCCTTCCAGGTGGACGTCGAGGGCAACCTCGCGAACTGGCACACCGGCAAGCCCGAGGCCATCCCCGCCGTGGGCGGGGCCATGGACCTGGCCACCGGGGCCAAGCAGACCTTCGTGATGATGACCCTGCTCACCAAGAAGGGCCAGTCCAAGCTGGTGGAGAAGTGCACCATGCCGCTCACCGGCGTCGGCTGCGTCTCGCGCGTCTACACCGACCGGGCCGTGTTCCTCGTCGACGAGGACGGCCTGAGCGTGCGCGAGACCTTCGGCACCGACTTCGAGGAGCTCCAGGAGCTCGTCGGCCTGCCGCTGCGCCCCGCCGCCGGCTGACCGGTCCCCGCGGCCGGCCGGACCCGCCGGCCGCGGGGACGCCCTGCGCCCGCCCGGCGGGTCCCGCCCGGGCGGTCCGCCGGTCCGCCGGTCCGGGACGGTCCGGCCGGGACACGGTGTCCCGGCGGCCGTCCGGCTCCGCCGCCCGCCCGTCCCGTGCCGTCCCACCGCCCGAGGAGGCCCCCGTGACCGAGCCCGAGCCGAGCACGCCCGCGGGGGAGCGGGGCCCCGGCGGCCAGTTCGTCCAGTCCCTCGCACGCGGGCTGGAGGTGATCTCCGCCTTCGACGCCGGGCACCCCCGGATGACCCTCAGCGACGTCTCACGGCGCACCGG
This sequence comes from Kocuria flava, assembly GCF_001482365.1. NCBI lineage: Bacteria > Bacillati > Actinomycetota > Actinomycetes > Micrococcales > Micrococcaceae > Kocuria > Kocuria flava. The sequence continues at coordinate 3,143,799 of NZ_CP013254.1, read as the reverse complement.
CCTCACCCGCGCCACCGCGCGCCGCTTCCTGCTGACCCTCGAGGAGCTCGGCTACGTGCGCACCGACGGGCGGCTGTTCGAGCTCACCCCCAAGGTGCTCCGGCTCGGCTACGCCTACCTCTCCGCCCTGTCGCTGCCGGCGCTGGCGGGCCCGCACCTCGAGGCCCTGTCCGCGCTGCTGGAGGAGTCCACCTCGGCCTCCGTGCTCGACGGCACCGACATCGTCTACGTCGCCCGGGTCGCCACCCGCCGGATCATGACCGTGGCCATCGCCGTGGGCACCCGCTTCCCCGCCCACGCCACGTCGATGGGCCGGGTGCTGCTCGCCGGGCTCGGGCCCGACGAGCTCGCGGAGTACTTCCGCACCGCCCGCCTCGAGGCCCGCACCGACCGCACCCTCACCGACCGCGCCCTGCTCGAGGAGGACCTGCGCACGGTCCGCGCCCAGGGCTGGGCGCTCGTGGACCAGGAGCTCGAGGCAGGGCTGTGCTCCGTGGCGGCCCCCGTCCACGACGGCGCCGGCCGCGTGGTCGCCGCCGTGAACGTCTCCATGCGCGTGGGCGTGCCGGGGGCCGCGGGCACCGACCCCCGGCGCGACGTCGTGCCCCCGCTGCTCGAGTGCGCCCGCCGGATCTCCGCGGACCTCGCCGCCGCCGGCCGCTGAGCCCGCCCCGGTTTCCGGGGGCGGGGCCTCTCTGATAGGCTGTCGTGGAATTGCACGGTCCCTGCCCTCGCCCCGTGCGGCGGCGGGAACCGCGGGAATCAATGGCAGAACGGACCCGGTCCTCCGGCACGCAGCATGTGCCGAAATGCCATCCTTTTCGTCTGCCCACGGAAACTCCCGGGCACCGGTGTGCGGCCCCGGCCGCGCCGGCAGCACCCGGGACGCCGTCCCCGCCCCCGGTCCCGCACCGGGGGAGGAGGAGCCGACCATCCCAGCGGGCCGCCGGCGCGGCCCGTCCGATCAGGAGACACAGTGCCTACCATCCAGCAGCTGGTCCGCAAGGGCCGGACCCCCAAGGTCGTCAAGACCAAGGCGCCCGCGCTCAAGGGCAGCCCCATGAAGCGCGGCGTGTGCACCCGCGTCTACACCACCACCCCGAAGAAGCCGAACTCCGCGCTGCGCAAGGTCGCCCGCGTGAAGCTCAACGGCGGCGTCGAGGTCACCGCCTACATCCCGGGCGAGGGCCACAACCTGCAGGAGCACTCCATCGTGCTCGTGCGCGGCGGCCGCGTGAAGGACCTCCCGGGTGTCCGCTACAAGATCGTCCGCGGCGCCCTCGACACCCAGGGTGTCAAGGGCCGCCAGCAGGCCCGCTCCCGCTACGGCGCCAAGAAGGAGAAGAAGTAATGCCTCGTAAGGGTCCCGCTCCCAAGCGCCCGCTCGTCGTCGACCCCGTCTACGGCTCGCCGGTCGTCACGCAGCTGATCAACAAGGTCCTCCAGGACGGCAAGAAGTCCACCGCCGAGCGCATCGTCTACGGCGCGCTCGAGGGCGTGCGCGGCAAGACCGGCGCCGACCCCGTGGCCACCCTCAAGAAGGCCCTGGAGAACGTCAAGCCGGCCCTCGAGGTCAAGTCCCGCCGCGTCGGCGGCGCCACCTACCAGGTGCCCGTCGAGGTCAAGCCCGGCCGCGCCCAGGCGCTGTCGCTGCGCTGGCTCGTGGGCTACTCCAAGCTCCGCCGCGAGAACACCATGACGGAGCGCCTGCAGAACGAGATCCTGGACGCGTCCAACGGTCTCGGTGCCGCCGTGAAGCGCCGCGAGGACACCCACAAGATGGCTGAGTCCAACAAGGCCTTCGCCCACTACCGCTGGTAGAATCTTCTCCGGCCTGCCGGCCCCACCGGGCCGGCAGGCCGCCGGCACCATCTCCTGAAGGGAAACACCGTGGCACTCGACGTGCTTACCGACCTGAAGAAGGTCCGCAACATCGGCATCATGGCCCACATCGATGCCGGCAAGACCACCACGACCGAACGCATCCTGTTCTACACCGGCATCAGCCACAAGCTCGGCGAGACCCACGACGGTGCCTCCACGATGGACTGGATGGCCCAGGAGCAGGAGCGCGGCATCACGATCACGTCGGCCGCGACGTCCTGCTACTGGCACGACAACCAGATCAACATCATCGACACCCCCGGCCACGTGGACTTCACGGTCGAGGTCGAGCGCTCCCTGCGCGTGCTCGACGGCGCCGTGGCGGTCTTCGACGGCAAGGAGGGCGTCGAGCCCCAGTCGGAGACGGTCTGGCGCCAGGCCGACAAGTACGACGTCCCCCGCATCTGCTTCGTCAACAAGATGGACAAGCTGGGCGCCGACTTCTACTTCACCGTCGACACCATCATCAACCGGCTCGGGGCCAAGCCGCTGGTGATGCAGCTGCCGATCGGCGCGGAGTCCGCCTTCACCGGTGTCGTGGACCTGCTGACCATGAAGGCCTTCGTGTGGCCCGGCGACTCCAAGGGCGACGTCACCATGGGCGCCAAGTACGAGATCGAGGACATCCCCGCCGATCTCCAGGAGCGTGCCGAGGAGTACCGCAACCAGCTGGTCGAGACCGTCGCCGAGTCCGACGACGAGCTCATGGAGAAGTACCTCGGCGGCGAGGAGCTCACCCTCGAGGAGCTCAAGGCCGGCATCCGGAAGCTGACCATCAACTCCGAGGCCTACCCCGTGCTGTGCGGCTCCGCGTTCAAGAACCGCGGCGTGCAGCCGATGCTCGACGCGGTCATCGACTTCCTGCCCTCCCCGCTGGACGTCCCCAACGTGCAGGGCCACGCCCTGAACGACGAGGAGGAGATCCTCACCCGTCCGGTCGACTACAGCGCCCCCTTCTCCGCCCTCGCGTTCAAGGTCGCCGCCCACCCGTTCTACGGGCAGCTGACCTACATCCGCGTCTACTCGGGCAAGGCCGTCAACGGCGAGCAGGTGCTCAACTCGACCAAGGGCAAGAAGGAGCGCATCGGCAAGCTGTTCCAGATGCACTCCAACAAGGAGAACCCGGTCGACGAGATCCGTGCGGGCCACATCTACGCGGCCATCGGACTGAAGGACACCACCACCGGTGACACCCTCTGCGACCCGCAGAACCCGATCGTGCTCGAGTCGATGACCTTCCCCGAGCCCGTGATCTCCGTGGCGATCGAGCCCAAGACCAAGGGCGACCAGGAGAAGCTGTCCACCGCGATCCAGAAGCTCTCCGCCGAGGACCCCACGTTCACCGTGTCCCTCAACGAGGAGACCGGCCAGACCGAGATCGGCGGCATGGGCGAGCTCCACCTGGACATCCTGGTGGACCGCATGAAGCGCGAGTTCAAGGTCGAGGCCAACGTCGGCAAGCCCCAGGTGGCCTACCGCGAGACCATCAAGAAGGCCGTCGAGAAGGTCGACTACACCCACAAGAAGCAGACGGGCGGGTCCGGCCAGTTCGCGAAGGTCCAGGTCTCGTTCGAGCCGCTGCCGCTGGACGCCGAGGAGCTCTACGAGTTCGACAACAAGGTCACCGGCGGCCGCGTCCCCCGCGAGTACATCCCCTCGGTGGACGCCGGCATCCAGGACGCCATGCAGCTGGGCATCCTCGCCGGCTACCCGGTGGTCGGCGTGAAGGCGACGCTCATCGACGGCGCCTACCACGACGTCGACTCCTCGGAGATGGCCTTCAAGATCGCCGGCTCCATGGTCTTCAAGGAGGGCGCGCGCAAGGCCAGCCCGGTCCTGCTCGAGCCGCTGATGGCGGTCGAGGTGCGCACCCCCGAGGAGTACATGGGCGAGGTCATCGGCGACCTGAACTCCCGCCGTGGCCAGATCCAGTCCATGGAGGACGTCACCGGCGTGAAGCTGGTCAAGGCGCTCGTGCCGCTGTCCGAGATGTTCGGCTACATCGGCGACCTGCGCTCCAAGACCCAGGGCCGCGCCGTCTACTCGATGCAGTTCGACAGCTACTCGGAGGTCCCGAAGGCCGTCGCCGACGAGATCATCCAGAAGAACCGCGGCGAGTAAGCACCACCCCTCGGCCCCGGCCGGGAAAATTTCATCAAAAGACGACACCCCACGTAGACTTGCCGAGGTTTCAGTACTGCTGATCGCCTCGCTCCACCGGGCGCGCGACGCGTCGCGGGGATCGCTGAGCAAGTTTCCACACATGTTCTAGGAGGAACAACCATGGCGAAGGCCAAGTTCGAGCGCAGCAAGCCGCACGTCAACATCGGCACCATCGGCCACGTCGACCACGGCAAGACCACGCTCACCGCCGCCATCTCCAAGGTCCTGGCCGACAAGTACCCGGACATCAACGAGCAGCGCGACTTCGGTGCCATCGACTCCGCCCCGGAGGAGAAGCAGCGCGGCATCACCATCAACATCTCCCACATCGAGTACCAGACGGAGAAGCGGCACTACGCCCACGTGGACGCCCCGGGCCACGCCGACTACGTCAAGAACATGATCACCGGTGCGGCGCAGATGGACGGCGCGATCCTCGTGGTCGCCGCCACCGACGGCCCCATGGCCCAGACCCGCGAGCACGTGCTGCTCGCCCGCCAGGTGGGCGTGCCCTACCTGCTCGTGGCCCTGAACAAGTCCGACATGGTCGAGGACGAGGAGCTGCTGGACCTCGTCGAGATGGAGGTGCGCGAGCTGCTCTCCGACCAGGGCTTCGACGGCGACAACGCCCCCGTCGTGCGCGTCTCCGCCCTCAAGGCCCTCGAGGGCGACCCCGAGTGGGTCAAGTCCGTCGAGGAGCTCATGGAGGCCGTGGACGAGAACGTGCCGGACCCGGTCCGCGACATGGACAAGCCGTTCCTCATGCCGATCGAGGACGTCTTCACCATCACCGGCCGCGGCACCGTGGTGACCGGCCGTGCCGAGCGCGGCACCCTGCCGATCAACTCGGAGGTCGAGATCGTCGGCATCCGTCCGGTCCAGAAGACCACCGTCACCGGCATCGAGATGTTCCACAAGCAGATGGACGAGGCCATGGCGGGCGAGAACTGCGGCCTGCTGCTGCGCGGTCTCAAGCGCGACGACGTCGAGCGCGGCCAGGTCGTGTGCAAGCCGGGCTCCATCACCCCGCACACCGACTTCGAGGCCAACGTCTACATCCTCTCCAAGGAGGAGGGCGGCCGGCACAACCCGTTCTACTCGAACTACCGTCCGCAGTTCTACTTCCGGACCACCGACGTCACCGGCGTCATCACGCTGCCCGAGGGCACCGAGATGGTCATGCCCGGCGACAACACCGAGATGACGGTCGAGCTCATCCAGCCGATCGCCATGGAGGAGGGCCTCGGCTTCGCGATCCGCGAGGGCGGGCGCACCGTCGGCTCCGGCCGTGTCACCAAGATCATCAAGTAGTTCCTCCCGGACTGCCTGACCGGTCAGCGCAGGACCCCCCGCCGCACCCGCGGCGGGGGTCCTGCGCGTTCCGGGGCCTCTTCCGCCGTGCTGGCCCGCCGGCGGCCCGCCGGCCGGGGCGGGGGAGGGCCGCCGCCGTTTGCGCCCGCCCGGGATCTCTGGCAGGATGGACGACGTTGTTCAAGCGCCGCCGTGTGCTCTCAGCGGTTCGAACCGGCCAGCCCCGAAGCAGGACAGGGCTCCGAAGCAGAACCGAGGGCCAGCAGCCGATGCCGCTGCCACGGACGGACCACCGACGACCCGCCCCGCATCCAGGAACCCGGTGCTCCCGTGTGCTCCGCACGCGGCGACACGCCCGAGTTCGGGGGTCGGTGCTCCAGCAGGGTGAGGAACCCGGGACTCCCGGATTCAGCCTGCGGGGAGCGGCGTCCGCCCTCAGGGCGCCATGCACAAGGAGCGCCAGCTCCGTCACAGGGAAGTACTTGAAGAAAGAGAGTCACGACGCCATGGCGGGACAGAAAATCCGCATCCGGCTGAAGTCCTATGACCACGAGGTCATCGACGTCTCGGCCCGGAAGATCGTTGAGACGGTGACGCGCGCCGGCGCGACGGTGGTCGGCCCCGTGCCGCTGCCGACGGAGAAGAACGTGTACTGCGTCATCCGCTCGCCGCACAAGTACAAGGACAGCCGTGAGCACTTCGAGATGCGCACCCACAAGCGGCTGATCGACATCATCGACCCCACGCCGAAGGCCGTCGACTCGCTCATGCGCCTCGACCTGCCGGCCGACGTGAACATCGAAATCAAGCTGTAAAGAGGACCGCATCCCAATGACTACCACTTTCGAACGCCAGGTGAAGGGCCTGCTGGGCACCAAGCTCGGCATGACCCAGGTCTGGGACGAGAACGGGAAGTTCGTGCCGGTGACCGTCGTCAAGGCGGACTCCAACGTCGTGACCCAGCTGCGCACCCAGGACCGCGACGGCTACGCCGCCGTGCAGATCGGCTTCGGCGCCGTCGACCCTCGCAAGGTCACCAAGCCGCTGGCCGGCCACTTCGAGAAGGCGGGCGTCACCCCCCGCCGCCACGTCGTCGAGCTGCGCACCGCCGACGCCGACACCTACGAGCTCGGCCAGGAGCTGTCCGTCGAGCTGTTCGAGGCCGGCCAGAAGGTCGACGTCATCGGCACGACCAAGGGCAAGGGCACGGCCGGTGTCATGAAGCGCCACGGCTTCGCCGGCGTCGGCGCCTCCCACGGTGCCCACAAGAACCACCGCAAGCCGGGATCGATCGGCGGCGCGTCCTACCCCGCTCGCGTGTTCAAGGGCATGCGCATGGCGGGCCGCATGGGCGCCGTCCGTCACACGACGCAGAGCCTCACCGTTCACGCCGTGGACGCCGAGAACTCCCTGCTGCTCATCAAGGGCGCCCTGCCGGGCCCCAAGGGTTCGGTCGTCCTCGTCCGTTCCGCAGTGAAGGGAGCCTGATAGACCATGGCAACTCAGACCGTCAACGTCGACCTGCCCGCCGAGATCTTCGACGTCCAGACCAACGTGCCGCTGCTGCACCAGGTCGTCGTCGCCCAGCTGGCCGCGGCGCGCCAGGGCACGCACAAGACCAAGACCCGCGCCGAGGTCTCCGGCGCCGGCCGCAAGCCCTTCAAGCAGAAGGGCACCGGCCGCGCGCGCCAGGGCTCGATCCGCGCCCCGCACATGACCGGCGGCGGGATCGTGCACGGCCCGACCCCGCGCGACTACTCGCAGCGGACCCCCAAGAAGATGAAGGCCGCCGCCCTGCGCGGTGCCCTCTCCGACCGGGCCCGCAACGGGCGCGTGCACGTGGTGGAGTCCCTCGTCGAGGGCTCCGTGCCCTCCACCAGGGGCGCCAAGGCCGCGCTGCTCGGGCTGACCGAGCGCCGCAGCGTGCTGGTCGTCCTGGGCCGCACCGAGGACGTCGCCGCGCTCTCGGTCCGCAACCTGGCCGGCGTGCACTCCGTCTACGCCGACCAGCTGAACACGTACGACGTGCTCGTCTCCGACGACGTGGTGTTCACCAAGGACGCCTTCGAGTCCTTCGTGGCCGCCGCCAGCAAGAAGAAGCAGGAGGACGCCAAGTGAGCGCGACCACCATCAAGGACCCCCGCGACGTGATCATCGCGCCGGTCGTCTCGGAGAAGTCCTACGGGCTCATCGACGAGGGCCGCTACACGTTCTTCGT